>NZ_JABXKI010000221.1 GCF_017115095.1 Nostoc sp. NMS4 | reverse complement strand
CGACTGCAAAGTTGTTTTCAGTTAGTGTCACACCACCAGATAGTTGTGCAAATTTCACTTGAGTAAATGTACCTGCACTGCCATCTTGATCAAAATACAGCGCACCTATAGTGTTGTCATAGATAAATCGTTGATTGCTTGTCGTTGCAGATGTTCCGACAGTAAACTGACTTGTCTTAAGTGAACCTATTGACAACCCGCCACCAAAACCAGATGATACCTGAATCAGTTCATTCGTGGCGTTGAAGTCATAAATATTATCAACACCTTCATTGTAACCAAGGAAAACAAAGGTATCAGTACCAGCTCCTCCATAGAGACTATCATTACCACTGCCACCTATGAAATAGTCATTGCCATTGCCACCTGTAAAGATATTCTTACCAGAAGCGCCATAGGCTGTAAAAGTATCATTACCATCGCCCCCTGAGAGCAGGTTATCACCTGTTGAATAATCAGCATGCAATGTATCGTCACCCACACCTCCGTTGAGGGTGTTATTACCAGAAGCGCCATAGGTTGTAAAAGTATCATTGCCATCGCCCCCAGAGAGCAGGTTATCCCCTTTTGAACCGCCAGCATCCAAAGTATCGTTACCTGCACCTCCGTTAAGAGTGTTATTGCCCTCTGAGCGAGAGTCAGTGGCGGCTAAGGTGTCGCTGTAGCCAAAGACGGAGAGAGAATCATTGCCATCGCCCCCAGAGAGGAGATTATTACCTTTTGAACCGCCAGCATTCAAGCTATCGTCACCAGCACCACCTTCTAGGATGTTATTCCCCAAGGAGCGAGAGTCGTAGGAGTACTCGAGAAAGTTGGTAGCAGACTTGGAGTTGCCAGAGATGTCGAGAGAATCATTGCCATCGCCTCCAGAGAGCAGGTTATCGCCTGTTGAACCGCTAGCATTCAAGCTATCGTCACCAGTACCACCGTCAAGAGTATCATTGCCTAGACGATTAACCAGAGTATCATTTCCCACACCGCCAATGAGAATATCATTTCCTGCACCACCTCTCAGCATGTCATTACCACTTTTGCCGTCGATGATGTCGTCACCCCCCTGACCATTGATGACATCATTGGAGTTGTCAAAACCCGTAATGTTATTATCGAGGTCATTGAGGAAGGTAACAGTGTTCCTATTAAACAAGCTAGTTTGAGTGGAATTAGCATCAAACACATCAAAACTGTCGGTGATGCTGGTTTGTCCACCAAACAGGATATTGCCAATAGCTGGACGTGAAGAAGTTGCTGGCAGATTATCCAGGTTTTCTAATTTGATGTTTTGCAGAATGACTTTGGTATTAGCGAAATCTTCAAAGGTAAGTTCTAAGTTGTTACCATTTTGAGTTAATAGCAGATTTTGAGCGGTGAAGAAACTACCTGTAAATTCCAAGGTATCTAAGGAGTCAATCACCGTTGCTGAGGGATTTGAGCCTTTACCAATGCCACCGAAATCGGTGATAATATTGTTACCGTCGCCGATGTTGTAAACAAATTTATCATTGCCAGCGCCACCGGTTAGGGTGTTGTCACCATACCCGCCTGTCAGGGTATCATCACCTACACCACCAATTAGAATGTCGTTACCATACTGGCCTGTGAGGACATCATTACCTGCACCGCCGTTTAGGGTGTCTTTATCATCATAGTCCCCACCCCCAACGAGCGTATCGTCCCCATTGTTCCCTACAATGTTGTCATTATCATATGTACCTAAGATATTTAATCGTTCGATATTCTTGTATTCAACCCGATTTGTACCCGCCGTAATTACTCCACTATTTGTAGTAGCATTAAAAGCCGTTGTTATCCCCTTTGTATTTACATTATTGAAACTGACGTACAACACATCATCACCAGCACCCCCATCGATGGTATCTTTGCCACCATAGCCCCCAGAGAGTGTATCGTTCCCACTGTTCCCAACAATGTTGTCATTGTCAGTTGTACCAAAAATATTTAATCGTTCGATATTTTTGTAGCTAACCTGATTCGTGCTTGCCGTAATTTCTC
The DNA here is from genome assembly GCF_017115095.1 of Nostoc sp. NMS4. Taxonomy (GTDB): domain Bacteria; phylum Cyanobacteriota; class Cyanobacteriia; order Cyanobacteriales; family Nostocaceae; genus Nostoc. The sequence goes on along the minus strand of NZ_JABXKI010000221.1, from coordinate 31,978 downwards.
CAATGTTTGTAGCGGCATTGAAAGTCGTTGTGACACCCCCAGGGGTATTAATGTCTTTATAATCAACGGACAACACATCTTCACCCTGACCCCCATCGATGGTATCTTTGCCACCATTGCCCCAAGAGATCGTATCATTCCCATTACTCCCCACAATGTTGTCATCGTAGACAGTACCTGAAATATTTAATCTTTCGATATCCTTGTAGCTAACCCGATATGTACCCGTGATAATTTCTCCAATGTTGGTAATAGCATTGAAAGTTGAAATTATCTTTTCTGTAGCGAAGCTGTAATCGGCGGATAACAAATCTTCACCCTCATCCCCATCTACCGTTTGAGTCACTAAATTAGGGAGGGTAGCATCTGGAGATAACGTGGTTATATAGAAAGAATCATTGCCATTGCCCCCAGAAAATAAGTTATTGCCTATTGAATGCCGAGCAAAGAATGTATCGTCACCAGCACCACCGTTGAGGGTGTTATTACCTGATGAAGGGTAATAATTCCCCGCACCAGTGCCGTACAGGACGAAATCGCCAGAAATGTCAAGAATATCATTGCCATCGTCCCCAGAGAGCAAGTTATTGCCTGTTGAAAACTCAGCACGCAAAGTATCGTCACCAGCACCACCTTCTAGGGTGTGATTGCCTGAAGAGTTAAAATTAAAGTACGCTCTATATGGATTAAAGCCAGAGGTAGAGAGAGAATCATTACCATCACCCCCAGAGAGTAAGTTATTGCCTTCTGGAGATTCAGCACGCAAAGTATCGTTACCAGCGCCACCGTTGAGGGTGTTATTGCCTAAAGAGCCAATAAAGCTGTATCCTTCTTCAGTAGAAATGTATGAGGTATCAAGATAATCATTGCCATCGTCCCCAGAGAGTAAGTTATTGCCTTTTGAAGCCCCAGCAATTACTCTATCGTCACCAGCGCCACCTTTGAGGATGTTATCGCCTGTTGAAAAATCAACATCCAAGATATCATTCCCTACACCACCAATGAGAGTATTATTTCCCGCACCACCAGTGAGAGTATCATTTCCTGTACCACCCCTCAAAAGGTCGTTGCCACTTTTGCCATCAATGATGTCATCACCACCCTGACCATTTATGACATCATCTGAGTTGTCAAAGCCGTTAACATTATTGTTCAGGTCGTTAAGGAAGGTGACAGTATTCTTGTTGAAGATAGTACTTTGAGTGGAGTTGGCATTGAAAACATCTAAGCTGTCTGTAATATTAGTTTCTCCATTATTATTAAACAGCATATTATCCAAGTCTACAGTTGCTCCTGTAGATTTGCTGAGGTTATCGAGGTTTTCCAGAGCAAAGTTTTGCAGGATGACTTTAGGACTATAGTCTTCTTCAAAAGTGATTTCCAGATTGTTGCTATTCTGGGTCAGCAGTAGATTTTTAGCAGATAAATCGCCTGAAAATATTAGGGTATCCACTTCAGCAATTACTTCTGCCAAAGGATTTACGCCTTTACCTATGCCACCAAAATCGGTGATGGTATAAACGTTGTTGCCGGTGATGTCGTAAAAATCCTTACCACCTCCACCAGTTAAGGTGTCGTTGCCATCATTGCTACCCTGTAGGGTATCGTTCCCCTTAGTGCCATTGATATTTGCCATAATTTTTACCTACCTAAATTTATTTTTTCAGTAAGAGTAATTGCATTCAGGAATCAAATGCAAGGTACTTACAAAAGCACCTTGCAATCCGTACCGATTAAAGATTAAACGACTGCAAAGTTATTTTCAGTTAGTGTCACACCACCAGATAGTTGTGCAAATTTTACCTGACTAAATGTACCTGCACTGCCATCAAGGTCAAAATACAACGCACCGATAGTGTTGTCATAGATAAATCGTTGATTGCTTGTTGTTGCAGATGTTCCGATGGTAAACTGACTTGTCTTAAGTGAACCTGTTGACAACCCGCCACCAAAACCAGTAGCAGATACCTGAATCAATTCATCAGTGGCATTAAAGTCATAAATAGTATCAAGACCTTCATGGAAACTATTGAAAGTAAAGGTATCAGTACCAGCTCCTCCGTAGAGGCTATCATTACCATTGCCACCTGTGAGATAGTCATTGCCATTACCACCTTTGAGGGTGTTTTTACCAGAAGCACTAGAGGCAGAGAGAGTATCATTACCATCGCCTCCAGAGAGCAGGTTATCACCTTTTGAACCGCCAGCACTCAAGCGATCGCTACCTGCACCACCTTCTAGGGTATTATTGCCAGATGATCGAGAGTCGTAGAAGGAGCCGTAGTAATTGTTATAGCTGCCAGAGATGTCAAGAGAATCATTGCCATCGCCGCCAAAGAGTAGGTTATCACCTTTTGAACCGCCAGCATTCAAGGTATCGTTACCAGCACCCCCGTTGAGGGTGTTATTGCCTAAAGAGCGAGAGTCGATGGTGGAGTAGGAGTTGCCAGAGATGTCAAGAGAATCATTGCCATCACCTCCAGAGAGCAGGTTATCACCTGTTGAACCGCTAGCACTCAAGCGATCGTTACCAGCACCTCCATTGAGGGTGTTATTGCCTAAAGAGCGAAAGTCGCGGTTGTTATTAGGATAGGAGTCGTAGCTGCCGGAGATGTAAATAGAATCATTGCCATCGCCTCCAGAGAGCAGGTTATCGCCTTTTGAACCGTTAGCACTCAAGGTATCGTCACCAGCACCACCATTAAGGGTGTTATTGCCTAAAGAGCGAGAGTCGGTGTTGTTGTCGGAACCATTGTAGTAGCCACCAGAGATATCAAGAGAATCATTGCCATCGCCCCCAAAGAGCAGGTTATCACCTTTTGAACCGCCAGCACTCAAGCTATCGTCACCTGCGCCTCCATTGAGGGTATTATTGCCTAAAGAGCGAGAGTCTAGGCGGGGGGAGTAGCGGGAGTAGTTGGCGTAGCCAGAGATGTCAAGAGTATCATTGCCATCGCTTCCAGAGAGCAGGTTATCGCCTGTTGAACCGCTAGCACTCAAGCTATCATTACCTGCACCTCCTTCTAGGTTATTATTGCCTGTTGAATCGCTAGCATTCAAGCGATCGTCACCAGTACCACCGTTAAAGGTATTATTTCCCGCATCGCCAATAAGAGTATCATTTCCCACACCCCCAATGAGAGTATCATTTCCTACACCACCTCTCAAAAGATCATTACCACTTTTGCCGTCGATGATGTCGTCACCCCCCTGACCATTGATGACATCATCTGAGTTGTCAAAACCCGTAATGTTATTGTCAAGGTCATTGAGGAAGGTAACAGTGTTCCTATTGAACAGGCTAGTTTGAGTGGAATTAGCATCAAATACATCAAAACTGTCAACGATGCTGGTTTGTCCATCAAACAGGATATTGCCAATAGCTGGTTGTGAAGAAGTTGCTGGCAGATTATCCAGGTTTTCTAATTTGAAGTTTTGCAGAATGACTTTGGTATTAGCAAAATCTGCAAAGGTAAGTTCTAAGTTGTTACCATTTTGAGTTAATTGCAGATTTTCAGCAGTGAAGAAACTACCTGTAAATTCCAAGGTGTCTAAAGAGGAAATCACCGTTGCTGAGGAATTTGAGCCTTTACCAATGCCACCGAAATCAGTGATTATATCAGTGCCTATGTCAAAGTTGCTCTCGTTCAAGTTGTAAACAAATGTATCATTGCCGGTGCCACCAGTTAGAGTATCGTTACCATTCCCACCTGCGAGGATATCATTACCTGCACCGCCAATAATCGTATCATTGCCACCATAGCCGCCAATAATCGTATCATTGCCACTATTCCCCACAATCGAGTCATCGTAATATGTACCCGATATATTCAATCGTTCGATATTTTTGTAGCTAACCTGATTCGTGCCATTCGTAATTACTCCAATGTTATTAGTGGCATTGAATGTCGTTGTGATACCCCTTGTAGCATTGCCGTAATTGCTGTAATCCACGGACAACACATCGTCACCCTTACCCCCATCGATCGCATCATTGCCACTCGTACCTGTGGAAAGCGTATCGTTGCCATCATTTCCCACAATATTGTCATTGTAGGTTGTACCTGAGATATTTAATCGTTCGATATTGCTGTAGTTAACCCGATACGTGTCCGCCGTAATTACTCCAATGTTAGTAGTCGGATTGAATATCGTTGTAATAGCACCTGTAGCATTGCTGTAATTGACGGACAACACATCGTCACCCTTACCCCCATCGATGGTATCATTGCCACTCGTGCCCGTGGAAAGCGTATCGTTGCCATCATTTCCCACAATGTTGTCATTGTAGGTTGTACCTAAGATATTCAATCGTTCGATATTGCTGTAGTTAACCCGATACGTACCCGCCGTAATTACTCCACTGTTATTAGTCGGATTGAAAGTTGAAACAATACCCTCTGTAGCCAACCCATAATCGACGGACAACAAATCGTCACCCCTACCTCCATCTACCGTTTGAGTCACTAAATTAGAGAGAGCAGTATCTGGATATGTGGGGCTTAGATAGAAGGAATCATTGCCATCACCCCCAGAGAATAAGTTATTGCCAGTTGAATGTTCAGCACTCAAGGTATCGTTACCAGCACCACCGTTGAGGGTGTTATTGCCTGAAGAGGACAAATAACCACCGCTATCGCCAGATATGAAGACAAAGGCAGAGATGGAGAGAGAATCATCGCCATCACCCCCAGAGAGTAAGTTATTACCTGATGAATACTCAGCGCTCAAGGTATCGTTACCAGCGCCACCATCGAGGGTATTCTTGCCTGAAGAGCTAAAAAAGTAGCTTCTATACTCATTGACCCCAGAACTGGAGAGATAATCATTGCCATCCCCCCCAGAGAGTAAATTATTGCCTAATGGAGACTGAGCATTTAAGGTATCGTCACCAGCGCCACCGTTGAGGGTATTATTGCTTGAGGAGGAGTAATAAATGTAGCCACTGACCCTGCTATAAACGTTAGAGGTGTAAAGAGAATCATTGCCATCGCCCCCAGAGAGTAAGTTATTGCCAGATGTTGCCCCAGCATCCAAAATATCGTTACCAGCCCCACCTTCGAGGGTGTTATCACCTTTTGAAAATTCAACATTCAAGTAATCGTTACCAGTACCACCAACAAGGGAGTCATTGCCCCCAACCACCGATTCATTGCCCACACCACCAACGAGAGTATCATTGCCCGCACCGCCAATGAGGGAGTCATTACCCGCACCACCTCTCAGTATGTCATTCCCACTCAATCCGTCAATGATGTCATTGCCTCCCTGAGCATTGATGACATCATCTGAGTTGTCAAAGCCGCTAACATTATTGTCGAGGTCGTTAAGAAAAGTAACTGTGTTCTTGTTGAAAATAGTGCTTTGGGTGGAATTGGCATTGAAGACATCAAAGCTGTCAGTAATGCTAGTTTGCCCATAAAACAGAATATTTCCTAAGTCTACAGTCGCTCCTGTAGATTTGCTGAGGTTATCTAAGTTTTCTAGGGCAAAGTTTTGCAGGATAACTGGGCCACCAAAAAATCTCGTTTCATAAGCATCCCCTTCAAAGCTGATTTCTAGATTGTTGCTATTCTGGGTCAGCAGCAACTTTTGGGCAGTGGAGCCATCGCTCTGGAAATTTAGGGTGTCCACTTCGGCAATGACTGCTGCTGTCGGGTTTGTTCCTTTACCTACGCCACCAAAATCGGTGATGATATCAGTACTGCCGTAGTAGTAGTAGTCGTAAACAAATTTATCCTTGCCGCCTCCACCAGTCAAGGTATCCTTGCTACCATTACTACCCTGTAGGGTATCGTTACCGTTGCTTCCAATGATATTTGCCATGACTTTTACCTACCTCAATCGATTTTTTTAGTAACTTCAGTTCTCAATGTATCTGTTGTCTGTATGATTTCCATGCACAAAAATCCACCGAAATTTGACATTCTCGGCATACTTTATACGTCAACTCTGAGGATCGGCAAATTTATTGAAAATTCATCCGAACAAAAGGCTTGTACCTATCCCTTCTCTAACTATTTTCAAACTATCTAAGTCTTAAGCACTGTACAAATTCATGAGTATGTTCATTTAGGATAATTGCTGATTTCAGGCTTTTTCAAGCATCAATTGCTAAGTATAAATAACCGAAAAACTCAGCTTGAATGTTCTAAAACATACCCTTAATATTTGATGTTTTTGCCAGCGCCTAAGTCCTACTAGAAGAGAAAATAGTCAACCAGTTAACTTTTGATCGAGAAAAAGATTTTGATGCCCTCCTTGTGGGCTGTTATCTGTGAGTGTCTAGTTTGAAAATAGAGAATATCTCAAGAGCCTCAAAATAACTACATAGTCAATATCTTACTTGGATGTCTACGCTTAAATACTCATCTTTGCATACTCTTCACATTCCTGGCTGATAAATGTATACACAAGTACTGAGCTTTGTATATTCTTCATATTCTTCTAACTTCTAAGCCATAAGAAAGCATAACTCAGTAGGTAAATGTTTTGATGAGTTATATAAAATATATGTTTTCTTTTTTTAATTCTGCGATACCTTCCTTCTCTGCGAACGGTAAGCTTTCCTGCGGAAGGCTGCGCGATCGCTAACGCCTGTGGTTTTTGCTAGCATACGCATTCAGCAAGAATTGTTAGAAGTTGCTAAAATTACAAACGCAGACATGATACAAATTAGCCAAGAACACTTGCAAACCATCCGCACCCACGCCGAAAGCACCTACCCAGATGAGTGCTGTGGTATAATTTTGGGCTATCTGGCTAATGAGGGCAAAACTGTGGTAGAAGTTATACCAACAGAAAATGCTTGGAATACAGAAGCGGCGGCTGAGTTTCCAGGGGAACGCACAACAGAAAGTAAAAGACGGCAATATGCGATCGCACCCGAAGTTATGTTAAAAACACAAAGGGAAGCACGCGATCGATCGCTGAACATTATCGGCATTTTTCATTCCCACCCCGATCATCCTGCTATACCCTCAGAATGCGATCGCTTATACGCTTGGCAGGGATACTCGTATATAATAGTTTCCGTCCAAAACGGCAAAGCTGGAGAACTCAAAAGTTGGAGCCTTGATGATACTCATCAGTTTCAAGCTGAAGAAATTGAAAATATAATTTAACTGGTTAGCTTAAAGACAGTCACTCATAGCGCTTTTCGCCGCTACCACAGATGGAAATTCATCTTTGGGACTCCTACTTCTATATAAGAAGATCCAGTTTTTCGATAGGATTAATATTCCGCTTTCCCACATCATAACTGCTATGCTCAATCCCAATCTGGACGAAATCCAGTTGACCAAAGACGATTACGAACGCTACTCCCGACACCTGATTTTACCGGAAGTAGGACTAGAAGGACAGAAGCGCCTAAAAGCCGCTACTGTAATGTGTATCGGTACAGGTGGACTCGGTTCACCACTACTTTTATATTTGGCGGCGGCGGGTATTGGACGCATCGGGATTGTCGATTTTGATGTTGTCGATACTTCTAATCTGCAACGCCAAGTAATTCACGGGACATCCTGGGTGGGTAAACCCAAGATTGAATCGGCAAAAAACCGCATTCACGAGATTAACCCCTATTGTCAGGTTGATTTATACGAAACTCGTCTGACTTCGGAAAACGCCCTGGAGCTTATTCAACCTTACGATATTGTCGTGGATGGTACTGATAACTTCCCTACCAGATATCTAGTTAACGATGCCTGTGTATTGCTGAATAAGCCTAACGTCTACGGTTCAATTTTACGCTTTGAAGGGCAAGCTACTGTATTTAATTACGAAGGTGGCCCGAATTATCGTGACCTTTTCCCAGAACCACCACCACCAGGGATGGTTCCTTCTTGTGCAGAAGGTGGCGTATTGGGAATTTTGCCAGGAATTATTGGTTTAATCCAGGCAACCGAAACTGTTAAAATCGTTCTGGGACAAGGCAACACTCTCAGTGGGCGATTACTGCTATACAACGCCTTGGATATGAAATTTCGGGAGTTAAAGCTGCGTCCTAACCCGATTCGCCCAGTGATTGAAAAGCTGATAGACTACGAAGAATTCTGCGGGATTCCACAAGCTAAGGCAGAGGAGGCAAAACAGCAGATGGAAAGTCAAGAAATGACCGTCAAGGATTTGAAAGAGTTGTTGGATAGCGGTGCGAAGGATTTTGTACTGCTAGATGTCCGCAACCCCAATGAGTACGACATTGCCAAGATTCCTGGTTCGGTTTTAGTACCCTTACCAGATATTGAAAATGGAAATGGCGTTGCTAAAGTGAAGGAAATATTGAACGGCCACCGCTTAATTGCTCATTGTAAGATGGGCGGGCGATCGGCAAAAGCCCTGGCCATTCTCAAGGAAGCCGGAATTGTCGGGACGAATGTTAAAGGCGGAATTACCGCTTGGAGTCGAGAAATCGATCCTTCTGTTCCAGAATATTAACAAGAGAGGCAGGAGGCAGGAGGCAAACTACCCTCTGTTTCCTGCCGTCAGCAGAGCGAGTTTCCGGTTTAAGTCCCCAATCCCGATCTTGACTTTATCCATTTTTCGCTACAGGCGATCGCTAAAAGATGTGGGTTTTGCATACATAACATAACATTAGTACACAATTTGAAACATTTGTTTAGATGTTTTTTCTGGGTATGCGTAGGCTAACAAAAATTGCAGATATCGCTAATTTCCAAAAAAGCATATAAAATTTATGTAAAGCTCAAATGTTATGAAGCATAAAAATCCTCTGGATAATACATCAATTTAACTTATATAGTTATAAACTTATTTCTTTATCTAAATAGATAAATGGTTTTTTGCAATTAAAAATAATGCCTATTTAACAAAAACAATGATATTGAAACTTAACTTAATGAAAATACCCCATTGAACTGCCAACATTAACCAAATAAATCAGTAAAATTTAAAAAATATTTAATTTAAGCTTTACAAAGCTATATTAATATCTTATTAATCAGATTATAAAGTTTTTTAAAGATTTGGTAAAGAAGTGTGTGTAACCTTGTACTTCATGATAATTAAATAATTACAGCATGGGTTTAAAAAGTTGGAAAACAACCAAAATATTTGACCTAATTACTTACATCATTTGCGTAATCAATTAATGGATTTTCAAGAAATAAATTATCTAATTTTGTGAAATAAATTATCTAATTTTGTAGAGTAGGCATTTTGCTCATAACTAAAGGCCGACTTTTCGGGTCAGCCCACAATAAGCAGTTGGATATTTTTTCTTGAGAAGTTGCTAACTAAATAGTTAATGTTTTCTAACATGAAGTTACGCAAATGACAAGTAATCTACATTGAACTGATAAATAGTTCTTTGATTGAAGCTGAACTTACATATTTAGCGTTTAGTGAGAAATTTAGGAGAGACAATATGGCTTTCGGTACTATAAATCCTGACACGATAAATGGGACTTTGGGAAATGACACCATAGTTGGTTGGGCTAGTGGTGGTAATGCCAATAGTACTTCCGGTAACGATACCTTGAATGGTTTGGCTGGTAACGATTCCCTTGCAGGTGGGACGGCGAACGACAGTCTAAGCGGTGGAGATGGCAATGATACACTTGATGGGGGCAGTGGAAATGACACCTTAAAAGGTGGTGCAGGTAATGACACCTTCAAAGGCAGTCAGGGTAACGACAATATTGATGGTGGAGATGGCATTGATACCGCAGACTACACTCAATTAGGTCAAAGCATTACCTTGTCAGGTGTCGGAACCATTCAAAAGGGTGGGGGATTAGGAAAAGACCAACTCTTTAAAGTAGAAAAGGTTATTGCTAATGCTAATGTTGCCAACAACACCATAGATGCATCTCAATCTTTGCCTGGGGTATTTATCACCGTTAACTTACAAACCCAAAGTTTAGCAGCTAATAACGTTCCTGGTTTGGGAAGATTGTCATTTACCGCCGTCAACTTTGATAATGTCATCGGCACAAATGGAAATGATAGCATTGCTGGCGACAACCAAAATAACCAGTTATTTGGTAATAAGGGCAATGACACAATTGATGGCGGTTTTGGTATTGACACTTTGAATGGGGGAGGAGGTGACGATACTTACCTCGTTGACACTACTCTTGATACCATTACAGAGGCTGTGAATTCAGGTATAGATACCGTTCGGTCTTCTGTCAACTACACAATAGGAGCCAATATAGAGAACCTGAGACTGAGGGAAGGTGGCAACATTACTGGCACTGGTAACAGTTTTAACAACTTCATCTTTGGTAATACTTCTAATAATGTTCTAAATGGAAGGGCGGGTGATGACACCCTAGACGGTAATAATGGCAATGATATCCTGAATGGTGAGGATGGCAATGATAGCCTACAAGGTGGGCCGGGCAATGAAATACTCAATGGGGGAGCTGGAAACGATATCCTCATCGGTACTTTTCCTGGTAGTCCGCTTCCACCTGGATTAGGAGAAACTGATACCTTAACTGGCGGGACTGGGGCAGATAGATTCATCCTGGGAGACGCTATAAATATCTTCTACGACGATAACAACAGCGCAAATCCTGGTTTTGGGGACTTCGCTACTATTACTGACTTCGACTCTAGCCAAGATCGAATTGAACTCAAAGGATCTGTACAGGATTATCGCCTACAAGTTGTTGGAAACAACACACGAATATTTGCAGACAAACCGGGAGGAGAACCAGATGAGTTCATCGGTATTACGCTGGGGAAAAACAATCTCAGGCTTGATAGTGATGATTTCCTTTTCTTTGAGGGGGAAAATCCTGGAGAAGGTACAAACAACACACTAGGCACTGCTGAAGGGTTAGGTTCCTTATCATCAGGCTCAAACATTAATCTTTCCGCCCAGATTGCCACAATTCAACCTGGGAACAATCCTGATTTCGACTTTTTTAAATTTTCTTTAGCAAATCCAGGAACTGTCACTATTAAGACTGTAACATCGGGAGATACAGTTCTCGGACTGTTTGACAATAGTGGAGTTGGGAATTTACTGCAAAGTAATGACGATAATGGCGGTAGCAATTCGTCATTAATTAGTAGCTTTCTGGGTGCGGGTACGTACTACATTTCAGTGAGTAAATATCCTTCTTTCCCTCAAGATGGCGGAACTTTCTCTGGTATCAGTTCTGGTTCTGATTTTTCTTATACACTAGGAGTCACTGTTGGATAAGATTACGTAGCGTTTCGCGTAACGTACCTTAGTAGTCTGTCCCATTAATTTTGTAAGGTTTGTAGTGAGCGATTTATCGCTCAATTTTAAGCACTGAAGTGCTTACTACAAACTTTTATAACCCATCATATTTAATGGGACAGACCACTAGTTGGTTGTTCCCCTATTAAGAGATACTAAAAGCAGGTACATAAGCAAGGAAATATGAAATCCCTAACCTCTCGTATGCAGGAGATACAGTCGCCAATTATTCCTGTGGTTGGGGAACTGATTAAAAACTCTCCTGGAACAATTTCTCTAGGACAGGGTGTTGTTTATTACAACCCACCACCAGAAGCCAGAGAATTTTTAGCCAAATTCTTAGCCGAACCCGCCAATAATTTGTACAAATCAGTTGAAGGAATTCCCCCCTTACTGACAGCGCTTGCCGGAAAATTGCAAGCCTTCAATGGCATTGAAATCAACGGGGAAAACTGCATCGTCGTGACAGCAGGGAGCAATATGGGATTTATGAATGCCATTCTTGCGATCACTAACCCAGGCGACGAAATTATTTTGAATACGCCCTACTATTTCAATCACGAAATGGCGATCGCAATAGCTGGTTGTCGTGCGGTATTAGTGGCGACGGATGAAAATTACCAATTACGCCCAGAAGCGATCGCTCAAGCAATTACTCCCAAAACACGGGCTGTGGTAACGATTTCACCAAATAATCCGACTGGAGTTGTCTATTCTGAAGCGGCATTGCGCCAAGTAAATCAAATTTGTGGCGTTCAGCGAAGCTGTGCCGGAGGCACTCGCAATATTTACCACATCAGCGATGAAGCTTATGAATACTTTACCTACAACGGGATAAAACACGTTTCCCCTGGTGCATTTAGTAATAGCAGCGAGTACACCATTTCTCTTTATAGCCTTTCCAAAGCATACGGTTTTGCAAGTTGGCGCATTGGCTATATGGTGATTCCTAAACACTTACTTGTCGCCGTTAAAAAAGTCCAGGATACAATTTTGATTTGCCCGCCAGTCATTTCTCAATATGCAGCTTTAGGGGCATTGCAGACAAAAGATGAGTATTTGAAGAGTAATATAGGAGCCATTGCTGAAGTACGCCAACTAGTATTAGACTCCCTTAACCATCTCCAAGGCTTATGTAGCATTATCCCTGCTAATGGCGCTTTCTATTTTTTCCTCAAAGTTCATACCCAGATGGATGCTTTTGAGTTAGTCAAAAGACTGATTCAGGAACATAAAGTAGCAGTTATTCCAGGTACAACCTTTGGTATGGATAATGGATGTTATCTGCGTGTTGCTTATGGGGCGCTGCAAAAAGAGACAGCAAAAGAAGGTATAGAGAGATTAGTACAAGGTTTGGAAACTATAGTTAGAAATTAGGAGTCATCCAATTTCTGCCTCCTTCAAGAAGGCGTTAAGGTGTGTTAGAGGTTGTTTGAAAAGCAAATATACCAGGCGATTAGAAATCGCGGCTACACAAACGAAGTCCGCCTATCGCGCTTGCGCTGCGCCTCGCGCACCACGCGGACTCAAAGAATTTGAAACCCAGGATCGGTAGCTTTTGTTTGTATAGCCGCGAATTCCATTCGCCAGGACAGGCAATCCTCCCAGAACAACCTAAATCTGAGAGAATTACGAACACGACTGTATCAGTTGAATTTACCTACAGCAATTAAAAACCTGAAAGAATGTTTTCTAGCATCACCTTCCTTTCCACAAACCAGGACTTTCGTTGTGTCAAAGGCAGAGGCCATTAGTCATGAAAAATAACGATAATTTTGTATTACGTAATACTTGGTACTATGCTCTGCCTAGCGATCAAATCAAGCCAGGTATGATGATCAGCCGCATTTTCTTAGGGGAACCAGTGCTGTTAATTCGTGACCAGGATGGTAAAGTGTCTGCAATGACCGATATTTGTCCCCATCGTGGTGTGCCTTTGAGTTGTGGCAGATTCAATGGGCAAGAAGTGGAATGCTGTTACCACGGTTGGCGCTTTAACTCGGCTGGGCGCTGTACTACGATACCTTCTCTTGTGGAGGAGCAGCAAATGGATTTGAGTCGCTTCGACGTGCAGTCTTATCCAATCCGCGAAGCCCAAGGGAATATCTGGATATATATGGTCGATCCCGATAACCCTCAACCTGCTTCGGAGATGGAAATTCCGGTAATTCCAGGGTTTGGCGATCGCTCTCACCAGTTCATAGAGGTGGTAAAATTCCCTTGTTTTATAGATCATGCAGTAGTAGGTCTGATGGACCCGGCTCATTCACCCTACGTTCATCGCGCTTGGTGGTGGCGAAATGAGCAATTGCATGAGGAAGTAAAGCAATTTGATGCTTCGCCCTACGGTTTCACGATGCGACGACACCGATTACCAGCGAATGGGGGTCGATTATACTGGCTGATTGGCGGTGGTGTCCCAGAAACGGAGATTTCTTTTCGTTTACCTGGAGTCAGAATCGAAGAAACCACCATTGGCAATCATCGAGTCGTTAATTTGACAGCAGTTACACCAATTTCAGACACAGAAACGGAGGTAACTTTTGCTCTTTACTGGACACTTCCTTGGGTGGGATTTTTCAAACCACTGTTACACGTGCTGGCGCGGACTTTCATTGGCCAAGACCGAACGGTTGTAGAAAAACAACAGATTGGTCTGAAATATAACCCTGTGCTGCGGCTGATTAAAGATTCAGATATGCAAGCCCAGTGGTATTACCAGTTAAAGCGGGAGTATGCTCGATCTGTCGCTGAAAAACGAGAATTTGTGAATCCTGTCAAGGGTCAAATACTCCGGTGGCGTGCTTGAAGAAGAATTCAGAAGTCAGAATTCAGGAGTCAGAATCAATCAGTTATTCATCCGCCAGCGATGCACTGAGCCGGTCGTTGTGTCATACAGAATTCATTCTGAATTCTGACTCCTGACTCCTGAATTCTGTTCGATAAATTACTCCAAAATAAATTCTGCAAATTCTCTTTGTCCGAATAGCATATTTCGGTCTACGGCAGACAATATTTTATTATTGGCACGTTGGCTATTTAAACAGCGACCAACTAACTGCGCGACATCTGCACGATTAATACTACCAATAATGTGGGGATCTTCAGTCAAAACGCCATTACCCGTTGCTGGTTCTGACTTGAGTCCACCAGGACGGATGATTGTATAGGTAAGTCCACTGGCAATTAAGTGTTGTTCGGCTTTGTCTTTCTCAGCTAAAACTTTTCCCAGTACCTCTAAAACTTGGGGTGAGGCAGCAACAACACTATTGCCAGCACCAATGGAAGATACAAGAATAAACTTTTGCACCCCAGCTTTAACTGCTGCATCGATCAGATTTCTATTACCAGGGTAATCCGGTCTTTCGACATCTGATGGTAAACCGCCAATTGTACTGATAACGGTGTGAATAGGTTCATCTGTCACCATTGCGCGTTCTATATCGCCAAGATTCAAGGCATCTCCCTGAACTACTTCAATACCGATTGTTTCTAGTTCACTAGCAACTGCCGCTGTTCTCAGGAGTGCTTTGACTTTTAGCTGTTGCGCTGTGAGATATTGAGCTATTTCTCGACCAACACCGCGACTTGCTCCAGCCAGAAAAATATAAGATGCACTTGTCATAATAAACTTAACGCTACTTATGCTCAAAGGATTTTATCAGAGGATTGTCATGTTTTCCATGACATCAGCCCTTAACACACCCCTACATAACATATAGGTAGGAATCATATTTGATTTTGGAAAAAATCTCAGTAGTCTACATAGCACATTAGACTAAAAACGTAACACACCCTACCTTTTGATTTACTTAACCCTATTGTAGGAAGTATTTTAATAAACAATTGTGCCAATCTAGCAAATAACTTTTCTGTGGATAAACTTATGGCTAAAAAACCTCAACCCAATCTAGAACAATACCAAGATGTCAGATTATCTGCCACCACAAGAATTTGGGTAATTACAGTTGCCATTTTGGGAGTTTGCGTCCCACTGTCAGCCGTGACTAGAAGCGGTGCTATTCTTCCTTTAGTTGCTATTGGTGGCGCAGCTATTGGTACTGTTGCTGTTTGGCGTTCTGATGAGCAAAAATCAAAAACTAACTATTTGCAACAGCAGCAAATAGAACTGCTAGAGCGGAGATTAGCAAATTTAGAAACAATTGTTAGCAGTGATGACTTGAACTTGCAAATGAAAATTAAACAGATCGAAGCAAGGGACACTTTTGGCGACTCCTCTGATGTAAGTAATACACCCAGACAACCAAAACGCAAAGGTTAAAATTAGCTAATCTGTCCTATTTATGCCGATTTTAGATGATATCTCCGAGAATTATCGTTACTAGGATATTTTTATCTAGCTATTTGCTGCAATCTTTGAAATACTTCTCAAATTCAACTTTCTTTCGCAGCTAGAAGTGTTGCTCTAGAAACAGTATCTCTTTCTCTATCTCCGTTAGAATTGACTGATATCATCTAATTCTATATACTTCAATTGCATCAGTTCATGAAATGTCTAAGTGGTATCCATCTATCTCTTTCTGGGAAACATTGGTCAATGGCTGTGTTTTATTAGACTGTTAATATTACTGAATTTTTAATTAACTAAGGTTATAAACTTGAGTAATTGTATTTGTATAGCTTACCGTAGGTATGCAATAGTTTGCCGTAGGAATGCAGATGGATTGGATTAGCTTACTCAAAGCTCAACAAACTGACTTCCTTCAACGTGTGAAAAAACCTAAAACTTATGACTTATCTTTGCTGGAAAGTCAAGTTAAAGGTTGTCACACTGAAGTTATCGCTCTTTGGGGTGAGCCATTGGCAAGACTCCAAGAACTTTCTCGCCAACAAGCAGAAGTTCTCGCCAAAAATCCGCCGCCGACACCGCCGGAATATCCTGAGCCTCCTGACTGGACGATACCTTTTCCCAAATACTTCCAACAACAAGCCCAAGATTATCTTTTACGGGAGCATATTGTTGACAGCGTAATAACTGAACGCTTGGGGAAGTTAGTAAAAAAGGTGTCACAAGATACTTTGCAAAACATGATTTTAGATGATGAGGGAAATTTGTGTGGCGAAAGCAAATTTTCTTATACACTCAAAGATCATCCCCAGCTAAGTGTTCAAGTTTACGTCGCTGATAGAGAAAGTTTTAATGGTATTAAGAAAGACAAAATTAGGTGGTCAGTTACTCAAGAAGATTTAAAAAATCACCAAGTATTAATTTTTCTCTGTTTGTTTTATCCATCTACAGGTAATTTAGGTTACGAGAAGCAAAGCATCATAACTGGCTTTTTACCTACAAATCAACTTGAATTTAGCGAACCAAAACTGTATGTAACTCCGAGTAATTTGTTATATGCAGGTGGGTTGAGTTGGTATTTAGAATCACTTATGGGTAAAAAAGACACGTCGCCAGTAATTAATGAGAGAGCGATCGCACATACAATACAGACTCTACCATCAGAACATTGTCTCAAGGGTATAGTCGGTGACTGGGAATGCTGGCAGACTTTGCAAGGACACACCAGAGGCATTAATTGCCTAGCTTTCAGTTCCGGGTGTAACAATGGCAAAGCTTTACCCATATTGGCAAGTGGTAGTCGTGGAGAGACAAAACTCTGGGATTTAAGCAAGGGTGAATTAATAGAGACATTATCCGAGTATCCTTGGGTAATATCTGGGCTGGTGGATGAAGTAAATTCCCTAGCTTTTAGTTCAGATGGACAGACTTTAGTGAGTTGCGGTGCAGATTCAACAATTAAGCTTTGGCACGTAGGCGCTTTAGACTTGATAGATATTTTGCACAAACATAATGGGGTAGTGCGCTGTGCTGCCTTTACCCCAGATGGCCGAATGTTAGCCACAGGCGGAGATGACAGAAAAATTCTGTTTTGGGATTTGATGCAACGTCAAGTTGCGATCGCACTTTCTTTAGATGATACAGCAGCTCATTCCCTAGTTTTAAGTCGAGACGGCGAAACTCTGGTGACAGGTAGCTACCGCAAAATCAAAGTTTGGCGCACTTCACCCCAAACAGGAATCAAAAGTTTAAAAGATACCCAACCACTACATACCCTCATGGGTCATTCTCACATCGTTTGTTCCTTAGCGATTAGTGCAGATGGTAAAATCCTTGTGAGTGGTAGCTGGGATCAAACAATTAAAGTTTGGCAATTGGAGACTGGAGAATTACTTCATACCCTTAAAGGGCATCGAGATAGAGTATATGCGATCGCTTTAAGTCCTGATGGGGAAATTATCGCTAGCGGTAGTGCTGATAAAACTATCAAGTTATGGCATTTACAAACCGGGGAATTGCTGGGTACATTTACAGGTCATGGGAATATAGTCACAGCATTAGCCTTCACAGCTTCCGGTGAAATGTTAGTCAGTGGAAGTTTGGATAAGACAATTAAAATTTGGCAACGCAGTTAATGATAATTCGTAATTCGTAATACTTATTTAATTTTAGGGTTGGATAAATATAAAATCTGATGTCTGTGTTGTTTCTTGCTGCACATATACCTTTTTATTTTAACCTGTTTATGCTTTTAAAATGTTGTTTTAAAAACGATCAACCAGGTGTGTTTAAACAGATTAAAACCAAATTTAGACTAGACTTTACGGACACTTTATATAGAATTTAAGCTTGATTGATATTAGTAGATATACATATTTTCGCTTGTAAGTTAGAATGCAAGTAGAAAACTAAAGCTTGGATACTGTTAATTAGTAAAAAATAATGTTTACTTCACAACGTGGCATCATCACCTATGCTTACGGAGCATCTTATTATCTCGAAATGGCAAAGTCATTGGCGCGTTCTCTGCGTCTCCATTCACCAGATATTCCTCGTGCTATTGTTACTGACAATCAAAACGATCGAGAGTTAATCGAACTTTATGATTACGTTATAAATCTTCGAGATGAATATGGTTCTAACGTTAAACAAAAGCTTCATGTTTATGATTATTCTCCATTTGAATATACACTTTGCATTGATAGTGATTGTCTAGCAGTAAGGGATATTAACTTTATTTTTGATGATTTTAAAGGCAGAAGTTTTAGTGTGGCAGGTAATGTATATCTTCAAGCAGGTGATAAAGATACATTCATTGATGTAGATGACACACTCAAACGATTTAATCTGACAAAATTGCCTAAATTTAATGGAGGTCTCTATTATTTTGAGAAAAATGATACTGCTAAGGCATTTTTTGAAACAGCACTAGAATTTTCGCGGGACTGGAAAAAGCTAGGTATTAGTGAATTTCGTGGTGATGGCCCTAATGATGAACGTATTTTTGGCCTAGCTATGATGCTACACAATCAAAGTATGTTTGAAGATTGCGGTCAGATGATGCGAACACCTATCGGTCTTCGTGGTTCTTTTAATATAGATACTATTAAAGGTCAATCTACTTTTAAAAAATACAATCAGGTGGTATCTCCTGCTCTTGTACACTTTGCCTGTGTTTGGGGAGAACATCCTGTATATCATCGTGAAGTATCAAAGTTAAAAAACCTAGACAAAGGTTTAGCTAAGTCGGTCAAGCCGAATATATTTTCTGCAATTCAATATAAGTTTGGTTATCAGATTGCTTTTTTAAGGTATATAGCTAAACGTGTACCTAAAAACCCTAAATATATTCAAGATAGAGTGAAAAAACTTTTGATACAATTGCCTGAATTGATTAAAACTAAATATAGAATTGAGCCAGTTCGGATCAAATAAAGTTGCAGAGACGCGATAAATCGCCGTATCTACAGAAAATTTATTCGTCAATTTTTGGATAGCTTTAGTCGTGTATAATGTGTTGTCTGTAGTTCAGACAGCACTAACAAAGTGCAGTAGCGATCGCACCTCACATCCTTCACTTCTGAACAGATACTAAAAATTATATATATTTTTGTGAAACCTACAAGGATTGTATCTGTGGGTTTATTGTAGAAACTAGATGGTACAGCGCAAATTTGTGTGTACCATAACAATCTGTATTGCCGTACTTTTATGGAAAATCAACTAGGATTAATTCTAAAACTGCTTTTACTCTCGGCTTTGTTATCAGCATTGATTAAGTATGCAGGGCCAAGTCTATCAATTCCGGCGACAGCAACCAACGCGCTGATTATAGTATTGTTGCCGGTTGCGATCCTAGCGATCGCGCTATTATGGCGATTTCAAACACAGAAACAAAATTAACTCAAACCATTTACGCACAAGTTCCTAAAATCAGCTAATCTAGCTGAATTACAATAAAATCGCATCTCGCCAACCGTTGGGAGTTAGCCTGTGAACCTCGGTCAATGGATCGGCTTAATCGCCATACTTCTTTGTTTATACATCCTGTGGCAAATTCGGGAAGTACTTTTACTTATGTTTGCCGCAGTTGTGTTAGCCACCACCTTAAATCGGTTAGCGAAACGCTTTCAAAGGTTTGGGATGAGGCGCGGATTCGCCGTCCTCCTAGCAGTAGCTATCTTTTTTGCAGGTGTCGTGGGTTTTTTCTGGCTAATTGTGCCGCCATTTGCCCAGCAGTTTCAAGAACTAACCTATCAAGTTCCTAAAGGGTTTGGACGCTTTAATAGTTGGCTTGATGCCCTGAGAACTCGTATTCCCGATCAGTTAGTTCCTTACATCCCAGATATCAATAGTCTCATCCAACAAATACAGCCCTTCGCCAATCGGCTACTGGGAAACTCCTTTGCTTTTGTATCTGGCTCTTTAGAAGTCGTCCTGAAGATTTTGCTAGTGTTGGTTTTAACAGGAATGATGTTAGCCGACCCCGTAGCTTATCGTAAAGTATTTGTGCGGCTTTTCCCTTCATTTTATCGGCGGCGGGTAGATGGAATTTTAGATAAATGTGAAGTCTCTTTGGAGGGATGGATTACAGGCGCTTTCATTGCCATCTTTGTAGTCGGGGTGATGAGTCTGATTGGCTTATCAATTTTGCACGTCAAGGCAGCACTAGCTTTAGCGGTTTTAGCAGGATTTTTTAACCTGATTCCCAATCTGGGGCCAACAATGAGTGTAATTCCAGCAATGGCGATCGCATTTTTAGATGAACCTTGGAAAGCGATCGCTGTTTTGATTCTCTACTTTATCATTCAACAGATTGAGAGTAATTTCATCACGCCTGTTGTCATGGCGCATCAAGTCTCATTGCTACCCGCCATAACCTTAATAGCCCAGCTATTTTTCGTCACTTTCTTTGGCTTTTTAGGATTATTTCTAGCCCTACCCCTGACAGTCGTCGCTAAGATTTGGTTGCAAGAAGTGTTAATTAAAGATGTTTTAGATGAATGGGGAAATAATCATACACAAGAGACTGAGTTTGTGATAGTTTCTCAATCTCCTGAAGCAGATGATAATTGGAAGGCAGAAAATGCAGATATTAATCAGAAGCCATCGATTGATGATGATATCTTGAAATCAGAAGATTAGTCACTCAATTTTTGATTAATGAACATAATGAACAAATAGGAGTAGTTAGATGGAAGCTCACAAAATTGAAGCTGTTTTAACTGAAGATGGAACCTTGATGCTGCGGGGCTTACCTTTTTATGCGGGGGATGCTGTGGAGGTGATTATTCTATCAGCTAAAACTTCACAACTTCAAGAAGCAGCGCCTAACCAACCAGAAACAAATCTCTATCCCATGCGCGGTAGAGTAATCCGTTACGATCATCCAACAGAACCTGTTGCCTTGTCAGATTGGGAAGTTTTGCAATGATCATACTTGATACGCATATCTGGGTTTGGTGGGTTGACGATAACTCCAGACTAACTACAAAGTATCGAGAGTGGATAGCAGAATATCAATCTCAGGGTTTGGGAGTAAATATTGTTTCTTGTTGGGAAGTCGCTAAATTAGTCGAAAAAATCGGCTGGTTTTTTCTTGTTCAGTTAATGAATGGCTGGAAACAGCTTTAGCTTATCCCGGAGTACAGTTATTAAATTTGACGCTGCCGATAGTGGTTGATTCAACTCAATTAAGCGGATTTAATAGCGACCCTTTTGACCAAATTATTGTAGCTACAGCTAGAAATTATGGGTGTCCTTTGTTAACTGTTGACGCGAAAATTCTTAGCTATCCTAATGTGCAAACTCTTAAGTAGGATTAGTCGCCTATGATGCTAGACACGTCAAGTATGATCCTTAAGATTTTAAATAAAAATAAAGCGCTATAGACTAAAGGTTTAAAAGTTAAACATTATATGCTGACTATTCCCCATTCACCATTCACCAGGAAGCGCAAGCACTGATAAGATGCGAACAATTGCAGAAATTAACGAGAAAATTAAGCGCCAACGTGCGGTGGTATTGACAACTGAAGAGTTAAAAGCACGAGTTGTAGAAATCGGTGTTACTAAAGCTACTAAAGAAGTTGATGTAATTACCACTGGTACTTTTGAGCCGATGGAATCAAGTGGTGCAATTATTAATCTGGGACATACCGATCCCCCGATAAAAATTCGTCGCTGCTGGTTAGATGGTGTGCCAGCATACTCTGGTTTTGGAGCAGTAGATTTATATTTGGGTGCAAGTTGTGCAGTAGAGACGACGGATGGGGAAGAAGCGCGAGAACGTGGCGGCGGTCATGTAATCGAAGATTTGATCGCTGGTAAATCTATACACGTGAAAGCCCAAGGACAAGTAACAGATTGTTACCCCAGAGCAAATTTTGAAACTACAATTACCAGCGACACAATTAATCAGTTTTATTTATTCAATCCGCGCAATCTTTATCAAAATTTTATTGTAGGTGTAAATGGTGGCGATCGCCCCCTCTTTACCTATCTTGGGCCTTTACAACCGCGTCTGGGGAATGCTGTTTATTCTAATCCCGGTGCTATTTCCCCCTTACTCAACGACCCCGATTTGCAACTCGTTGGTATAGGTACTCGAATTTTTTTAGGCGGTGGTATTGGCTATGTCGCTTGGGAAGGCACTCAGCACTTCCCCTTACAAAAGCGTTTACCTAATCGTACACCGATTGGGCCTTCTGCCACGTTAGCTTTAATTGGTGATGCCAAGCAAATGGATGCTCATTGGGTGCGGGGGTGTTACTTCAAAAGTTACGGACCCTCATTAATGTTAGGCGTTGGCGTGCCACTACCTGTATTAAATGAACAAGTAGTTGAACACTGTGCCGTCCAAGATCAAGACTTAGTAGCCCCAATAGTGGATTTTTCCATTCCTCGGCGCGTCCGTCCCACCTTTGGTTTAGTAAGTTACGCCCAACTTAAATCTGGGAAGATCGCCATAGAAGGCAAAGCAATACGCTCTGCCCCTTTAGCGAGTTTGTTTTTTTCTAGGCAAGTCGCCCTAGAGTTGAAAAAGTGGATCGAAGCAGGTACGTTTACCCTCACAGAACCAGTTTCCCCAATTCCAATGGATCGATCTTTTCTACCCCAAGATCGGCGGACGGATTTTTGATCCTGGGGAGTAAGAATTTTAGATTTTAGATTTTGGATTTTAGATTGAAATTTAATCCAAAATCTAAAATCCAAAATCCAAAATTGAATTGCCCCATTCCCTACTCTTGAGTCGGTTTTGGTCGCTTGATGGGTTTAGGAGCGGGTGTTTTTGGTATAGGTTTTGACACCACTGAAGGGTCGCCGCCTGTACTTGTTTTCTTGATGGGGCGAGGGGTTTCGCCAGTGCGTCTGGGGGGGAATGGTTTTCTACCACCAGCACCACCACCACTGCCAGCACGAGGCCCACCTTTGAATGGTGGTCTGCGTTTTTTGGGCAAATCAGCGATCGCTTCAGCTTTTTCTACTACCAAAACGTCAGCTTCCCTCTTGGCTTGGAAGTCCCAGAATTTACCTACTGCTTTGGTGGTTAGTACACCCCTCAATTTCAACTTAAAATACTTGGGTTTGTCAGTTGATTTGCGTG
The DNA here is from genome assembly GCF_017115095.1 of Nostoc sp. NMS4. Lineage (GTDB taxonomy): Bacteria > Cyanobacteriota > Cyanobacteriia > Cyanobacteriales > Nostocaceae > Nostoc. The sequence goes on along the minus strand of NZ_JABXKI010000221.1, from coordinate 8,864 downwards.
GGGCTTGCCTAATTTTGACTACCAAGCTTTTAGCATCAAAAGATTGGTATACTACTTCACCACGAACAGAAAAACCACCATCTGCAACTTCTGACGAAGGTTTGGGGGCAGTTGTATTTAGTTCAGAGTTCTCAGATAAGCCATTATCGAGTGTCTGTAACTCTTGCAACTCTAAATCCGATTCTAAATCCGATTCGTCCTCATCTGTTGAGTTTTTAGCCAGATTTTCTGGCTCCCAAACTCCGACGATTTGGATGTGCAAGGTATCATTTTCTTGTCTGGTACGTGGATATACTACCCACAAGTGTTCTTTTTCTAAGTCTAGATGATTCTTGACTAAGCTCATAATCCGGCCTAGGAGGACGGCATTGAGTTCTACACCATCTGCGGTCAGCAGAGTACCTTGAGTAAATTGTTCGCTGCTAGCATGATAGCGACCCCGGACTAAGCCGATCGCTCGATACTGCATCGGTTCACTGGGAGGCGGAATCGGTTGCTGTCGATTAATCAAGTTCCCATTTGAGTCAGTCTCACTGGGGTTGACAGGCAAATTTTCAACTTCTTTAGAGGACTTGGCGGCTATATGAACATTAGCGGATGCCCCTACGTTAGTTGGGCCCTGGTTAGAGGCAGAAGAATTGGAAGATTTGGAAGATTCAGGCAACGGCATCAGGTCGGAATTCATAAAAACTCCTTGCGGCGGAGACACATCCCATTGTGGGATTTTACAAAGGCAGCTGGAAAGAGCATTTGTGCGACTGATGAAAGTATATTGGCTTTTCACAAAATCACACTAGGGTACTCTATACAATCCTAAAGGCGCTAAATTTAGTGTATGAACACTAAATATGTAATTTTAGGCCTTTACACTAGTTTCGGAAGCATATCATAGCAACAATTCTCACGGCTCCTCCTAAAGTCATCACTTACTTTAGCAGTGTAGATAGTTAATTGTTATAAAATTCACAGGCAATTGGCAGTATTCCGCAAAGTTTTGGAAATTTTTAACTTTACGATTTGTGTAAATGATAATGTCATTAAAATTTAGGAGAAAGACAAAATTGTGTCTCAACCGCGCAATCGTTGGATAGTTCAAGTCGTCTTAGCGGTGGCAATTCTTGCTTTTGTGGGTGTTTCGGTGATTCCCATAATTGGAGCATTTAATAATACGCCACCCTCAAGTCAGAATACCGCAAGCACCAGAGGCAGTTCGCCCTCTGCTGACCAAAAATCAAAACTGGAAGACGAAGTACGGGGTTATGAACTGGTTTTGCAAAGGGAACCAGAAAATCAGACTGCGCTTAAGGGTTTGTTACAAGCGCGGCTGCAACTACTGAGTCAAAAAGATAAAAGTGAGGTTAAACCAGCTGATATTCAAGTTGTCATTGAACCCCTAGAAAAGCTAGCAAAGCTGAATCCCGAACAGTCAGAATATTCAGTGTTACTAGCTCAAGCCAAACAACAAATTGGCGATCGCGAAGGAGCCGCTCAAGCTTATCGCTCGATTTTGTCCACGAAACCAGGCGATTTGAAGGCTTTGCAAGGAATGGTGGATCTGTTGATGAGTCAGCAACGCCCGGAAGCAGCCATTGGTTTGTTGCAAGAAACTCTCTCTAACGCAGCCCAAGCAAATACAATTCAGCCTGGAAGTGTAGATACAGTAGCCGTGCAGGTGTTGTTAGGTTCTGTTCACGCTTCCCAGAAACGCTATGCTCAAGCTAGCTCTGTTTATGACCAAGCAATTAAGAAAGATCCCAAGGATTTCCGCCCCGTGGTGGCAAAAGCCATGCTATTGAAAAAACAGGGCAAAGACGCAGATGCAAAACTTTTGTTTGATAGCGCCATAGCTTTAGCACCTGCTCAGTACAAAGACGTAATTAAGAAGGCAGCAACGTTTTCCCCCATTCCTAAATCTGCTCCATCTGCCGCGCCTTCATTGGAAAGTACGCCTAAGTAATGGAGTTAGGAGTAGAGACGCGATAAATCGCGTCTGTACAAGAGTTCGGAGTAGAGACGCAATGAATCGCGTCTGTACAAGAGTTCGGAGTTTTGTTTATCTCCCTTGTCTCCCTTGTCTCCCTTGTCTCCCTGCACCCTGCTCCCCCTCTTCCATCCCCTCACGCTCCCTCAATGGCAGCGACGATACCAAAGACTAAAAACAGGCATCCGCCAAGAAAGGTGATTTGACGCTCAGAAATGCGACCGGCAATCATTTTGCCACCGATAACTGCGATCGCAGCACAAATTGAATGTCCAAAAATTGCACCTATTGTGACTCCAATGGGATTATTACCTGCGGCTAGGGCAATGGTGGCAATTTGGGTGCGATCGCCCCACTCTGCCATAAATGTCAACACAAAGGCTTCTATGACAATTGCTAACTCAGTTTTTTGCTTTGGTAACTGCAAATCTGCTTGTTTTACCGCAGCTTCGGCTTCTTCTACAACTTCTGTATCACAAGCAGCAGACATCTTACTAGCGTCAAAGAGCAGCTTGATACCAAAGGCTATAAATAAAGCTATTTCGGCGTAATGAATATAAACTTTTGGTAAAAAAGATATCGCGTGTCCAAATAGCACCGAAATGATTGTCATCGCGGCTAAAGCAGCTGTCACACCTACAAACACCAGCCGCCGAGGGTGGTGCATTGCCAAAATCACAGCAATAAAAAATGTTTTATCGCCCAATTCTGAAACTGTAATTAGTAATAAACCTGCGGTAAAAGCTGTTAACACTCTCTCAAGCTCCTGAAGAATCGTTTACCGATGTGAAGCTTGATGAGAACCAAAAGACCTCACCAAGTTTACACTTTTCGGTGTGAACTTAGTGAAGGTCTCGCTTTCAAATATTGATTATTTGCCACCTGAACCAGGCTCATCGCCAGTATGTTGATTCAGATGTACTGGCTTTCTATTTTTTTAGCCAGCAGCTACTCCCCTTCTATGCGATCGCAATTATATATATTTCCCATGTATAAGTCAAGGTAGTAGGGAATGGAGAGCTATAACTTTAGAGTGAAACAGCACATACAGACCGATTCAGTACTTACTGATACCATTTCTTTGTGAGGCTGCGCCAAACCCTTTTAACTTCTTTCTTTGTGCCCTTTGCGTCCTTTGCGGTTCGTTTTTCTTTTTTGTACTTATGGTTTAGCGCATCTTCATACAGAATTGGTATGAGGTAAAAACTCATCATCTGTGACTTCTGTTAGCTGGTATGGACAGTTCAAAGGAAAGGATTCCATTGACAAGCCAGTTTCAGCTTTTGCTTGCTTAACTGCTTGTGCATAACACTCAGCAAAAACTGTCTCAACATAGGATTTGAGACTAGGTGAATCATCTAGAGCTTCTTGGACACGTCTACGATGTTCAATTATGCTTCCTTCCCAGCTACCGCTTCGTTTGTCGGGCTGAAATTGCCATTTGAGCAAATGCATCAGAATTACAATCAGATTACTCTTGAGACTCCGGCGCTCACTCCTTCCCATATCGGCAATTTCTTCAATTAGGTTCTCCCACTCAACGTTTGCGTAATCCTGACTTTGCAATTTTTCTACAGTCGTTTCTATCCATTGCAAGTAATCAGTCTCATATAGAGTTTGGGAATGCGCCTTTTGGGAAGACATGGCAGTTTCCATAGGAAATATTTAGATAATATCTCACATAAATAAAGTTAGAGGTGACGTAATAATCACCTCAACCATTACTTACCCGCACATAATGCCAATTGATTCAAAAAAATGAATCTATGAGTCATGCACAAGGGTAACGCCACCTCCTAGCTGATTACGCAAGTCCAACCAATTTTGTGCTTAGTTCCCATACGCGATCGCTTTTTTCGTCATCACGAGCTTGAGGAGAGACTTTTTGCACAAAAGACTTACCATCTTTCTTCTGGCGATTTCCCCAACTCCAATAAACACCGGATTGACTATACTCAGGATCGGCAACCACCGCAGCAACCCGTTCTCCCGCCAACTCTTGAGACACATATCCCCCAGTGATATACTTCTGGAATAGTGGGAAGATTTTCTGAAACAGGGGATAGTGGTTTCTAAATAGCGGCGTTTCTGCAACACATCCTGGATAAAGAGAATTGAAGACGATACCAGTTGACTCGTGATAGCGATCGTGCAGTTCCCGCATAGTCAGCACGTTGCAAACCTTGCTGTCTTTGTAAGCTTTGACTGGTTCAAATTTCTTGCCATCAATCATTGCGATCGGCTCTTTAAACCCTTCTGCAAAGCCTTGCAAGTCGCCCAAGTCGGGACGTGGTGGAATCTTCCCACCCAGTTCGTCTGGATTATGCGTGACGGTTCCTAAAATTACCAGCCTTGGCTCTAAAGATGACTTCTTCAGATCCTCTAGCATCAGGTTGCACAATAAAAAATGCCCCAGATGATTGGTGGTGACAGTTAACTCGTAACCTTCTGGACTGCGTAACGGCTCCTTGATTAAGGGCATATAAATTGCAGCGTTGCATACCAAAGCGTCTAAAGACTTTCCAGTGGCTCGGAAGTTCTTCACAAACTGGCGAACACTTTCCAAGGAGCCAAGGTCAATATGTATGCTGGTGTAACTGTTGTAGGGAATTTCCACAGCTTGGGCAGCTTTTTGTGCCTTCGCTAAATCCCGACAGGCCAACACCACATACCATCCCTTTTCAGCAAGAGCTTTTGCAGCATATAAACCCACCCCCGAAGAAGCACCTGTAATTATAACCGTTGGTTTCTGATGTTGTTCCATTCTGTTGAGCGTCTGAGCATCCATTGACTGTCTCTAGGATCTCATACCAGTGAGCCATGATTGTCATCAGCTTTTTCAAGGCTGCATCAGACTGAACTAACCTCGTACTCCAAATAACAGAGACTAATCGTCACCCTAAAAGTATATAATTATACAGAAATTGCTCAAAAAAATATAATTACAATAATATTTTTGATGTCCTAATAGAGTTTAAACTTGTACCAATGCAATCTTGAATTTTCTGATTTCAAGTAGTTTTTCAGATGTATATTATTACTAGTCCAAAAAGTATATAGCGTTTTCTAATTATATAAGATACATCATAGTCACCTTCTCGATTGCGAGGGAGGCAATTGTGGGTGTGGTTATTTTACCTCACTCAACCAAAAACCGCTATAAATAAATTTCCTAGCTGTTTAACAATTTATACGCTGTGGATAAGCTTCTACAATCGGTAAAAAAAATTCTCCAAGACAAGCCTCTCGGTTCAATTCAGTGGTTTGTGCTTTATCAATCGTGGTTGGGCAAAACTTACGGTGAAATGGCAGAGGTGTCAGGCTACGGTAACAATTATATCAAGGAAGTTGGTTCTGAGTTGTGGCAAGACCTTTCCATAGCACTTGGAAAAAGAGTAACGAAAAAAAATCTGCATTTATCCTTGAATAAACATTTGCAAGACGAGATAGGTAATCACGAAAATCAAATCCAACAAAAGTTCGGTGAAGAATTTAGCTTAGAAATGGTTTCTCCAGACTTTTTTTCAGCAAGCAAGATAGAATTTCCTAGCGGCCCTGTAGTACTAGATTCTCCTTTTTACATCAATCGCCCTCCCCTGGAAGAACTTGTTTGTAATGAGGTTTTACATCCTGGTTGCTTAATCAGGATCAAAGCACCTAGAAAGATGGGAAAAAGTTCCCTGCTCAATCGGATGATTGCTTATGCTAAAGAGCAAGATTATCAAATTGTCTATTTGGACTTTCAAGAAGCTGACGCAGACGTTTTTGCTTCCCTTGATAAATTTTTGCGTTGGTTTTGTGTCAATGTCAGTAGACAGTTAAATCTCACTGCCTATCTAGATGATTTTTGGGATATGGAAATGGGCAGCAAGGTAAGCTGCAAAATCTATTTTGAAGCTTATGTGTTGCAATACATTAATGATAATCCTTTAGTTTTGGCTTTAAATGAAGTCCATCGGATTTTTGAGCATCCCAATATTGCCCAAGACTTTTTACCAATGCTGCGATTTTGGCATGAACAAGCAAAGCAAGATCGGACTTGGCAAAAACTGCGGATGGTGGTGGTTCACACAACAGAAATTTATATTCCGCTTAAACTCAACCAATCGCCTTTCAATGTAGGGATAACAATTACACTGCCACCATTTACCCTTAAGCAGGTACAGAATTTAGCATTACGTTATGGACTAGATTGGGCAGCAGATTCGGAAGGGGCAAAACGCCTTGCACCCCTACAAGCAATGGTAGGAGGACATCCCTATCTGGTCAGCCTTGCATTTTATCATTTATGTCAGGGGGAAATGACGCTGGAGGTGTTATTAGAAACCGCATCTACACCAGTAGGAATTTACGGTCAGCATTTACGAGAACTGTTAACACTACTGCAAGAAGAACCAGAATTAATGTCAGCTATGGAGGAGGTAATTGCAACAGATGAAAAAGTAGAGTTAGACGCGATCGCTGCTTATAAACTAGAAAGTATGGGTTTAGTTAAACTAAACGGTAATCAAGCTAGTTCTATATGTGAGTTATATCGTCTTTATTTTACTCAACAGTTTGGAAAACAAAATATTGCTAATACTTCTAGTAAATTTTCCAGCTAGTTTTCAGGGTTCATCGTAAGTACTAAAGTTTTTACTATGAACCTACTATCTCATCGAGATATGGGAATATTATCAACTTTACCCATACAAATTTCTGGATTGAGAGATAGAACAAATTTAAAACTAAAAATCAATTAAATGAAAAATTATCGATACCAAGTTGGTGGTACTCTTACTAATGACGCTCCTAGTTATGTTGAGCGCAGAGCGGATGTGGAACTTTACGAAGCTTTGAAACAGGGTGAATTTTGCTACATCTTAAGCTGTAGGCAAATGGGTAAATCTTCACTTATGGTAAAAACAAAGCACCGCTTGCAAAAAGAGGGCTTTAGATGTGCCACAATTGATATGACTAATATCGGTTGTGAAAATATCACTCCAGAGCAGTGGTATAAAGGAGTTGTCGGTGACTTATGGTTGAGTTTTAAACTGTTAGGAAAAGTTAATTTAAAAACTTGGTGGCAAGAACAAAACGATCTTTCTTCGGTTCAGAAAATCAGTCGGTTTATTTCGGAAGTTTTGTTAACTCAGTTTCCTAACGAAAGACTATTTATTTTTATTGACGAAGTTGATAGTATACTCAGCCTCGATTTCTCTGTTGATGACTTTTTTAACTTGATTAGGTTCTGTTACAACCAACGAGCAATTGATCCAGAGTATAATCGGATTACATTTGCAATTTTCGGGGTTGCTACACCTTCAGATTTAATTATATATAAAAATAATACTAAGCCGTTTAATCTTGGTAAAACTATAGAGGTAAATGGTTTCACTTTTGAAGAAGCCCAACCACTTTCTTTCGGATTAGATATTAAAGACAATCATCCTCAGAAACTTTTGAAAGAAGTATTAGCTTGGACAGAAGGGCAACCATTTCTGACTCAAAAACTGTGTCGATTGCTTGTAAATTTATCTCAAGATGATATAGGGAGAAAACTTAAAATTCCTCCTGGTACAGAAGAGTTTTGGATAGAAAATGTGGTGCGATCGCACATTATCGAGAAATGGGAATCACAAGATGAACCGGAGCATTTACGAACTATTCGCGATCGCATCCTCAGAAACGAAAAATCTGCCGCCAGATTGCTAGGAATTTATCAACAAATCCTCCAAGGATTGAAAGTACCAGCCGATGATAGTCGAGAACAAGTAGAACTGTTGCTATCTGGTTTGGTAATCAAAAAACAAGGTTGTCTCCAAATAAAAAACCGAATTTATCAAGAAGTTTTCAATTTAGAATGGGTTGGAAAAAAATTAGCTTGCTTGCGCCCCTACTACGAAAACTTCAATGCATGGGTAGCCTCAAACCAAAATGATAAATCTCGCCTATTGCGTGGACAAGCCTTGATGGATGCCCAAACTTGGGCGAATGGTAAAAGTTTGAGCAACTTAGATTATCGATTTTTAGCTGCTAGTGAAGAATTAGATCGGCGAGAAATGCAGCAAGCATTAGAGGCTGAACGCGCTCAAGAAGTCGAAGCACGACTTGCAGAACAACAAAAAAGGCTAGTTCAACAAAAGAAAAATGCCACAATAGTGACACTTTTGCTCGTAGGTATGACTATTAAGTTGGTGATTTCTCTAGTGTGGGGAGTGTCGCTTTTACGAAAGATTGATGTTTTAGAATCACAGCTAAAATGCATCGATATTACTACATCCCTTCAATTTTCTCACTGTCCAAAGTCAAGGGCTGTTAGAGAAAGCTCAGAATAATGGTCATTAAAAAACTTAGCTAGCGACTCAGCTTGAGATTGGCTAACTTTCCGTTGACCATTAACCACTTCCCTAACAATCTCAACTGTGTCAAAAACCCCGACTAAAGAAGTTGGCTCCATATAAGGCTCTTTTATACTCCTGTTGTGTTTTAATTGGCTTAGGCTGATACTGAATCAGTAAGTCAGTATAGGTTTGTTGACTAGAAGTAGGGGTCATCTTTCCACGCCAATATTGATTTAGTGCGATAATTGAACATTAAGGAATAAGAATTAAATAACATATTAATTATGTTCATGGCTTACCTCACCCTCAATCCCTCTCCTTATAAAGGCTACGGTGTACACACAAGTTTTAAATAGCTGATTAACCAAGGTTTTACCCCACCCTAACCCTCTCCTTTATTGGCTGCGGTGTAAACACAAGTTTTAAATAGTTGATTAACCAAGGTTTTACCCCACCCTAACCCTCCCCTTTATTGGCTGCGGTGTAAACACAAGTTTTAAATAGTTGATTAACCAAGGTTTTACCCCACCCTAACCCTCCCCTTGCAAAGGGGAGGGAAC
>NZ_JABXKI010000282.1 GCF_017115095.1 Nostoc sp. NMS4 | reverse complement strand
TTTTTCAGCTTATTGACAATAAGCTCTTTCTGTTGACATGATGCGTTTGCCCTGGAGCTAAACCCCGGTAGAAATAAGCTAGTGCATCGTTGGGATTAATTTTGATAGCTTGAGTGTAGTCTGCAATTGCTGTTTGCTTATCTCCTAAAGCAGAGTGAGCATTACCCTGGTTATTGTAAGCACCTGCATAGTTGGGATTAATTTTGATAGCCTGAGTGTAGTCTTCAATTGCAGCTTGCTTATCTCCTAATTCCGAGCGAGCTAAACCCCGGTTGTTGTAAGCGTATACAAAGTTGGGATTAATTTTGATGGCTTGAGTGTAATCTTCAATTGCAGCTTGCTTATCTCCTAATTCACCACGAGCTACACCCCGGTTGCAATAAGCTAGTGCATCGTTGGGATTAATTTTGATAGCCTGAGTGTAGTCTTCAATTGCAGCTTGCCTATCTCCTAATTTATAGCGATCTACACCCCTATTGTGGTAAGCGTATACAAAGTTGGGATTAAGTTTGATGGATTGGGTGTAGTCTGCAATTGCTGTTTGCTTATCTCCTAAAGCAGAGTGAGCATTACCCCGGTTATTGTAAGCACCTGCATAGTTGGGATTAATTTTGATAGCCTGAGTGTAGTCTTCAATTGCAGCTTGGTGATCTCCTAATTGATAGTGAGCTAAACCCCGGTAAAAATAAGCTACTGCAAAATCGGGATTAATGTTGATGGATTGGGTGTAATCTGCAATTGCTGCTTGCTTATCTCCTAATTCCGAGCGAGCATTACCCCGGTTGTGGTAAGTACTTGCATCGTTGGGATTAAGTTTAATGAATTGGGTGTAATCTTCAATTGCTGCTTGCTGATCTCCTAATTCATAGCTAGCATTACCCCGGAGGTTGTAAGCGTATACAAAGTTGGGATTAATTTTTATAGCTTGGTTGTAATCTTCAATTGCTGCTTGCTTATCTCCTAATTCAGAGCGAGCTAAACCCCGGTTGTAGTAAGCGTCTACATAGTTGGGATTAATTCTGATGGCTTGAGTGTAATCTTCAATTGCTGCTTGCTTATCTCCTAATTCATAGTGAGCTAAACCCCGGTTGTAGTAAGCGTCTACATAGTTGGGATTAATTCTGATGGCTTGAGTGTAATCTTCAATTGCACCGCGAAAATCTTTGTTGTTGTATTTTTCTAATCCTTCCTTATAGTAAGTATCAACACTTTTCTGTTTTATTTTTACTGGATTTGTCTGTCCTAGCAAATAAACAGACTGTGAATTTAACGCTTTTAAAACTTCCTCAGCCGATTGATAACGCTGCTGGTGTTCTTCTTGCAACAATTTATCCTGCATTCGCCCAAATTCTTTACTCACTGGTTGCTGCAAATGCTTTCTCCAAGTACTAACCCAACCATAACCTTGTCGTTTCCACAGTTCCCAAGGGTGAATTCCACTCAACAGATGAAAGCAAGTTGCACCTATACTATATAAATCACTGGCTGGATAAGCTTCACCTCCCTGCATTTGTTCTAATGGTGTATAACCAAAAGAACCGATCGCTGTTCCTGGTTGCGTGATCACCGTTGCTGTCAATTGTTTGGATGCACCAAAGTCAATTAGTACTAACTTCCCATCACTGCGACGAATAATATTCTCTGGCTTAATATCGCGGTGAATGACTTTCTGTTGATGAACTGTTTTGAGAATATCTAACAAATCAAGCAACAATTCTCTGACTTTTTGCTCGTTGAAAATTCCCTGCTGTTGTAATTCCGCTAATAAATTCTGCCCGTCGATAAACTCCTGCACCAAATAGAGGCGATTATCTTCATTAAAATACGCCAAAAGTGTGGGAATTTGGGGATGTTTGCCTAACTGTTGTAGTCGCTTTGCTTCTTGCTCAAATAGTTCTGTGGCTTTGTTGAGTGATGCTGTTCCCCGTACTTGGGGTGCAAATTGTTTAATGAGACAAGGCTCATTGAGTTTGTCTGTATCTTCTGCTAAATAAGTTTTACCAAATCCCCCACTACCTAATGTTTTTATCGGGCGATAGCGGTTTCTCAACACTACCAATCCTGTGCCGCAGTTTGTGCAAAACATTGTGCGATCGCTATTGGGGGGATTGTGGCAAGCTGGATTGAGGCAGCAGATCATAACTGTGCATCTATAAGCAAATGTATTTATTATCGCTTAAGCACGACCTACTTCTAGTAGAAACTGCAAAATACTGTATAAATTACGTTTTTCTGCTCGACAGGGTTGCTGATGACCAACTCACCGAACAGGTAGACGATCCCTAACGGCTGTCGGTACAAAAAGTTCTAGATCCCCCCTAACCCCCCTTAAAAAAGGGGGGAACCGGAATCAAAGTCCCCCTTTTTAAGGGGGATTTAGGGGGATCTAAAACGTTTTGCTACCAAGAAGAGGACTTTTCAAACATCCTCTAAGATTTTGCGATCACTATTCCCACACATCTATATAATAAGAAAACAGTCACCATGAGCGATAACTATATTTTGAAACGTATAGATACATACAGACAGCAAATCCTAAAAGAAAATAAAGAAACCTGTCATTCTCCTATCCAAAGAATAAGATACTAATAGTAATAGGATATACAAAATATTCATTTGTAGCCTTATCAAACTCGTATTTGAGTGCATCTGAGTACAGCTTAATATATTGCAAAATATCTTGATAAAATCTTAGCAAATGCTTACGGGTAAAGTTTCTTGTAGCGTGAACAGAAATTCTTAACCCCTGCCCCAAAAATACTAGTACCCCCATCATTAAAGACTAGCACCCCTATCCCAAGATAAATTTTAGGTTTATCTGGAGTCGGGGTTTTGGCGTTTGAGTACAACCTTAATCAATCCAATAAATCCAATCAGCATTGGGTTTTGTATCGAGTTGGATGTCACCTGATATAAGCATAAAAATAGCAGATGACTCATTTACCAGATAGACATTACCGATGCAACAGTCTTTAGACAGTATTAGCGATTGCCAGAAAACCAAAATACAGGATTCTGCCCGCACATCCATGCTGAAAAATTTACTCTCCGGCGTTTTTTTTGAGCCATTATTGAGTGATTTTCGCATTATTTTTGAGCGCGATCCAGCAGCACGTAATTGGCTAGAAGTGGTGTTTTGCTACCCTGGATTGCACGCGCTATCTTTGCATCGTCTTGCTCACTGGTTACATGGTCGAGGAGTCGGTTTTATCCCCCGGTTAATTTCTCATTTGGGGCGATTTTTGACCGGAATTGAAATTCATCCAGGTGCAGAAATTGGTCAAGGCGTGTTTATCGACCACGGAATGGGGGTTGTCATTGGCGAAACTGCGATGGTCGGCGACTATACACTAATTTACCAGGGCGTTACCCTTGGCGGAACTGGTAAAGAAACTGGTAAGCGTCATCCTACAGTCGGCAAAAATGCAGTGATTGGAGCGGGTGCGAAAGTTTTAGGTAATCTGCAAATTGGCGATCGCGTCCGTATTGGCGCAGGTTCAGTTGTCTTGCAGAATGTCCCTAGCGATCGCACTGTGGTGGGAGTTCCGGGCCGAATTATTTCTCGGAACGATAACGCCAGCCTTTCTCCTTTAGAACATGGCAAGCTACCCGATGTGGAAGCAGACGTAATTCGTTCTTTGCTCTCGCGCATCGAGCAACTTGAAAAACAACTGCAAACTTTAGGCGTTAAGAGTCATTAGTCATTGGTCATTAGTCATTAGCAAATGACAAAGGACAACTGACAACTGACAAAGGACAAATGACAAATGACAAATCACGTTTTGCAGATTCCTTTGAGCGATCGCTGGCGAATCTATCACCGTTTGCAAGAGTTAAAAATTAATTGCTCTTGTCCCCCTGATGGTTCTTTACGAGTGCAAGTGAACAATTTGCTCGAAGCAATTCTAATTCGGAGTACAGTTATGCAACTTCTTGCTTCTCGTCACGAATTATTAGAATGGCTAGAGCGTTGCTGGCATTACAGTGATGAGTCATGATTATTTCAAAAAGACCTAATTCAGAGACGATTAATCTTGAATTCATGACGCAAGTACTGGACTTCATCATTTTTGTTCACAGATGCACAAAGCTCAAATAGGTTTAGAGTTTGAAGCTACTGTCCGCTAGGAGAATTTGTTGCAGACTGAGATGGATTAGACGGGGTTTAGATTTTGTTGGGTCTACTAAATCTGAAATTCCCCTGACAATATAGCAACAATTAAAAAGGCAAAATTCCTAAATATAAATTGGAATTTCTGATTTTTAATTCTTTTCCCAAATTAAGAAATTGAAAGTTCGATTATGGCGACTCGGAACAGAGATATAAAACTCCTCAATTTTTTGCAAAATGAACTTGAACTTTCAAATGCTGATATTGCTGTAGCTCTGCGACACCGTGAATTAGAAAATGGCCCACTACCGATGCTCCTCTGGCAGTATGGTTTCGTTGATTTGGAGCAGCTAGAAAAGATTTTTGATTGGCTAGCAGACCACAGTTAGCGAATTTTTACCCCTTAGCTTTGAGTACCATTACCTGCCTAAATTACACTAAAATGCACTAGAAAAGATGAGGTTACGAAGATGATTACATCGATAATTGCTGGATTGTGTGTATTACTTTGTTCGGGATTTGCTAATAGTTATATTAGCTCATTGCTACTCGAAGATATTTCAACCGACATCGGTGAAAACGATTAGTAAATTATACATTGATTTAGTTCCCTGCCATACAGATGTGATGCTAAGAATGGGGCAATAATTAAGGATCATGTATCCTACATTATGAATTGTGATATTTTTAGCATTTGCCATTGCTGGGGATTGTAGAGGGAAAGGATATTAAGAATACTTCCAAGAGAGGGATATTTGCAATGAATCAAATCATAATTAATGACACTACATTACGTGATGGCGAACAAGCAGCAGGTGTTGCCTTTACTCTACAAGAAAAAGTAGCGATCGCTAAGTTTCTCGATGCCATTGGTATACCAGAATTAGAAGTGGGTATACCGGCAATGGGCGACGAAGAAACCCGGGCGATCGCCGCAATTTCTGACTTGGGTTTACAAGCAAAACTCTTAGGCTGGAACCGCGCTGTCATCTCAGATATCAAGGCTTCCATCGCTTGCGGTTTGAACCGAGTGCATATTGCCATTCCCGTCTCTGGTATCCAAATTGCCACCAAATTTCATGGACAGTGGCGAGTAAGTTTACAAAAACTCAAAGACTCAATCCACTTCGCCCTCGATCAAGGTCTTTGGGTAGCAGTCGGCGGAGAAGATTCTTCCAGGGCTGATGAAAACTTCCTCTTAGATGTAGCGCTTTATGCCCAAGAATGGGGTGCATCCCGCTTCCGCTTCTGCGACACTGTAGGAGTTCTCGACCCTTTCACCACCTACACCAAAGTTCAAAGGCTGGTTTCCGCGTTGACGATTCCCTTAGAAATCCACACGCACAATGATTTTGGTCTGGCAACTGCCAACGCCCTTGCGGGTATCAAAGCCGGAGCATCATCAGTAAATACCACAGTTAATGGCTTGGGTGAAAGGGCGGGGAATGCAGCATTAGAAGAAGTTGTTATGGCAATCAAACGCATCTATGGCGTTGATTTGGGCATCGACACACCCAGTTTGCTGGAACTATCTCAACTAGTTGCAGCTGCATCAGGAGCTAGCGTACCACCTTGGAAAGCGATCGTTGGCGAAAACACCTTTGCTCACGAATCGGGAATTCATGCTCACGGGGTATTGCAAAACCCCATTACCTACGAACCATTTGCACCCGAAGAAGTGGGTTGGGAACGGCGTTTAGTAGTAGGTAAACATTCTGGACGGCATTTGGTTGCTAACTTGTTAGAACAGCATGGAATTTTCTTGAACCCCCAAGAAACCCAATCTGTTTTAGATGCAGTACGCCATCAATCGGTACAGAAAAAACGCAGTTTGACGACAGAAGAACTATTGAATTTGGTCAGAGAACAGAGGTACTCTCATGCAACGCGATGAATTAGAACTAAACTTGCCACCTGCTTTTGAAATTGGTGAAAAAGTCAGAGTTCGTAAACTCCTCAAAAACGATGGTACTTTTCCTGGTAAGGAAGTCGGCCAAGTTTTAGTGAATAAGGGAGATATCGGTTACATAGCGAGTATAGGCACATATTTGCAGACTTCCTATATATATGCTGTGCATTTCTTAGAAACAGGGTTCGTCGTCGGCTGTATGAAAAAAGAACTAGAATCTGTTGAGGAATCTCATGAAAGTAATGCTACGGATGAATGATGCCGGTACTTTAGTAGTTTACGTTGCTAAAAAAGACCTTGAAGAAGAAGTCGTCAAACAAACCGATGGGAATGATGGCAAGATTCTCACCCTAGCAAATGGTTGGGAATTAGAATTTCGCGATTTGCCAGACACAGCAAATTTACCCCAAACAGTAGAAGCTAAACGCCTAGCTTAAAAACAGTTAGGAGTTAAGAGTTATGAGTTATAAATTTTAACTCCTAACTCCTCACTCCTAACTCTTCGCTTTTAACTCCCCACTCCTAAATTTTTATCAATCATGGGTAACAAGTATTTGACGTTATCAGAATTGAACCTTGAGGGACAGTTACTAGGTTTTGTTGGTGGTGAACCAGGAAAATATAAATACTTGCAATTGGCAGTTCCATCGGGAAATGTAGATATTAAACTGCCTAAAGAGTTACGCCGTTTACTAAGTTCATCCTTAGTTCCTGGCCAGCAACTTCGCATTTGTGGTCATAGTGAGATAGACTCACGTACAAGTAAAATAAAAATCAAAGCCTATCGAGTGACACCAATTGATGCGTGTCCAAATCAAGAATTACCACCTCAACCCAAAGCGAGGATTATGGTATGTCAAAAGGGCGGTTGCCTGAAACGTGGTGGTAAAAGTTTATTATCAGAATTAGAAAAAACTTTGTGCGATCGCAATTTGTTAGACAAAGTTAGCATTGAACATACCAGTTGCCAAAAATGCTGTAGCAGCGCCCCCAACTGTGTTTTACAAATTGGTAAAAAGAAATACAAGAATATTCATCCTGATGCGATCGCATCTTTGCTAGAAAGTCATTTAACTTCAGAATAATAAGCTTCTCTAGCTATTCTTAAAATAATACAGAACTTTGTAGGGGTAAAATTTTACCCCTATTTGTTGTAAGTATTGCCTTGTATAGCACCCTTGTCAAACTGCGATCGGCTAAGTTATAACTGCTGCACTGCTAGTAATATCGAATACAAACAGAATTTATAAAAACCTGCCCTGGCGAATGGAATTCGCGGCTATACAGACAAAACCCACCTTCGTGGGTTTCAACTTCTTAGAGTCCGCGTAGGCGGACTTTGTTTGTGTAGCCACGGTTTCTAATCGCCGGATATATTTGCTTTTTTGAAATTACTTTCAATACTTAAAAATAAATGTCTTTGTTTACCAATTTACTCAATCTGCATTCAGCAAGTAAACCACGTGAAGATTTTTTTACTGAGATTATTGCTTATTTTTTGTCCCTGAATAATGATATTTTGCTTGATTGGCTAAAACATCACTCAATCATTAGTGATGATAATTATTCCAACATCAAGATTTCAACTCAACAAGAACATCCAGCACTAGCAAGCCATACTGAGGATAGTAGACTTGATATTGTTGTTGAATTATCAAATGGTTTAAGCACAGATGTAATATTTATTGAATCAAAAATTGGCGCGAAGGATGGAAATAATGCTTTAAAAAAATATGCTGATATTTTGAGTAATTTACCAAATATCAGACATCGAATTTTAATTTACATCACCCGTGATTATGATCCAAAAGATGAAATAAAAAAATATTGCTTTGATTTACCACCCAAGGTAAATTTTTTCCAACTCAGGTGGTATCAGTTTTATAGCTTCTTGAAAGAACGCGCGTCTGATATCTTAGCCCAAGAAATATTAATCTTCATGAGGAAAAATGGAATGTCTCACACTAATCAATTTTCATCAGTTGACTTATTGACAATGGTAAATTATAACAAAACTCTCCTTCTTATGGAATCAACTCTCAGTGAAGAAGTACAGCAGGAATTCAAGCTAGCTTTTGGAGGTGTTATCAAAGGTGCAGCAAGTAGGACTCAATGGAAATGGGACGAGAGATATATTATCTACACCCACTTTTCTCCCTCAACATGGGACTTATGGTGTGGTGTTGGATACTTCAATTTAAATCCAAGTAATTTAACTGATTATCCATATTTAGGTATATTTTTGCAAGTTTCTCATAAGTTTGCACAACGCCCAAAAATTATTGAATCAATGCAGAAAGTAATTAACGATAAGCCTAATATATGGACTCCTAGTAATTTAAAAGTTTTGCCAGCATGGTCAGGTATATTTTATCGAAAAAGCTTAAAAGATTTTTTATCTGAAGAAAACCATGTATCTGCTATGAAATTATTTTTCCAAGAGTCAATAAAGGAATTAAAAACGGTTCAGGAACAATATTTTGATTTTCCTTGGAAGGGTGTAAGTATAGAAGCAGTTACAGAACCCGATCAAGAAGAAGATCCAGATATATTATTATCTTCTATCGGTGGAGTTTAACAAAGTTTAGGGGTTTAAGTCCCCTGCTTCTTAAGCAGAACGTTTTGGGTCGGGGTCTAAATCCCCGTCACAAAACTTACTTCCGACTTCCGACTTCCGACTTCCGACTTCGTTTAATTAGTTACGACCATATTAAGATAAAAGTAACTCTGCATTCTCGTAGTTGTTATGAGCCTTACCACTGCTAAACGCTTTACTGTAGCTGAATATCACCGTCTAGCTGAACTCGGCTTCTTTAAGGAAAATGACCGAGTTGAGCTAATTAAGGGTGAAATAATCCAGATGGCAGCAAAAGGTACACCACATAAGGAAGAACACGCCCAGCGAAATCTTCTGAGAACATCAGTTGTGCTGCTTGACTAAGTTCTTCTCGCCGTTTTCCCATAGGGAGTAAGGCGATACCATACAGAATTTCTGCTTGAGTAATTGTTGTGGTAAACAGACTCATTAACGATTGTTGAGCAGCCCAACTACGAACCAGTTCAGACTTTTTAGGCTTCATTAATTCTGACAACACATTTGTATCAAGAATAATCATTCTTCAAACGTTGATACGATGCGAATAGGTTCTCTAGGAATTTCTGGTAATTCAAAGTCTCCCAAATTTGCAAAACGCTGCTCAATCATATTAGCTAAGTTTAAGGGCTGTTCGTGATTTTCTATTAGAGCCATACGAAGAATTTCTTTGGCTTCTTCTTCGAGGGAACGACCATGTTTTTCGGCTCGTTTTTTTAAAAGAGATTTAATATCATCATCAAGATTAGATATAGTAATGTTATTCATAATCAATCGATAGCGTTTTTATGTCAAGTTTATTATAGCGAGTGTACGTGCTATAATTGTTTAACAAATAAGAAGAATAAAAACCGAGTATTATTGTAAACAACTAAAAAAGTTGTAAAATTTGCGCGGCTACAAACACTATTATATCGTTAGGTACTGAGAAGTTTTGAAAAAATAAAGTTCTACAATTTCATCATGCTACCATCCCAAAACAAATAAAAAAGTTGTACAATTTTGCAAACGACTTCCCTGTAAGAATTTGGGAATATTTGCTCTAAGATTTAGTGGCGATTGCATCCCAAGTGCAAAACTGAATTAATAGGTTGAGTTTGCGATGGATGCGATCGCACTCTATTTCACTTTACCTGTAGCCACTAGCATGGAGCGATCGCTTAAATCAGCTCTCAACTAAGCAACGCCATTTTCTAAGCAACATCAAGCTACCACAGCCAAAAGCAGTAAATATACTAACTACTAACCAGCCTAGTGTCTCTTATGGTCATAAGGAGCAATGTTCTACCACAAAACATTAGTGTCTACATTGCTACTGACATCTGCCAAAAGGGAAGACACCGCAATATGCTTAGACTTGAGGATTTGACAAAAGGCACGCAAGTACAAGGTATCCTGCCAAACAGTATTGTCGCCATCGTTGATGCTCAGTGGCATGGCTCTGATGTTGTGGAATTAACATACAAAGATGCTAGCGGCACGCTAGGGAATGAGTTAGTCTTTCGAGACAGAGAACCTACCCTAGAAATAATTACCTCTGGTGGTGCTTGGAGTTTCACTGCTGATGGGGCTAATTTTCGTCTCGCATCAGAAGCGCACCGCATCCGTCTAGCTTATCTGTTCGACCCCTTGCTAGCCGTTCACACCTCTCTAGTCGAACCTTTACCCCATCAAATAACCGCCGTTTATGGGGAAATGTTGACTCGACAACCTCTGCGTTTTCTCTTAGCAGATGATCCAGTTGCAGGTAAAACTATTATGGCGGGTTTGCTGATGCGGGAATTACTGATCCGAGGTGATTTGCATCGTTGCCTTGTGATTTGTCCCGGTAGTTTAGCCCCACAGTGGCAAGATGAATTGTCGCAAAAGTTTCATTTACGCTTTGAAATTCTCACTAACGATCGCATTGAATCAGCAGTTACTGGAAATGCTTTTGCTGAAATGCCGTTGGTGATTGTGCGACTGGACAAACTCAGCCGTAATCAAGATTTACAAGCAAAACTGATGAAAATGATTCCAGCGAGGGAACCCGCGCCTTAGTTTATTTAGAACATTCTATACAAGACGCGCGGACAAATCTAAATGGCTCTAGGCGTTTAGTATCGCGGCGGATGCAATATGTGGAAATCAACCCAGAAGGCAGTACCTACAATGCAGGTTACGCACCTTACCTCAATTACCGTCCGCTAACAGACGAGGAAAAGGGTGTTGTAGAAAAAGTTTTAGAAGAATCTTGGTTGCGAGAAGATTTAGAAGCAAAAGCCAAGAGTTATGCGATCGCTCACCTTGTTCCCCAACATCTTCAAGAACTCAAGCAGCGCAAAGAGGAACTGATTGCTAAGACCATGACAGCAGTAAAAGATAGATTAACCAAGGAGATTAATTACTGGGATCATCGGGCAGAAGAACTGAAAATGCAAGAGGAAGCTGGCAAGCCTAATGCCAAAATTAACTCAGGTAAAGCACGTCAGCGAGCGGATGATTTACAAGCACGGTTAATGCAACGCTTGGAGGAATTAGAGCAAGAACGTAGATTATCGCCATTACCGCCTGTGGTGGTTGGGGGTGCGTTGGTAGTTTCAGTAGGCTTGCTGCAACGAATGCAAGGCAAACAACAGGCAACAACAGCGATGTTTGCCAGGGAGACGGAACGGGTAGAACAGGCAGCAATGAAGGCTGTGATGGAAGTAGAACGCAATTTAGGATACGAACCAACTGATGTGAGTACCCAGAAGTGCGGCTATGATATTGAGTCACGCATCCCGAAAACAGGGCAGTTGCGGTTTATTGAAGTCAAGGGAAGAATTGCATCTGGCCAGACAGTGACAGTAACCAAGAATGAAATTATCACTGCCTTAAATAAGCCTGAGAACTTTATTTTTGCACTGGTAAAAGTGCCTCCGGCAGATGTAATTGATAGTAATTGTTCAATTCGCTATGTGCAGCAACCGTTTCATAAAGAGCCAGATTTCGCAGTCACGAGTGTAAATTACAATTTACAAGAATTGTGGCAGATGGGGACAGCACCGCAATAATTGGAGATTTTAGAGAATTGATCTGCGATCGCAATTTTGTAAGAGTAATGGCTCTTGAGTCACCTGCTTTATTGGATAGCTAGTTATCCAAGTAAAAAGGGATGCTTTTGGTGAGAGCAATCACAGGACTAAACTAACTCTTTAGCAGAAATCCTCAGAGGCTCGACTTTGTGCGATCGCTTTCCTTTGGGTGCTACAAAGCGAATCTCGACATCGTAACCTGCACTCCTAGCAAGTTTTGCTAGAGTTTCAATTTTAGGAACCTGTTTCCCAGATTCAATCCGAGCTAGCTGTGGCTGTTTAATGCCAACCAACTTAGCAAAATCCCGTTGATTTAAGCCGCTAGCCTTCCTTAAAGCAATAACTTGTTTTGCACACTGGAATTCAGATTCCAAGGCATCGTATTCAGCCTTTACCTCTGGATCTGCTAAAACCTCATCACGGATAGAATCCCAAGAAATTGTGTTAGAAGTCATCGTTTTTTACCCTTCTTGGACTTATTACCTTCTGGAGAAGAAGCTTTCTCCTGCTGATTTTTCTCTTGATTCACAAATTCTTTCATCCGTTGTTTAGCCAAGTCCAACTCTTTTTTAGGTAGCTTTGGACTTTTTTTTGAAAGCCGTGAAGCCGTGAAGTAAATGGAGTTTAATTTTACGTCACTTGGGTATTTGTTTTGTATATCTGAGTAGCGATCGCTCCAGTGTTCTTGCGAGTAGGTGAGTGAATGTACAGGTGATAGAATGAATTGTTAAGGGTTTCCTACTCTGATAAATCTACTCTATCCAAATTGGAGAGCAAGATGGCAAAAGCCCCAAACATACCAACAGAACCAGAAATTACAGATGATCAAAGAGAAGCAGCAGAAGCAGAAATTCGTGAAAAACAAAAAATAGTTGATTATGATACAAAAGAGTATCCAGTAGAAGTGCTTGTCCAAAAATATAGAGATGGGCTGGATGAAGACATTAATGAATTGTATATACCAGACTATCAACGGGAAATGATTTGGGAAGAATCTCAGCAGTCAAAGTTTATTGAATCTATTATGCTAGGATTACCAATTCCATATATTTTGGTTGCTGATTTACGACCAAAAGATGATGAATCTCGGTTAGAAATTGTTGATGGTACTCAACGTATCCGTACACTAGACAGATTCATAAATAATGAGTTAAGGCTTTGTGGGCTAGACAAACTACAAAAACTTAACGGCTTTAAATTTAAAGATTTACCACTGGCACGAAGAAGACGCTTCAATCGGGCTACTATTCGCATGATTGTACTAACGGATAAATCTGATGAACAAACAAGAATAGATATGTTTGAACGCATCAATACAGGTAGTGTAGAACTAAATTATATGGAGAAGCGTAGAGGCATATCTCCAGGCCCATTTGTTAATCTTCTTGAAGAACTTGCTAAAAATCCTAAATTTCGCCAACTATGTTCATTCTCAGAAGTACTTGTTAGTAAACGTGAACCAGAGGAATTTGTATTACGCTTTTTCGCATATCTAAATAACTACAAGAATTTCGACAGACGTGTTAATATTTTTCTCGATGAATATCTAGAAAAACATAACCATAGTGGAATAGACAGAGAAGCTATGCGAAATGAATTCCACGCAATGTTAGATTTTGTTGAAGAATATTTTCCAAATGGATTTAGCAAAAAAGAAGGACATGTAAGAACACCAAGAATTAGATTTGAGGCAATTTCTGTAGGTGTTGCACTTGCGCTGAGAGAAAAAAGCAATCTTAAACCTCAATCAATGCACTGGCTTGACTCACCAGAATTTAAGGATTACACCACGTCAGATGCAAGTAATTCCAGACCTAAAGTAATTAAGCGTATTGAGTATGTGCGCGATCAACTTCTCGGTAAATTATGACCAGTGCGTTATTTCAGGATTTCAATGAACGCTCTAAAGAAGTAAGCAAATATTTTATTTTTTTGAAGACCTTAGAAGATGGCACTACTAAATTAAGTATGCAAGGTAAAGAAGGAAACCCAAAAATTAGAAAGATTGATTCTGAGTTAATAAAAACTTTGAAAGCAAGCGGGTTTTTATTGCTCTATAATCTTGTGGAAGCAACAATGCGAAATGCTATCGAAACAATATTTGGTGAACTTAGCAGTAAAGGGGTTTCCTACGATCAAATTAGACCTGAACTTAAGAAAATAGTCATTCAAAACCTCAAAAAACGAAATCCTGATAAAATATTTTCGAGCATCACAGCTATCTCTATTGATATTATTACTGCTGGATTTGATAAAGAAAATCTATTTTCAGGCAATATTGATGGAAACCGAATCAGAATTACGGCGGATGAGTATGGATTTTCACATACAACTGACTATGCTAAAACAGCACATGGAAGTGATTTAGTAACTATTAAAACAAACAGAAATCTTTTGGCACATGGCTTTAAATCTTTTGCAGAGGTAGGACGAGACAAAACTGCTGATGAGCTTCTAGAGATTAAGAGTAAAGTGATTAGATATTTGAGACAAATTCTACAAAATATTGAACAGTATTTAGTTAATAAGGACTATTTGGATTTATCTATTAGAGGAAATCCTTAACGGACAACTTCAAGGTGATTTAGTATGCTTTGAGCGATAACCTCGCCTAGTTTAACTGGAACAGCATTTCCAATCAATCGCCTTATATGACTTAATCCTAAAGCCTCATTGGGGGCGAAAAATTCGTAATTTGCTGGGAAACTTTGTAGTAATGCTGCTTCCCTAAGAGATATAGCCCTATCTTGTTCAGGATGTCCAAAACGACCGTTACCAAATCCAAAACACTGTGTAGTGATAGTCGGGCTAGGTCGATCCCATTCCATCCGACCATAGACCGCAGGATAAGTTTTACCACTGTTTTTTGTGTGGCATTCTGCAATTAATTCTCTAGGCCAATCTCGCCAAGTTCCTCCGGGTTTTGAAGCACGAATACGACGAAGATTCAGATTAGATAGCTTACTGCATAGATGGAGTCGGTCTATCTTAGACTTTTGACCCGCAGAAAGTGGTTCAAGATGTTCAATAGCTTTTCTTACTGTTTCGTATCTTTCTGCATCATGTGTTGGTGGAATTAAGTTAACTTTGCCAAATTTTGAAGCCAGTAAAACTAATCGCTTTCGAGATTGAGGGATTCCATAATCTAGACAGTTAACTTCATAAGATTCCAAAAAATAGTTTAAATTTTCTAATTTATCGATAAATTCATGAAACACTGGATGGTGTTTTAACTGAAGCACATTTTCCATTGAAATAATCTCTGGTTCACATTCTTCTACCAGACGAGCAAAATCACGGCATAGCTTCCACTTTGATTCTTTATCGTTATAACGTCTTGAATAACTTGAAAATGGTTGACAAGGGGCACATCCTGCTAAAACTCTAATGGTGCTGCCAGAAAAATGCTTTGCCAGATCAGAACCGCTAAGATATTCGACATCTTGCAGTATAAATTTTGCTTTATTATTGTACTCGTATGGAAATTTACAAGCTCGATCAATATCATATCCAGCTTTGACTGGAAGACCTGCTTGCTCAAACCCATGAGTTAGTCCTCCAGCACCACAAAACAGATCTACTGTAGAGATGCTGCTAACCATTTACTTCCTCTTCTTGCCATATATAGCCCGATTAGCTAGACTAGCTCATTTTTACAATGACTACAACAAAGGTTTTTTTGAGATAGTCCTCAAAAAATTATGAAGAATTGCACATTGGCTTGTAGTAGCGTCTGGGCGCTACTACTATAAATAGACTATTCCACCGTTACAGACTTGGCCAAATTTCTTGGCTGATCGACATCCAAACCGCGACGGGCGGCAATATGATAAGCCAATAATTGCAAAGGTACTACTGTCAGAATTGGAGAAAGTAATTCTTCAACATGGGAGACGGGAAGAAGATCGTTAAAGATTTCCGCAGCTTCGCCATCGTTGACGGGAGTTACGCCAATTAAGCGAGAATCTCTGGCTTTGGCTTCTTGGGCATTAGAAATAACTTTTTCATATACACTACCAGGTATAGCGATCGCCACTACTGGTACTTTCGCATCTAAAAGAGCGATCGGGCCGTGTTTCATCTCTCCAGCCGGATACCCTTCGGCGTGAATATAGCTGATTTCTTTTAATTTCAACGCCCCTTCTAAAGCTATAGGAAAGTTAATTCCTCTTCCGATAAAAATGAAATCTTGGGTTTCGGCGAATTCGTGGGCTAGCTGTTCGGTTAAACGTTCCTGACTTTCTAAAGTTGCCTCAATTTCTTTAGGAATCTGCCGCAACCCATTAATAATTTTATCTAATGTTTCTTTTGAAACTGTCTGACGACGAGCGGCCAAATCCAATGCTAAAGCATAAAATGCCATCAATTGAGCGGTAAAAGTTTTCGTCGCTGCTACCCCAATTTCAATTCCCGCTAGGGTACTGATAATATGCGGCACTAAATGACCGAGGCTGCTTTCTGGGCGATTGGTAATACCTAGTAGTCGCGCTTGATATTTGAGTTCTTTCCCCTGGCGACGTTCTTTTTCCATTGTCAAAGCTGCTAGGGTATCGGCTGTTTCACCTGATTGGGTAACGCCAATAATCAAGGTGTTAGCTGTTACGGGTGATGGTGCATAACGATATTCAGAAGCGTAATGTACTTGAGTTGAAATTCCTGCGAGTTGTTCGAGTAAATATTTTCCGATTAATGCTGCGTGCCAACTAGTACCACAGGCGACAATCTGAATTTGTTCTAAATCTTTGTATAAATCCGCAGGTAAACCAAGATTGATTGGTGATTCGGTGGATTCCGTTGGATTAAAGTATGCGTCTAAACTAGCTCTTACTACTCCTGGTTGCTCATGGATTTCTTTGAGCATGAAGTGTTTGAAGCCCTGCTTTTCAACCATTGCCGGATTGAAGTTGAGCAGTCGGGGTTGTTTTTTCAGCCTGTCGCCAGCAAAATTGTAAATCTCAGCCCCCAAAGGCGTAAGGCGGGCAATTTCGCCATTTTCCAGAGGTAGCACCGCACGGGTGTAGGCAACGATCGCTGGCGTGTCAGAGGCACAAAATAACTCCCCTTGCCCAAAACCAATTACTAAAGGTGCTTGTTGGCGAACAACAATCAATTCATCGGGGTAATCAGCAGAAATAACGGCGATCGCAAATGCCCCTTTGAGGTGGTTAACAGCTTGGCGAATTGCTTCTAAAAAGGGAGATGAGGAAGATGAGGGAGGAAGATTCTTTAAAAATTCGGCTATTAAATGGGGAATTACTTCTGTATCGGTTTCAGAAAGAAATATGTGTCCTTTGGCTTTGAGTTCTTCGCGTAACTCGCGGTAGTTTTCAATAATGCCATTTTGCACGACAGCTACTCGTTTTGCTGTATCCAAATGGGGATGGGCATTATACTCTTCTGGTTTACCATGAGTTGCCCAACGTGTGTGACCAATACCAATTGGGGCAGGACTTTCTATTTGTTCGAGTTTAGAACGCAGGTTATGGAGTTTGCCCTTTGCCCGCACACAATTTACCTCACCTTCCCAAATAGTGGCGATTCCAGCCGAATCGTAGCCCCTATACTCTAGTTTTTCCAGTCCAGCCAGTAAAATATCTGTCGCCGCTTGAGTGCCTATATATCCAACAATTCCGCACATTCTTCACGCCACTTTTTTTTCAGGATGATTAAATCCAGTATAGTCTCTACCACAAAGTTGACGTTTTGAAAATAAAAAAAGGGAGTAAATTACTCCCCATACCACTAGGTATTGTTATGGATTTTGGTTTTTGAAAGCAGATTAACCGTCAGCTTTTGACCTGACGGTATAAATACAGCTTTTAGGATTTAGACATCCAGAGATTATATCCCCAATCTAAAATTGCGATTTCATGAAGAGTGCTGAGTGAAGAACCAAAAAATTGTATTTCTGATTTACTTCTTTTTATCTCAGCACTCAGCACTCAGCACTCCGATCAGCACTCAGCTTTTTAGTAAGCTAGACCCATACTGCGAGTTGTTTCAGCACCCAGGTAAACCCGGATGCTCAAAAAGTCGGTAGGACAAGCGGTTTCGCAGCGCTTACAGCCCACGCAGTCTTCTGTACGGGGTGAAGAGGCAATTTGAGCAGCTTTACAGCCATCCCAAGGAACCATCTCAAGTACATCAGTAGGGCAAGCGCGGACGCATTGGGTGCAGCCAATGCAGGTATCGTAGATTTTTACAGAATGAGACATTGAATAAACGGCTCCTTTCGAGTGTTCTTCTCTGCGAAAGAATCATAATCAACGCATAGTTTACCGCAGTGGTTGATAGGCCGTAATCAAAAGGCTACATAACTTCAAACAATGTAATAAGCACGCTGAAAATTTGTTTTTGCGAGATTGTCCCTATTGACTAATAATCAGCAACATCATCAGAGCGTATTTACCACAGTGAGGTTGAATCGTAAAGATAGATGAAACAAAATTAAAAGGGAATTTGCGATCGCCACTTCTCCGTGTAAACCAAAATAGTTGGGCAATCTCTATTACATACAAACTTGTTTTTATTACTGAACAAAACTGTTTTTGCTATGTAAATGATTAATTTAAAGACTGCGATGCCTACGGCGGGCTGCGCCTACGCTCACCGATAACTTGTATATTTAACTTTTTAAGTCTGGCAGTTTCATAATGTTTACGTCTATATATCAGAGTATTTCAGAAATCGCAAACTCATCATTTATAGTAGCAATTTCTGTTTTAATATTTGGTTCAATAGCCGTCAATTGCAATTGTCCCTCTAGATGGTTCGCATCAGAAAATTTATCTTTTGCATACTCATTTTCTCGGATTTGTCGAACAATACTTTCTAACAGCCAAAGTTGTTCTTCTACAGACAAGGCAAGGATAGAGCGCTCAATTTCTAGTAAATTCGGTGAGATCATTTTACTTCTGATTCCTAGTAAGGTGTATTTTTCAAAGATATTATATTCAGTCTATCTGGTGAACCTAGAGCATCGCCAATTCCCGATCATTTTCCCCACGCCTATCATTTCACAAATCATCAGAGATTGCTATAAATAATTAGAAACCCGTTTAATGACTTTTTAATTAAGTATTACTGCTGAAGCCAAATGTGCGCTAAACTGACTACATGAATTACGAAACAGCTAGGAAACTCCTCATAGATCAGACAATTACAACCGAGGAAAACCCAGATGCGCTGTTAATGCGTATGAAACAGGGAAAGCCGCCGGTACCCGGTCAGATCACTTCGATTTTGTTGGCATTGAAAGTGGTGTTTGAAGCCCTCAAAGATGCAAAGAGCATAGACCGAGAACTGGCTTTAGCCCTTTATCAGTTAACCATTAAAGCCCAACAGCTATTTGGCGCAGGGCGTAAAGCCGGGGTTGATTGGCCGCCACTATTCAAAGAAGATTTACTACGAATTTCCTTAGCAGCTGAAAGTATCTTTTCGGGTATATGGCAAACCTTAGCTCCTATAGGGTTGGGGAAATTGTAGAACACCAATTCAGTCATCTTTAAACGAGAAAAGATGAGGGGGATGAGGGAGCAGGTGAGGCAGGAGAAGAATTTCTAACTCTTGACAAATGACAAATGACAAATGACAAATAGCCATTAACGAATTTGCAGTTCATTTTCTAGCTTTTCTAGGTCAGTTTTGAGCAAAACCGTCATTTGACCGGTAAAAGCTTTGCCATTCTTGGGTTGGGCAACTTCCACCCAATATACATAGCGATCGCCTACTCGTAATTCTCCCTTTAAGGCTTCCCGAATCGGAGTTTTGGCCAGACGCGATGAATTAACTACTTTCTGATTAGGATATTGATACACTACTTGAGCGCGATCGTAGTCTTGATAAATCTCTAAGCCATAAATTACCCGCAAGGATTCTTGGAGACGCGCAAATGTCATGCCATTAATAGCATCGTACATAGTAATGCGCTCAGTCCGAATTCTGCCACGGTCTTTGGAAAACTCCACCCTACCAGGAGGCAATACCGACGCTTGAAAAGTGAATCGTTGGGCAGCAGTATCAGTCTTTTGCACAAATAATTGCTCGCCTCTCCTGGGGCGGAGTGTAGGATGTGCTTTAATCCAAGTACCCACTTCCTCAGTACTTTGCCCTGGTAAAGCATTGGCTGGGGAATCAAAAAGCGTTCCCACGCAGAGCCAGGGGACTAGAGAAACAGGCAAAATTAAACAGTTAAGTAGAGATTTTTTGAGCATTTTGCTGTTCAGGATTTTTATAGAAATTTCCCCATAAGGGATTAATCATAGTTTTCCCGTTTTTCAGCAAAATTACTTCAATGGGTTATTGCGATCGCGCATCGATGTCTTTATAGCTGTTCGGTTAAGGCAAGAGACGCGATGAATCGCCGTCTGTACAAAACGACTGATTATTGTAGAGACGGCGATTTATCGCGTCTTTGTGATGATTTTTGTGATGATGTATCTAAGCACTTCTCAAAGCCACAATGGGGTCGAGTTTAGCAGCGCGACGCGCAGGAACAACGCCAAAAAATAAACCAATAGCCCCAGACACACCAACAGCCATAGTTATCGCTACAGGAGAAAGACTCGCTTCTAAAGGAGTCAAGGCTCCCACTAATAAGATGCCACTAATACCAATCGCAGTCCCGACTAAGCCGCCAGCAGCAGAAACTATCACAGCTTCAATGATGAACTGTAGCAAAATATCTTGCTCAGTTGCCCCGATCGCTTTTCGCAATCCGATTTCTTGGGTGCGTTCGGTGACGGAGACTAGCATGATATTCATAATGCCAATGCCGCCGACAAACAGCGATATACCTGCGATCGCAGCTAGCATAATTGTCAATGCACCTGTAATTTGACCGACAGTTTGCAAAGCATCTTTCTGGGTGCGAAGGGTAAAGTCATCTTCACCATTAATTTTGTGCCGTAGACGCAGCAAATTAGTAATTTGAAATTCTGCTGCATCCACACTCTCGGAATCACGAGCGGCAGCAACGAGGTAATCTAAGGCAATACCATAAGGAGAATTCTTGCCCACAAGTCGGTTTGCAGATGTGGTGATTGGTATTAAGGCAGCATCATCATAATCTGCTCCCACACTGGAACCTTTAGTTATTAATGTCCCAATCACTTGAAAGCTGGTATTGCCAATTCGCAATTGTTGACCGATGGCGTTATTATTACCAAATAATTTTTCTGCCAAGTCTCCACCTAGCACTACCACTTGGTTACTTCGCTTAATGTCTACCTCAGAGAAAAACCTGCCTTTAGCAGTTTCAAAATCCCGCACTGATAGGAAGGAAGGAGTTGTACCAATGATATTGACATCGGTGTTTCTGTTGCGGTATGTCACTACCTGTCTTCTGTTTAACTCTGGTGCAACTCCTATTACAGTTGGGACTTGAGAAGCGATCGCATCTGCATCTTGCAACACCAGAGTTTTTGGTACTTCAAAGGAAATCCTCTCAGTTTCTTGATTACCTGGAATCACAAATAGCACATTTGGCCCTAATGACTCCAACTGTTTATTTACGTATTTCTGCCCACCTTCGCCAATACCAATCATGGCAATCACCGAAGCGTTGCCAATAACAATACCCAACATCGTCAGGGCGCTACGCAGCTTATTTGACAGCAGGGTTTTCCCCGCCATATTCATGCTTTCCAGAAAATTCATATCTTATATAAATTACGAATTACGAATTATTTTTTTCTTTAGCCTTCTCAATTTTGTAATCTTTAGGTGGGTTAACAAAAATGCGATCGCCTTCTTTAACTCCCCCTAAAATCTGAGTTTGGTTTTGAATTTGTGCGCCAACTGTAACTTCGCGGAACTGGGGTTTATTGTTTGCATCTGGTACGAGTACACCAGTTTTACCCTTTTGGGTGACGATTGACACCGTTGGTAATACCAAGGCATTATTAACGCGATCGCCTAAAAAAGTCAGATCCACATTTAAGCCAGAACGCAGTTTATCTATGCCAGTATCCAGAGCAACCCGCACCTGGAAGGATGTCACACCTTGTTCTATCACTGCTTCGGGAGCAATCAGGCGCACATGACCTTTAAAAATCCGGTCGGGATAGGCATCGGCGACAATTTCCACTTGCTGTCCCTGTTTCATTCTGCCAAGATCGGCTTCGGGAACTTGAGCTAATATTTCTAAACCGCGTGCTACAGCGACAATTGAACTAGAAGTTGCTGACGCACTAGTAGAAGCAGAAGTTGTGGGTGTGACAAATGCACCAGGTTCGGCATACTTTTGGGTAACAATTCCCGACAGAGGAGCGCGAATAATAGTATCTTCCAACTGCACTTGTACACCCTTTAACTCAGCCTCAGCAGCCGCAACAGCCGCTTGACGCTGGGCAATTTCTTCAGAACGAGTTCCCTGTTGTAACAGTACCAATGCTGCCCGTGCTTCGTTAACAGCAGCTTGGCGTTGGTCGATTTCTTCAGTTCGAGTACCAGTTTTAACTAAGGAAAATCGTTTTTTCGCTTCTTCTAAATTGGCTTTAGCACTTTTGTCGTCGCTGATGGCTTGATCGAGTAATTGTTTTTTCTCTGCTCCCTCTTTATATAGATATTGGTAACGCTTTACCTGTTCGCTGGTGTAATTCACCCTTGCTTGAGCTGCATCCACTTGCGATTGAGATTGAGCAATTTCTTGGGGACGATTACCAGCCTTAGCTGCGGTTAATTGGGCTTGAGATTGGGCTAATCGCGCCTTAGCTTGAGCGATTTCTTGAGGACGACTACCAGCAACGGCTTGGGCTAGTTGTGCTTGACTTTGGGCTAAGTTAGCACGGTACTGGCTCCTTTGGGCTTCAATACTGGCACTATCCATCCGGGCGAGAATTTGTCCTTGTTGAATGCGATCGCCCTGTTCCACGTATAATTGCGATAGCACGCCAGGATTCTTCGGACTAATATTTACGCTCTGAATCGGCACGACTTTACCACTAGCTGTAATCCGCAAGGTGACATTTTGTGCTGACACTGGCACAGTTAGTTGAGCAATATCTTCTTTGTTTGTCCCTTGATTTACCAAGGTGTAAGTTGTTATGGAACCTACAACCAAAGCACTCCCGGCCATCAGCCCCACCAGCCAGCGCAATGGATACTTTACTTTGCCAATAACTGGAATTTCTATGTACGTAGCCATATTATAGAAGCCTGTAAATTTTACTATATAAGAGTAGCCTTTAATTAGAGGACAAGTGGATAATACGGAATTGTTAAGCTTTGGGATTAAATTTTTATGAATCAAATAACAACTAGACGCATAATTCGCTTCATAGTTGCTTAATGTTCCTTCATACTAGGTGTTAGTAGTCTGTATGACTTCACCTGAAAGGGTGACTTTAGCCACAGCATATTAGTGCAATCTTGAACTATTTAGACTTCTTGCATAAATCAATGAGCTTTCACCCTAAATCCCTCTCCCAAAGGAGAGGGACTTTGAAATAGACTTTAAAATTGGCTCCCCTTCTCCCAAGTGTGGGAGAAGGGGTTGGGGGATGAGGGCTAGTTTTACATTCGTGCAATCTTGAACTATTCGTGAGAAACAATATCCCCGACTTTTTTGAGAAGCGGGGAATCTACGGCTTACAATTCTCACAAATCAGATAGGATTGCTATAGTGCGATCGGGCATTAATTGCTTTGTATCCTTTTCTTTTTCCCTACTCCCGATTCTCTACCGCAAAGCAAGCAGTTTGTAATTATTGCTGAAATTGGGTTAATAACCAAGCACCAACTTGACTTTGATTTATTTGACGAGTTCGCCGTAATGCATCGTTTAATAAAGAAATTGCTAATCCTGGTAATACCTGAGATTCCGTAATCCGCCTACTACCTTGGTTTTCAATAGCAAAAGCCATAACTTGGACATTCTGGACATTTAAAATCCAGTATTCTTTCACTCCTAAATCTTCGTACAAAAGTCGTTTTTCACCTTGGTCGTCAGCAAGTGAGGTATTAGCTACTTCAATAACTAAATCTGGTGGTGGATATATATCTAGGTTGATGATAGAAGTGCCGTAGGGAATGACATCAGCATTTTCGCCAATATAGTAAGATACATCAGGTTGAGTTTCTTTAAAGCCTGTTTTCCGATATGTACAATTATCCTTGCCATTTAGAGCAATGCCTTTAATGCTCGCAAACAAGTTAACAGCAAAGAGAATAATTGTATGATCGCTGGCATGGTCATTCCCGATTGGTGGCATTTCAATCCTCATCTGTCCATTGTGGTAGTAGCCCTTGGCTTTTTCGTAGGCAGGATTTTCAATTATTTGGATATATTCATCCCAAGTTGCTGTTATCCAGGTATCGGTTGCTAGTTGGGTCTGTAATTCGCTCATAATATTGCAAAAGAGGAACTTTAACAACGATCATACAAGTTTCATTTTCTAGCAGTAAGCTGAGTGCCATTTTCCAATAGGTCCAATGGTGTGTTCTAGTAGAGTGTTACCCCTTGGTTATAAGCATTAACAAAACTCGTGTAGTCATACTCGACTTGAGTTGCATAGTCCAATGCAAAGTTAACAATTTCATCTTTGAATACAGCCTTGTTACCGCTCACAATATCAGTCACTTCTTTGTCAACGCTGACGGGAATAATCGCAGCATCGTAGTCTTTATCAGAGATGGCATGGTTTTTGGCAACCACTTTCCCTACATACCCCATCGCATCCATGAATTTTGATTTAGTGGTTAGCAACTTATAGTCAAAGTCTACTTGGTAAGGTGATTTTTCACGCAGCATAAAAGGTATACTATTGACGGTAGTATAGCCAACCAAAGGATCGGTATTGGAGAGTATCGCTTTCGTGGCGATCGTCACCCTTGCTCCTTCGTGGTTTCCGTAAACTGAAGTTGGCAGCAAACCTGGAACTGCGATCGCAACTGCACTACTGCCTTCCTGCTTCATCTCTAAAATGCGATCGTCGTCGGTTGCTGAACTTGGGCCTTCAATCAGCAAGTAATATCGGTACTTACCAAGACTGCCAATACCTGAACCTAATTTAAGCCGAATGTCCTTAAGGGTATAGTAACTATTGTTGTAGCGCTTACTACTAGGAATTGACGCGATGTAGCTGCTCATAGCCCCAACAATGTCAGAGTAGGTGCTGTTGGATACAGGCTGAAGTTCTAAGGTCGTCTTGAATACTCTATTGTTAATGTTATTTAACTGCGTGTGCTTGTTTAGCAAGTCAGAACGGCTGTTATCTGATGCCTTTTGAATCAAATCTTTGACCACACCATTTGTATTACTGGATTCTAAACGGTATGACAGTTCGTCGTTAGTTCCCTTAAAGTCACTCATCTTGTTTAGATAAGCATCCAAAAAATTACGGACAATATCCTGACCATCACTTGAGCTAAGATTGTTCTCTTTAGTTGCCAACAAAATAGAGACTGCCATCCGTCGCAAGTCCCAAACGTAAGGGCCAAGATAGCCTTCATCAAAATCGGTGGTGTCAAAAATGTTGTTGTCGTTACTATCTCTGATCCCTCCAAGGTTTTGTAGATGCATATCTCCGTCTAACCAGATGGCTGAGGTTGAAGAATTCACAAATCCTGAACTTGGCAAGGTCTGCATATCACGATAAAAAATGTGATCTGTCCCCCGATAAAAGGTGAAAGGGCTAGCTTCATCTTTGATCTTTTGCATCTTCGTTGCCAATTCTTGAGGCAATTGAGAAGCAAAGGGATGATTGTATTGGTAAATTTCATTCACCACCCAAGTTGAACGGGGAGTTGCAGCTTGAACTGGAGATGTAAACCCCAAAATTAAAATTAAGACAAATACGACGATTGCAGATATAGATTTGGGCATGGCAGTATCTTAGGTGTAAAAAATTACTTTTGTTAGACTCTTGGGTAGAGACAATTATCCAACAACAACTCTTTTAACACCTAGAGCCATAGCCTAGAAAGTGATCTAAAGCACAATGCAATAACAATTCATAGCAAAGGATTCAAAAAGGTAAAATTATAAAGAATCGTTACAAAATAATCATGTCAGCTATCCAAACAACTGTGGTTCTTGCCATGACTGCCGATGGTAAAATTAGTGCCGTAGATCCGAAAGCGCCTCGTGAACCCGATGTAGTCGATCAAGCACACTTGGAGTATCAAGCCTCCCTTGCCGATTTAATCTTGGTAGGAGCGGGGACAATTCGGGCTGAGGGGGGAACCTTTACAATTCGCGATCGCGAACTGTTGGCAGCACGTGAAGTTCGGGGTCAGTCTCCCCAGCCGATTACTTGCGTTGTTTCAGGTTCCCTTGACCTATCGCCGGACTTGCCTTTTTTGAGTCAAGACATTGAGCGATGGATATTTACCACACGAACTGCTTTAGAGCGCAATTCTGATACAACAACCTTGCAAAAACTGGCTGAATTAATTGATTTGGGCGATACAGACCTAGACTGGGATCGGGCTTATACCTTGATGGCAGAGCGAGGTATTCACAAGGTCGTTGCTTTGGGAGGCGGCTCTTTAACAGCTGCTCTAGTTAAGGCAGGGCGAATTGACGATTGGTGGTTGACCATTTGGCCGGTCATTTTTGGAGGAAAGCACGCCCCTAGCCCAGTGGAAGGAGAGGGTTTTGTTCCCAATGCTGCTCCTCATCTTGAACTTATTGAAACTCGTCAGGTTGGAAGTGAATTGTTTTTACACTACCGTACAGTCAAGTGAAAAGGTGCTGCCAGAATTAAGCACCACGTCTTTGATGCTAAAAAGCAGGGTGCAGGGAGAAAGAGGTTTTCCTGATTTTTGCACAAATGCGGTAATCATAAGTAATTAACCGGACTTGATATTACCCTGTCCCCTGCCTCCTACCTCTCATCAACCAGGAGGCCAAGCCAACTGCCGTCCTCCCAGAATATGCAAATGTAAGTGATGGACTGTTTGTCCACCGTCATCACCTGAATTGATGACAACTCGATAACCATTTTTGAGTCCAGCAACTTCAGCAACACGTTTAGCAGTTAACAAAAGATGCCCCAACAGAGCATGATCCTCAGATTCAGCGTCAGCTAGTGTAGCAATGGTTTTTTTGGGAATGATCAGGATGTGAACGGGCGCTTGGGGATGGATGTCTTTGAATGCTAGAGCTAAATCATCCTCATAAACAATATCGGCGGGAATTTCCCGACTAATGATTTTGCTGAAAATCGTTTCTGTACTTTCACTCATGCCAATCTACCTACTCATCTGCTAGAGATTTTATATTAAGTCCGCCTAATCACTTATTTTTGACAAAATTTGATTGTGCGGGTAGATGCCGATTTACTGTTCGGTTAGCTTTTTTCAGGTAAAAGCTATGAAAAAACCTGCCAATCTTTTTAAAAGATTAGCAGGTATGGCTTATCATCAATCGGAGCGGCGGGATTCGAACCCACGACCTCCACTACCCCAAAGTGGCGCGCTACCAAGCTGCGCTACGCCCCGGTCAGAATTACTATTATATAGCAAAACTATAGGAAAATCAAGAGGCAAATTTAAAAAACCTTCAGCATCCCACTAGCTTGCAGTAAATCTGGAACGGCAGAAGCATTCCATTTACCTTCTACACATCGCCCTGTATTCAAGATGAAGCGGAGACTGTAATTATCAGGATAGCCTTCTACTTCCATCCATAATAAATCGCTTTCGGCTTCACAAGTAATTTTTTCCTCTTCCATCAATTCAGTTGCGAGTTGCTTCATGGTGTCTGCTAGCTGTGCTAGTAGATGACAAAAATCATTTAACTCGGCTTCGGTTAACTCAATTGCCCAATCATCTGTACCAACTAAACCTTTAAACTCAGGTGTATTTGGGTTCCAGCCAATACGCCAACCCGATCCGGTTTTGATAAGGCGTTCCATAGTTTGGTTTTTTAAACGCAAAGGTACGCAGAGGTTTAACGCAGAGGGACGCAAAGGGAAATTTGTTACTTAAGTAGTTCTGCGCCTCCTCGTTGCGGTGGCTGTGGGGTAGTTGATGTCGTTGGACTGGGTGCGGTATTGGGGTTAGGGGATTGGGTATTTTGGGAAGTAGGATTAAATATATTGACTAAGACTTTTACTAGGGCATCTCGTTGGCTGCGGGTGAGACTTTTGATAGCTTTGCGATCGCCTTCTATCGGATTTTCTCGTAGTGAATCATTTCCTGGATAGGTAGTATCATACATAATTTCGTTCGCACCCAGGTAATCAGCTAAAGTTAGCTTCCAATCTAAGCGATAAATTGGGGCACGCCCTTTGGTATAAATGTGATATCTAATTAGGCGATTTGCTAAGGTATTGTTTTCGGCAACTTTCCCATTTTCTTTACTGATATACTTATTTTCTCGTGGGAAATCTGGCAATTGCTGATATACTAGCTGCCAAACATCGCTAGGGGTGATTCTCTGGGCAGAAGCAGGTTGGATATTAAATAAATTTGTATATATTGATTTGTCAGCCCCGGAACACAAAACAATTATACTCACTACTATTAAGGTAAGCAGTATTGCTGTTAGCGTTGGCGGGGCGTTGAGCCAGTAGTGAGTTTTGAGTTTTGAGAAAATTGATTTAAACAGAAATTTTTTCTTTTTCATAAAACAATATTTTGGGCTTTGCTGAGTGAAAATATGGATTTGACTTATTCAACACTCAGCACTTATCACTCAATCTTATAGTTCGCCGATAATTTCTGGCTGAGTTAATTCATCAGACATTTCGATAATTGCCCTTAACACTGGCTTCATCATCGCATCTTCGTTATTTTCAAAGTCTTCGTAACGCCGACGTTTAGCACGATTTGCCACCTGAACCGTAATGCGGTAACGATTTGAGGCTGCACCAATCAGATCCTCAGCACGGTGCATAATCTGAGATTGAGTTGTCTCGAACTTAGAACGCTTTAGCATAATCAGTGGTTTTTGGGGTCATTCTCCAGTGTAACAGTAGTAAATCAGTCTGCTGCTGT
Source organism: Nostoc sp. NMS4 (assembly GCF_017115095.1). Classification (GTDB taxonomy): domain Bacteria; phylum Cyanobacteriota; class Cyanobacteriia; order Cyanobacteriales; family Nostocaceae; genus Nostoc. The sequence goes on along the minus strand of NZ_JABXKI010000282.1, from coordinate 5,390 downwards.
CTGTTTAATCGCCGGCAACCTCTCTATTGATAGAGGTTAAGATATTTTAGTCACTTTATAAGTAACTTGTAGTATTAAATAACCCACCCTCATGGCTGACCTTGTGGAAACTGCGATCGCAGCAGGTAATTTCAATACCTTAATAAAGGCTGCTGAAGCTGTAAATTTCATCGAAACTTTGAAAAGCCCTGGTTCTTTCACCCTCTTTGCACCAACTGACGAAGCTTTTGCTAATCTGCCAGAGGGAACTTTAGATTTGTTATTACAAGACATTCCCAAGCTCCAAAAAATTGTAGCGTATCATATCGCTAGTGGAGATGTCAGGTCTGATGATTTGGTACAGATTAACGAGGCAGAGACGCTTGAGGGGTCAATTGTCGCCATTGAATCTGTCAACGGTAAATTTAAGGTGAATAACGCCAATGTCCTTAAAACAGATATTCTTACAGACAATGGCGTGATCCATATTATTGACGCGGTGTTGATACCTGCAATGGTGGCAGGGAAGTAAGGGCAGGGGGCAGGGGGACAAGGAGATAAACAAAACTCCTAACTCCTAACTCCTAACTCCCCAAAATGCACCCACTGCGTTCAGGAATAGTCAATGACAACTGCTGAGTTTCTCCTTCACTATTCCACTCAACTTCAACAGTGCCATATAACTGTTTGCTGGGTTGAGTATGCAAACTGGTGATATCTAGATTTGCTGTTGCTGAACTTGTGCCGGCGTTGACGGCAATTATCAATTCTTCTTTGTCCAAAGTTCGCGCAAAGATGTAAAGTTGTCCTTGAGCATAAAGGACTTGGTAATCACCTGTACGCAAGGCTGGATAAGTTTGACGTAGGGCAATTAATTGATGGTGAGTATTAAAAATTTCTTGATTCCAGTTACTCTCTAAAGGAAAGCTACGGCGGGAGTCGGGATCTATGCCACCAGGTAAACCAACTTCATCACCATAGTATATGCTGGGGGCACCGGGAAAGGTCAGTAATAATAGAGTTGATAATTCCACACTGGCTATATCGCCACCTGCAATGGTCATTAATCGGGCTGTATCGTGACTTGCAAGCAAATTGAGTTGAGTCAGCTGAATTTCCCAAGGGTAAAGTTGCAGTACTTCTTGGATTTTGGTGGCGTACTCGGTGGCAAATAAGGGTGGATAAGGTTGATAGTCGCGGCTTTGGACTTGTTCTAAGACTACGCGATCGCCAGCTGCAAAGGCAATTGTCGGACCAGCAAAGAGATAATTCATCACGCCGTCAAATTGCGTTCCATCTAACCACTGGCGGGAATCTCCCCACACTTCGCCCACAATATAAGCTTCGGGATTGATGGCTTTGACGCGATCGCGGAATTCTTGCCAAAAGCCAGGAGTTTTTATTTCAAATGGTACATCCAATCGCCAACCATCAATGCCGAGTTTAATCCAATATTCGGCAATTTCCATAATGTATTCTCGTACTTCTGGATTATCGTGATTAAATTCTGGTAAAGCGCGATTACCAGCCCAACCCACGTAGTTAGCAGGTAAATCACCATTGTAGGGTGCTAGAGGCCAGCCTTCTATCTTGAACCAATTTACCCAAGGTGAATGGGGGCCATTTTCTAAAACGTCGTGGAAAAAGAAAAAGCCCCGGCTGGAATGGTTAAACACCCCATCCAGAACGACTTTGATATTCCGTTGATGGGCTGCATCTAGCAATTCTTTAAAAGCTTCGTTGCCCCCTAACATCGGGTCAACTTGATAATAATCGTGGGTATGATAGCGGTGATTACTGGCGGATTGAAAAATGGGTGTGAAATAAATCGCGTTAATCCCCAATTTCTGGATGTAGTCTAAATCCTCCATGATGCCCCATAAATCGCCGCCTTTATAGCCTTGGAGTGTTGGCATAGAGTCCCAATCTTCCCAACGGGCTTCTTGCAATAACCGTTTGCGCGGCTGTTTGCTTCTGGCAAAACGATCTGGGAAGATTTGGTAGAAAACAGCGTGCTTCACCCAGTCTGGTGTTTGAATTTGCATGAATTACTCACAGTGACTTTAGAAGCGATCGTTGCAAATATTAGCTTCTTTATGGCTCTTACTTATGATAGAGAATCTGTCATTTTTCAGTATTCATTAGTGATTTAGCCTTTTTCATGCAGTTTTATACGCAAATGTTATCAGTCTTAACTATTTTGACTACAATTTGTTTTAGTTTTTAATATTTGTTAAATTTCTTCCTTAATTATTCTTAATTTTATTTTCTTCATTTTGTCCGTAATGATTTAGGCAGACAATGGATTAATTTAATAGCTTCATCCAAATTACCCGTTACCCCAGAAGTGGGTAATTTTTAGATGCGGTTGTTCAAAGTTGTCTCATTAGCCAGAATAAATCATTATCAGGGAGACATAATTCAGGAATATGAGTTATTAATTAGCAATTGTCTTAGGAAAAACTTATACCGTTTCTTTGTGAAGCTGCGCCAAATCTCTTTTTTAATTTCTTATCTCTTCTCTACGAGACGCTACGCGATGGCGTACTTGGCGTACTTGGCGGTTCGTTCTTTGCTTTTAGGAAATAAATTGAGTTTGAGGTAAAAATGAGACACGAAAAACTTTCTCCCGGATTACTTTTGGCATTTCAAGACTATCAAAATGAAGGAGATGAAGCTTTAGTTACACACAAAAAATCCCTTGGTATTATTGCCCACAAAAGCCCGGTAAAGCCAACTAAAAGCGTCGTTTTTATCTACTGCGACCATGATGCAGACTTAAGTTACTTATCACAATATAATATTGAAGTCAATCAAAATTCTGGGAGTGTGCGGACGGCTTTCTTACCGATAGAGAGTTTAGATGTCCTATCTGAAGAAGATGTTATCCACCGGATTAAGCCATCACGCAAACTTCATTTGAGGATGGACACCGCAATGGAAACAGTCAAATTGCCGGAATTTAAGAATAAAACCGGACTGACTGGTAAAGGAGTAATCATCGGCATTATAGACAGTGGCATCGATCCCAAACATCCCGCCTTTGCTGGACGAATTTTACACATTTGGGATCAAACACTGCCAGGGCCAGGAGTTGCAGAGGGCGGCTATGGCGGTGAATTTACGGGAGCGCAACTGACAATTTCTCAGGATACTGGCGGACATGGTACTCACGTTGCGGGCATTGCTGCTGGTGCTGATGCAAGTTATAGCGGTGTCGCACCAGAAGCGGAATTAGTTATCGTCAGATCGGATTTACAGGATGCCCACATTGCAGATGGTGTGCGTTATATTTTCCGAATTGCTAGAGAATTGGGACGGCCAGCAGTGGTAAATCTCAGCGTGGGTGGACACGCTGATGCCCATGATGGTAGTGATTCTTTATCTAAAGTCATCGATGCCGAAAGTGGCCCTGGAAGAATTGTTTGCTGTGCTGCGGGTAACGAAGGAAACGATAACATTCATGGACAAGCGACAATACCCAGTGGACGCACTCGTGGTATGCGCTTTAATGTTCCTCTGAATCAAGTAGGCATAGTTTGGTTAAATGCTTGGTATTCTAAAGACAGCGAATTGGAAGTATCTGTGCGGAGTCCTAACGGTTTTGTCACCCCCTTCCAAAAAATAATTACTGACGGTAATGCCGCTCAAGATTACCAGTTACCAGATGCACGGGTGCAATTGGCCACACCAGGGCCAGATAAAGCTAATAGCGACCATAATTTCTTTGTGCAAATACGTGGTACTGGCCCCTCGCAAGTCATGGGAGGTATTTGGCAGCTGCGAGTCCGCAACCCTTCTTCAACTGACACATGTTTAAATGTGTGGACACTAGATGACAGTTCGTCAGTATTTTTCACAGGTAAAAGCGTCAAGGATGCGTTAAAAATTGGTTCGCCAGGAGCCGCCAGCAGTGCAATTACAGTTGCTGCCTATACAACTAAAACTAAGTACACAGATATTGATAACCAAGTGCGAGAAATGGGCTTAGAATTGGATACTATTTCGGAATTTAGTAGTGAAGGACCTCTACGCAATGATGCACAGAAGCCCGATGTAGCAGCACCAGGAGCAATGATTGTTTCCACCCTTTCCGCCGATGCAAATTTTGACCGTTCATCAATGATTAATTCTAAATTTGTGGTTCAGGCTGGTACGAGTATGGCGACACCGTTCGTTAGTGGGTTAGTGGCGTTGCTTTTGCAGCGAGATCCAAAACTCGATCCGGCTGCTGTGAAAGACTTGCTACGTAAAAATAGTGCAATTCCTGGCCAACCCGCAAACACATTTGATGACAAATGGGGTTATGGAGTGATTAACGCTTTAAATCTGTAATTAGACTGAGAGGCGCGATCTATTAAATACTCAATCTCGCGTCTCTTAAGTTAAGAATTGTTACTTAGTCTAGTATAAAATCATTGTTAATTTTTTAACCATCCTAAGCAATTTTTGGTAATGTAGTTTTTAAGACTACGCATTATTTTGTAGTATAAATAATCTAAAAATGATTAATCTTCGTATTCAAGAATTTGCCGAAGCCAAGAGTCTATCTTTAGAGGAACTTAGTAAGCTTTCAAGCGTTCCTTTGCAGGATATTCAATCATATACAACTATTGAAAGTTTAACGGAGGAAATAGCAGCTAATCTTAGAAAAATAGCAGCCAAATTGAATGTACCTGTATGGGAGTTAGTCAAGCCTGTAGCCAATCGAGAAGCTTTCAAGCTTAAAATTCTTGAAATGGTTGAACAAAAAGGTTTAACCCTGGAAGAATTAAGTAAGCTTTCTGGTTTACACCTAGCTTTTTTGGCATTCTATAGTACACAGTCTGTGTGCAAACGAAAACTAGAAGATTTGGAATCCCAGCATCAACATTTGACTAAGATCGCTAAATCTCTAGATTGCAATATTGAAGATTTGCGAGAGGAAGCAGAGCTACCAAGTACTAAATTACGCTTTGAAGAGTTAGTCCAAGAAAGAGGTTTAACCACAGATGCGTTAAGTATGCTAACAGAGCTTCCTCATGAATTTTTAGATTTAATAACTACGCAACCGTTGGATATTTCTGCTTCGGTTGGAGAAACAGACAAACCACCAAGTAGACTACTAATGAAATTACAAAATGCAAAGGGATTGTGCGATATTGTTCCATTTCTATGTCACGGTCATAAATGAAACCCAATTTATTACTAAAAAAATGTGGTATGAAAAATTATGACGTAAAAGATAGCCATGATATTCAACTGAAAATTCAACAATTAAGAGAAGGTTCAGGATATGTACGTAAGTTATTACTAGCAATTTGCGGAACTTGCATAGCGTCTTTGCTTACTATCTTACGGGTGCATCCCAGTTTTTATTATTTCAAAACAAATAAATAACAGGGAAGGATTGTTACAGAAAACGGAAGTCA
>NZ_JABXKI010000251.1 GCF_017115095.1 Nostoc sp. NMS4 | reverse complement strand
CCAGTCCTGACGACGGTCTGCACGTTCATCATCTTGCTGCTGGGAAGCATCTGTATTCCGATCCTTCCCATTTCTCAGCTACCAGACCTTGCCCCAGTGCAAATTACTGTTAGCTCCAACAATATTGGTGCAGATGCTCAAACAACAGAAAATACTGTCACCAATATTATTGAGCGACAAATTAATGGTGTTAAAGATGTATCTTATATATCTTCTAATACGGGTAATGATGGTTCTAGCAATATAACTGTCTCCTTTCCAACCAATGTCAATAGCGATATTGCTCAAGTAAACGTTCAAAATAAACAAGCACTTGCTGAACCTCAACTGCCAGACACTGTTCAACGAACAGGTGTTACCGTTGAAACGGCATCAAGCAGTTTGCTGCTGGTTTATGGGTTTTACTCAGATAATAATGAGTATGACAACATTTTTATCAGTAATTATGTCGATCTGTTCATTCTCGATCAGATCAAACGGCTTCCTGGTGTAGGAAAAGCCACGATTTTTGGCGAACGCAAATATGCCATGCGTCTTTGGCTCGATCCCAACAAGCTTGCCCAACATCAATTAACTCCTCAAGATGTGACAGCTGCCCTGCAAGAACAAAATATTCAGGTGGGTGCAGGGTCAATTGGTAAGGAACCAGCACCAGATAATCAAAGCTTTGAATTTGCTTTACGGGCAACCAGTCGATTTAAAGATGCGGCTCAATTTGAGGATATGGTGCTGAAGGTGAGTCCGGGTGGCACGAATAGCACTACTACTAGCACGACTAATAGCACGACGAATAGTACTACTAATAGCACCAGTAGCATCCTAGTTAAAGTCAGAGATATCGGTCGAGTGGAACTGGGAGCAGAGAGCTATCTTGCTGATGCTAAATTCACCATCCCAGGAAATGATCCCAAGCCAGCCGTGGGTTTGGGGATATATCAACTTCCCGGTAGTAATGCCCTCAACGTTGCTCATGCTGTTGAAAACCAGATCAAAATATTAGAGAAAAGTTTTCCACCTGGACTAAAAGCACAGTTAGCATTTGATACCACTCCGTTTGTAGAAATTTCTTTAGAAGAAGTTCTGCACACTCTGGTTGAGGCGATTATCCTGGTGGTTTTGGTAATTTTTGTCTTTTTGCAAGACTGGCGTACCACGATCATTCCGACTGTAGCGATCCCCGTTTCCTTGATTGGGACGTGTGCGGCTCTGTTGGTTTTAGGATTTCAGATTAATACACTGACGTTATTTGGTTTCGTCCTAGCGATCGGGATCGTTGTGGATGATGCCATTATTGTGGTCGAGGCAGTTGCAGTCAAACTAGAGCAGGGCATGAGGCCCTTTGAAGCGGCTGTCGAAGCCATGAAGGAGTTAACTGGGGCAATCATTGCCACTTCCCTTGTACTCATGGCGGTATTTATTCCAGTTGCATTCATTCCGGGTACTACTGGGATTGTTTACAAACAATTTGCGTTAACCGTTGCTTGCTCTATTGGCATCTCGACCTTCAATGCCTTAACTTTCTCTCCGAGTATGGCAGCTATCCTCATGCGCCCTGCTCAGACTCCACAAGGCCCTTTGGGGTGGTTTTTTACGCAGTTTAATCGGGGATTTGGCTGGTTCACGCGGCGATATGTCAGGTTTGTGAGTTACCTTACCCATATCAAGCCGATTGTAATTGGGGTTTTTATCACTGGTTTAGTCGCAACGGTTTTGATGTACAGAGCAGTACCTACAGGGTTTATTCCAGAAGAAGATCAGGGTTACTTCTTTGTAATTGTCCAGGGGCCTGATGGCGTTTCTTTGAAATATACCGAATCTGTGATGAACAAGGTGGTCAAAGAAATAACATCGGCTCCCGAAGTTAGAGCTAGTTTTATGATCAGTGGCTTTGGTTTCGATGGTAATGCTTCTAATTTGGGCATTGCCTTTGCTAACCTGAAACCCTGGAAAGAGAGAACTGAAGAATCTCAGTCTGTCTATGGCATACTTCAGAGGCTGAACAAAAAGCTTTCTACAATTACAGATGCGAGAGCGATCGCAGTGAATGCTCCTCCAGTGAGAGGATTAAGTAGTACGGGTGGTTTTGAGTTTATCATTCAAGACAAAACCGGAAGTGCGCCGATTGAAACCCTAATTGAGAATGCTCAAAAATTGATCGGGGCAGCACGTAAAAGCCCTGTTCTCCAAGGAGTCTTCACTCAGTTCACCGCAGATACTCCCCAATTTGACATTCAGGTAAACCGTAACCAAGCTAAAGCTCTCAATGTCGAACTCAACGACATCTTTGGGACATTGCAAAGTTACTTGGGGTCGCAATATGTGAATGATTTTGTGCAGGGACAGCGACAGTATCGGGTATATGTGCAAGCAGATGGGGTTTTCCGCTCTAATCCAGATGATATTGGCAAGCTGTATGTTCGCTCTGCCAGTGGAACGATGATTCCCTTGAGCAGTTTAGTAAAAATTACTCCCTTTGTCGGGCCCAAAACCATCTCCCATTACAACTTGTACAGGTCAATCAAAGTACAAGGCGCTCCAGCTCCTGGTGCTAGCTCTGGACAGGCGATTAAAGCGATGGAGCAACTAGCAGCAGAAAACTTACCTCAAGGGTTTGGTTATGAGTGGACAGGGACTTATCTCCAGGAGAAGACATCTGGGGGAGCTACGGGCTTGATTTTTGCCTTAGCGATCGTTATTGTCTTTCTGGTGTTATCGGCTCAGTATGAAAGCTACGTTGACCCAATCATTATTTTGCTGACAGTTCCCCTAGCAGTCTTGGGAGCAATGACAGCCCTTTGGCTACGTTCTAATATTTTCATGGCAGGTAGCCTCTTTCCAAAGGTGGTAGATGATATCTATTGCCAAGTAGGTTTGGTAACTTTGATTGGTCTAGCTGCGAAAAACGCGATTCTAGTTGTAGAATTTGCCAATCAGCTGCATGAGCAGGGCATGAGCTACACGCGGGCGGCGGTGAAAGCGGGACAAGAACGTTTGCGACCGATCTTAATGACATCGTTTGCAGCGCTGTTAGGATTTTTGCCCTTGGTAATTTCTCAAGGGGCTGGAGCCAGCAGCCGTTGGTCTTTAGGAACAGCGCTGTTTGGGGGATTGATGCTTTCGACGTTCTTGAGTTTGTTCTTAGTGCCAATTCTCTATATTTTGGTAAAGAGCTTGGCTCAGGCTATATTACCTCGGAAGCGATCGGGTGGTTCAAATCCTCCAGATTCTCCAAATGGAACTTCGGGAGCTAGACATGAAGCTCTACCTGCTGGCTCAAGTCAGCCAGAGACACAACTCAGGTCTCAGGAGGATGGGATAACCTGATTTTTGCTCTTAAGTCTCTCTAGCAAAGTGTCTAGTTTTGAGGGTTCGTAGTCAGGATTAAAGTTCTTACTACGAACTTGTTTACTGAGCAAATTTCAATTAACTCTGATACCATTTTCTGTAATTTCCTGCTTACTAAAAAATTAGTCGAATAGAAATTAAGTACTTAGATAAGGAAGAGTGAAATGGGACTTAGCGACGGACTTTTGAACCCGACTAAAAAGGCTATGGTCATAGATGATTGTTGCAACATGATTGAAGGACAGCTTGCATCCAAGTCAGGCATGAGCGGCATCGCTTTGAAAACTGCCTTCGCTGCTTTAAAGGGGGTTAAGCCAGGGTACATTCCCTATGTCGTTGAGCAGATATTACCGCAATGCTTTATCGCTCTCGATCCCATCTGGAGTCAAGGCGTAGAGAAAGGCGACCCAGTTGAATATTTGAGTGCGAATCGCTCTGATACGGCAGACGCGCTATTGGGTGTTACTGATGCGAGAGTCAAGAATGCAAAGCGCCAAATCGTGCGAGGAACCTATGAAAAACTTCGCGGTTCAGCCAAAAAGCATGTAGAAGAAGCAGTGCCAGATTTAGCTAAGGTCATTAGTAATTACACTAAAGTCTGAGCATAAGGAAAGGATCGTAATTTCTGCAAAAACTGTACTTTTTGTCAATTACTTCTACTGGACTGGCGCTCTTGCATCTGATTAGTTTAAGGCTAGATACAAACTAAAATATTCCAGCAGAATTGGGCTTTTGGCTTTATCTGCTGGAGACTCAAATGTGAAATTTTCAGAAATCGACTTAGTAACGATTATTGTTGCGACGGGCATTATTACCGCCACCCCAACTACCACGAGAGGAGTTGCTTCTTTCCTCACGAGGTTTGGCTTTGTTCACTTTCAAGTCACGTCCCATCCACTCAGCACCATCAAGTGCATCAATGGCAGCTTGTTCTTGTGTGTCTGATTCCATTTCCACAAAAGCGAACCCACGCGGCCTGCCTGTTTCCCGGTCTGTGGGTAGTTGAACACGATTTACTGTTCCGTATTCTGCAAAGGCCTGCTTTAAGTCCTCTTCTGTAACCTGATAGGACAGGTTTCCGACGTAAATTGACATAGAAATCTCCGAATTCAGGGAGTGTAGAGAGTTAAATTCGGAGAGAAGGTTTTTGGAAATCAAAACTAGTTACTCAACCGAAAATAATCTTTATGTCCATGAGTCTAGCACAGCCTTAAGTCTTTAGAATATCGTCTAATAGTGAATTTTATTCACAAATCAAACCTTGAATGCAGGTTTGCAGACTTTCCGTAGACTGGCTTTTATTGCTTATATTATCAAAGTTACACTTTTAACAGGAAATGGGAATCAACTAGCGATCGCCCAGGTATGTTAGTGTTTTGAAAACTCAGTTGTGGACTCAGGAGTAAAGATTATTATCGGTACTGGAATTAATCATACCATACTATCTTAAAAGCAAATTAGAAAATATTCTTCCTCAAATGCCCCATTAGCTCTGGTCAAACTCGGCTAAAATGGCTTCTGCTTTCTTACATAAGACTTCGTGATATTCACCATTACTAGCTAGTAAACCTCCCCATTGATTGATATCACCAGTGTTATACTGCAACGGCGTGCCATCGAAGTGAGTAAATTTACCACCAGCTTCTGTTAAAATCAGTTCTGGGGCTGCTATATCCCAATCTTTGGGCGCAGACTTACCAGAAAGGGAAATGTAAATATCTGCCTGTTGCTCGACAATGGTGGCGATTTTACAGCCGACACTACCGACAGATTTCTGATTTTGACAGGGTAAGTTTTGTAGTAAGCGATCTAAGCGTTGGTTGCGGTGAGAGCGACTAACAACTAAGGTTAAATCCTCAACTCGTTTACCCGACGACACTTGTAAAGGGACAGAACCATCACGAGTTTCGACAAATGTACCCCCGCCTTTGATCGCATAATATAACTTTTGAGCCTCTGGTACTGCCACCACTGCCAAAACTGGGCGTGTTTCCTTAACTAAGGCAATATGAACTGCATAGTCGCCAGTTTTTTCAATAAAGTCTCGTGTGCCATCCAAAGGATCGATTATCCATACCCAAGGGGCAGAAGCTTGTTTACTACTTGGTGATTGATAAGTTTCTTCGCTGATATAAGCAAAATCTTCGTTACCCAAAGTTGCTTGTAGCCTCTGCAAAATGTATTGACTCACAGCTACATCGGCAACGGTGACAGGTTCATTTTCTTTATATTGTACTTCTAAGTCAGGGTCTTTTGCAGTGCCGTGGTAATACGATCGCAGTATATCTGCTGCACCCCAACCGATATCACGAGCGATCGCTAATATTTCTTGTAAGTCTTTCATTAAATTTGACCCGATCTAAAAATATGTATAACGTGATTAGGGAAGCACAGCGGTACTTAGTTAGTTTAAATAATTACGAATTACGAATTATTTTAAATCCATCCAGCGCCGAGTCCCAAAAAATTTACAGGAATCAGCAGCAATATTAGCAGCCAGTGCCAATGCATCAGTGAAACTTTCCCTTAAAATGTAATGACAGAAAGCACCGTGGAAAATATCTCCCGCCCCTAATGTATCAACCGCTTGAATCTGCGGCACATCTACGATACCAGTTTTTTTGCCACTGAAGTATTCAATTGGTTCTTGTCCGTGGGTAATGGCGATGTGAGGAATATCAAATCCACTGAGATAGCTAAAAACGTCTTCTCCAGTCTGGCAGTTGGGGGGATAAAAATTAGCCGAACAGATGGCATAATCTACAAAGGGTAGAATTTGCTCAAATCCAGGCTTCCAACTACCACCATCGATTACTACTGGGATATTATTGGCTTTAGCTATTTGGGCTATGGAATAACTAACCGCCATCTGATGCCCATCAATCAGTACGATATCGAGATTTTGCAAAATATCTGCGGAAATAGATGCGCTGCTAGCTTGAGTTTTGAGAGCATTGATCGAAACCACTGCTCGTTCACCCGTGGCTTGCGTGACAATAATCGAAGATACAGGCGGTACTAAATCAGTGGTAGGCTCAAGGTCTGCGATCGCAACTTTGTAATTTGCCAAGTCACCTCGAATTAGCTGTGTCATGGGGTGAGAACCCACTATACCTAAGACTGTAGCCTGATTTCCTAAATAATTGAAAGTTACAGCCGCGTTTGTTGCTGGGCCCCCTGCGGCTACAGTATAGTCAGTAGCGACAATCTTCTGATTATTTTTCGGGGTAGAGTCAGCCAGGTAAATTAAATCTAAGGTTACTAAACCTACAAATAATCCACGATTCGATTTTGGGTTTTGGATTTTGGATTTTAGATTATCCATTTATCATATATGTTTCGTATAGGTGCATAAATTATTATTTTTAATTCTTGTACAGAGGCGATGAATCGCATTTCTCTTGTACAGACGCGATTTATCGCGTCTCTCTTGTACGATTTATTGCTTCTCTACAAAGACAGACGCGATGAATCGCGTCTCTACAAATCGTCTCTCCTAATTCTTACTCATGCAAACCGATCCAAAACCAGGAACACTTTACGTTGTCGGCACACCAATTGGCAATCTGGAAGATATCACCTTTCGGGCGGTGCGAATTTTGCAAACTGTAGATATCATTGCTGCGGAAGACACGCGCCATACAGGGAAACTGCTACAGCATTTTCAAGTTAAGACTCCCCAGGTGAGTTACCACGAACATAATCGTACCAGCCGTATCCCAGAATTATTAGAGCATTTAGTTAATCATAAAGCGATCGCTCTGGTAAGTGATGCTGGAATGCCAGGAATTTCCGATCCTGGATATGAATTGATAAAAGCCTGTATTCAGACGGGAATTACTGTAGTTCCCATTCCTGGCGCTAGTGCAGCAATTACCGCTTTGAGTGCAGCTGGATTACCAACGGATAGGTTTGTCTTTGAAGGCTTTCTCCCGGCGAAAAGTCAACAGAGACAAGAACATTTAGAATCTCTGCAAACAGAATCTCGCACATTGATTTTCTATGAATCGCCTCACCGATTGCGAGATACTTTACAAGACTTAGCAGAAGTTTGGGGAAGCGATCGCCAAATTGTGCTAGGACGGGAGTTAACTAAATTGTATGAGGAATTTTGGCGGGGGACAATTGCCGAAGCGATCGCTCACTATACCCAACGAGAACCCCAAGGTGAATATACATTAGTAGTAGCAGGAATTTCCCTAAGTCAGCCCCAACTCACAGAAGAAGAATTGAAAGCCGAATTGAAGCAGTTAATTAGTCAAGGAATATCACGCTCACAAGCTAGTCGTCAGTTAGCAAAATTTACTTCCCTTCCCCGTCGCCAACTCTATCAACTAGCTCTTTCTATCGTCTTCAATCCTGAGTCTTAAAAGTCCCCCGAAAGCATCGGGTGGTAAATTTTATGACAAATCAGATCAAATCCGTTTGGATCGAAATTATTCCTTTAAATATCTAAAGATTTTTGAGATTAGTTCTCTAGATAGATCGAAAATTCTGTTGGCGAACTTTAATATGAAATAGTCAAATGCAAACAAAGCAGATTCTCAGTGAAGGAGAAATTATATGACTAACATTATTGCTTGGTTGGTTTTGGGTTTAATCGCAGGTGCGTTAGCTAAGTTATTTTATCCTGGAACCCAAGGTGGCGGTATTATCTCTACCATTATATTAGGAATCCTTGGAGCCGTATTTGGTGGTTATTTGGGTCAAGTGTTATTAGGAAGTGGTTCAGCAGCCGCCGCATCTGTAGGAGCCTTGTCTCTGGGTAGCATTTTATTTGCTGTTATTGGTGCAATGATCCTGATTTTCCTTTGGGGTTTACTAACTCGTCGAGCTGTGTAATTACCTCAAATTAGCTAACAGTTTTGGGAATCACTTCTAACTGCAATAAACCGATAAAATGACATTAGAAAAAGAGCGAAGAACTATAGGAGTTTTCGCTGGGTATTCCGATGCACAATTGGTACTTCAGGAACTAAAAGCTGCTAATTTTCCGATGCACAAGGTTTCTGTTATTGCACGGAATACAGAAGAACAAAGTGATATTGCTGGTGTTGAAATTAAAGAATACACTGGCAATACATCCTCAGAAGATGCTGCTGGAGCCGTTACTAGTAATGCTTTAGACGGTTTTGCTAACTTATTGGTAGTTCCTGGTATAGGCCCAGTCATCTTAGCCGGAGCGGAAGTAACTGCGATCGCTACCAGTTTAGCAGGTGGTTTACCTGGCTTGTTCGTAAGTTTAGGAATTTCTGAAAAGCCAGCACAGGGTTATAGCGATCTTGTTTGTAAAGGTTACTATTTGGTGATAGTAAACGGTATAGATATAGAAATTCGTCTCGCCAAGAGGATTTTTAATCGCCGTGAGATTCAACAATGGGGAGTCTTTGAGCCATACTCCACCCCAAATAGCCGCTATAAACACGCACTTGGTATTTTTTACAGCCGCCAAGATGCAGAAAGAGCGCTGACTGAACTGAGAACTGCTGATTTCCCGATGAGTCAAATATCAATAGTTGTTAAAAATACAAGCAACCTAAGTGATACTTTTGAGGTAAACATCAGCAGTTCTCAAGATAAATACATTCCTTTAGGAATCTCCGATGAGCTAGTTAGAAATTATGAGCATCATCTGACCCTTGGTCATTACCTATTAGTACTAAAAAGCACTGATATCTATGTAGCAGGTGCAAAAGCTATTTTAGAGAGTAACAAGATTCAACATTTTAGTATTTATAGTCAATCTGAACTTGATGGAGCTAGAAGCGATCGCCAGGTTATCACCAATTTCTAGTTAATATCAACAGGTTTTAGGAAACATCGTGATTGTGCATATTCTTAATAATTTATAGTACTAGCGTATTGTTATAGACTAGTATTGTATAGTTCTATGGGTATAGGTTGTCTTTTGAAACCTCAACTTTCCTGTGGAATGAATATTGCTTGTTGCTTGCGATCGCTAAAGTTACCCTTGCTCTATAGAGTGATGTACAATTGCCATAGATGTTATATACAACAACCGCAAAAACCACTATATTTAGCATTTATACAAATTGCGATTTCATAAATTTAGTTTTCCCTATCCGGCTGCTTAATTTTACTATTCAGCCTTTTTGTTAAGCTCAAAGTTATTTAACCATTACAATAGAATATTCATAACTATAGTTATTTAAAATAAGTTTATCTCTTGAAAAAGATGATAATATTTGGTGTGCCAAAAACTAGGCATATCCTAGAACGAAATATCCGACATTGATTTTGGATAGCCAAAACATCATCAAAATAGTCTCAAAAACAGACATAATTTGAATACCTGCCTAGAATAATGTTGAACCGTTTGAAGATTGGTCCAAAAATTGGAGTAAGTTTTGCCTTGAGTTTGGCAACTCTGACCACCATTGGTCTAATCTCCTATCAAAGCACCAATGAGCTGATTCAAACTTCGCGCAAAGAAAGCCATACTTACCAGGTGTTAAGTCAGCTTGAAGACCTCAACTTGCAACTGACAAATGCTGAGACAGGACAACGCGGTTACATTATCACTGGAGAACAGCGCTATTTAGAACCTTATAATGCTGCTATTCAAGTAATAAATCAAAAATTTAACGAACTTCAAAGATTAACAGCAGATAACCCCAATCAGCAAAATCGGCTTGACTCTTTGCAGCCATTGCTAACGGAGAGAATGGCTGTAATGAAAAATGTCATTGAGCTACGGCAAAATCAAGGTTTAGAAGCTTCTCAGAAAGCTGTTTTGACAGACCAGGGTAAGCGACTGATGGATAATATCCAGAAAGTTATCCAGGCGATGAAAAATGAGGAGAATATACTGCTGAAACAGCGCTCTGAGAAGGCACAAGCAGCAGGTCGGCAAACCCTCGCCAGCATTGCCTATAGTATACCCTTCTTTTCTTTGCTGTTAGCTTTAATTGGATTCACCTTGACCAGGCATATCTCAGTACCTCTGAAGCAAATTTCTGATTTGGCAGAAAAAATGGCCGATGGGGATTTATCTGTGAGTTTACCAGATAGCGATCGCCAAGATGAAATCGGTGTATTGACACGCACCTTTAACCAGATGATTGTTAATCTGCGAAACACAACTCAAAAAAATGAGGAGCAAAACTGGCTAAAATCTAACTTAGCTGAATTTACCCAGATGCTTCAAGGGCAGCGAAATCTAGAAAGCGTCGCCCAGACGATCTTATCGAACTTAGCACCACTGGTTGGGGCATCACAGGGCGTTTTTTATGTGATGGACTCCATAGACGACCAGCCGATACTAAAGTTGTTGAGTAGTTATGCTTACAAAGAGCGGAAAAACCTAGCAAATGAGTTTCGCTTGGGCGAGGGATTGGTGGGACAATCCGCCCTAGAAAAACAAAGAATCCTGCTCACAGAAGTTCCCAGTGACTATATCCGCATCACTTCCGGCTTGGGAGAAGCACCACCGCTAAATATTATCGTCTTGCCCATACTATTTGAAGGGCAGGTAAATGCCGTAATTGAACTTGCCTCTTTTGGGCCTTTTAACCAGTTACATCTAACATTTTTAGAGCAACTGAGTGAAAATCTAGGTGTATTTTTAAATAACATCGCCTCACAATTGCAAACACAGCAACTACTTGAAGAATCTGTTGCTTTAACAGAAGAACTGCAAACCCAGCAAGAAGAACTACAACAAAGCAATCAACGCCTAGAAAAACAGGCACAGGAGTTAGAAGAATCACAATTTCTTGTCAAGCAATCTAACGAAGAATTACAACAATTAAATGAAGAACTAGAAGAAAAGGCAGAATTGTTAGAAGTTCAAAATCGGGAAGTGGCGCGCAAGAATCAGGAAGTTGAGCGGGCGAGACAAGCTTTGGAAGAAAAAGCCGAACAACTGGCCTTGTCTTCCAAATATAAGTCAGAATTTCTGGCGAATATGTCCCACGAACTGCGGACACCGTTAAATAGCCTATTAATTTTAGCAAGGCTGCTAGCAGATAACTCTCTTAACAACTTGACCGCCAAACAGGTAGAGTATAGCCGGACTATTTACTCGGCTGGGACTGATTTGCTGGAATTAATCAATGACATTCTAGATTTGGCAAAAATTGAGTCGGGTACTATGTCGCTCGACATTGAGCAAATTGCTCTTGTAGATTTGGAAACATCTTTAGAGCAGACTTTTCGGCAAGTTGCCCACAATAAAGAACTCAGTTTTACTATTGAACTGGATGAGAAGTTACCCGCGACAATTTATAACGACTCCAAACGTCTACAACAAGTGCTGAAAAATCTTCTAGCTAACGCCTTTAAATTTACAGAAAAGGGAGGCGTGAAGTTACAAATAACCCAAGTTGATAATTCTATGATTGCTTTTGCCGTCAGCGACACAGGCATAGGCATTCCAGCCGAAAAGCAGAAGATTATTTTCGAGGCATTTCAGCAAGCAGATGGCACTACCAGCCGCAAGTACGGCGGGACTGGCTTGGGCTTGTCCATCAGCCGAGAATTAGCTCAACTGTTGGGAGGGAGAATTGAACTACTCAGCGAACCAGGACAGGGAAGCACCTTCACCCTTTACTTGCCCAGGCGACAGGAAAAGAATGGTGAAAATATCACCACACCACTTGAGCCAATAACCCCTATCGGCACAGCATTGACCATAAAACAAGTACCAAAGGTGGAAAACAAACCCACAATTGTGGATATATCTCCATCAGTGAAAGTACTTCCCAACTTATCCAACGATATTCCAGATGACCGGGAAATAATTCAACCGGGCGATCGCATTTTGCTAATTATTGAGGATGACGATAAATTTGCCCGTATCTTATTAGATATGGCACGTCAACAGGGCTTTAAAACCATCGTTGCTTTACAGAGCAAACAAGGTCTAGCATTAGCGGAACAGTTTAAACCCGATGCGATTATGCTAGACATCCACATGCCAGAGATGGATGGTTGGACGGTGCTGGATCGTCTGAAGCATAAACCAGATACCAGACATATACCAGTACACATACTTTCTGTTGATGAAAGACAACAACGGGGATTACAACTAGGAGCGATTACCTATCTCCAAAAACCCGTGTCTCCAGAAGCGCTAACTCAAGTCTTGACAGACATTAAAGGCTTTCTTGAGCGTCAGGTCAAAAATCTCCTAATCGTCGAAGATGACCCAGTACAAGCCCAAAGCATTATGGAACTGATTGGTAATGGCGATGTCCAGAGTACAGCAGTGGGTACGGGAGCAGAAGCCCTCTCGATTTTGCGATCGCATCACTTTGATTGTATGGTACTCGATCTCGGTCTGCCCGATATGAGCGGGTTTGCCCTGATTGAGCAGATCAAACTTGAACCCAAGCTTTTGAAACTGCCGATAATTGTTTACACCGGCAAAGAACTCAGCCGACAAGAAGAAACCCAGTTGCGGGGACTGGCAGAGACAATTATTATTAAAAATGTGCGATCGCCAGAGCGGTTGTTAGATGAAACTGCCTTATTTTTACATCGCGTGCAAGCAAATTTGCCCCAACCAAAGCGGCAAATGCTAGAGCAACTACATCAAACCGATCCGGTGCTAGCTAATCGGAAAATTTTGATTGTAGATGATGACCTGAGAAATATTTTTGCCCTCACCAGCTTTTTAGAAAGCTATCAAATGCAAGTCCTATTTGCTGAAAACGGCAGAGATGGTATAGAGAGACTGCAAACTAATCCTGAAATTAATATAGTTTTGATGGATATCATGATGCCGGAAATGGATGGTTATGAAACTACCCGCGCCATCCGCCAGCTACAACAGTTTCGCTCGCTACCAATCATTGCTTTAACTGCCAAAGCCATGCCAGGTGACAAGGAAAAGTGCATTGAAGCTGGAGCCTCTGACTACATCACCAAACCTGTAGATACTGAGCAACTGCTTTCACTGCTCCGGGTTTGGCTGTATCGGTAGGAATCATCTTTTTTATTAGCCTTTTCCAAGAGGGCTTTTCCATACTCGTATAGGACTCCTATTTGATTTTTGAAAAAACTCATACCATTTCTTTGTGAGGCTGCGCCAAATTTTCTTTCTTTCTTTCTTTCTTTCTTTCTTTCTTTGTGTCCTTTGCGCCCTTTGCGGTTCGTTTTTCTTTCTTATACTTCAGTCCTAATATGATTTAGCGCATCTTCATATAGAATTGGTATCAGTACATATCTATTCCCTATTTCCCATATTCTCATTCAACTTTTGCATAAATTCTTGATGTTCAGTGGCAACTAAACCTGCTTGTAATACAGATAACACCGTTGCCATTTCTCTTGACAGTAAGGCAGATACCGCCAACCACAACCCCGGAAACACCTGACTGCGAATAATTCCCTGCTCATCAATTGGTAGCGAAACATACTCATCCGCTTGCAGCTTAAACCAATCCAACTGATTATCTAATGTTCGCCAGACAATATACTCCTGTACTCCATTCCGTCGATAGGTGCGTTTTTTATCATGTAAATCGATAGCTGCACTGCTTGCTGCCACTTCTATCACTAGTTCGGGTGCGCCTTGGATATAATCATCCTCACTAATCACTGCCTGTCTGCCCGGAATGAATAGTACCGCGTCAGGTTGTGGCTCATTATCGGGATCTAAACGCACTGTGGGTTCAATTCCCAGAACAACCCCAGGCGTTGCCATTTTATAGTTCCATAACCACCCGATCAGATCGCCATGTGGTTCCCCATGACTTTTAATTCTCAGTGGCGATGCCATGATATACACAACTCCCTCAACCAGTTCAGCTTTTCTTAAATGCGGCATTGCCTGATAGCGTCGCTCAAATTCGCATCGAGATAAGCGATCGCCATTTTCCAGAGGTAAAACTGAAATCACTTTTTTAGGAGTTGCAACCATCCCATTGTCCTCTTTACCCAAATTGTCCCAGATGAATCAAAGTATTCTAATTTTAAACTTAGTACATAATTTCGTAAGTTCATAGCGAATCCCTCAGCGCTTCCCTCAGCGCCCCTACCCTGCGGGAAGGCGAAGCGCCTATGCGTTTAAAACACTTATATAGTTAAAAACCCACACTGACCTCCTGAACGGGTACAGCGTGGGTATTTTATGCCCATAACATGAATGCCAGTCTTAGCGGAACATACTACTGACTGAAGTATCTTCATGAATCCGCCAGATAGTTTCTCCTAACAGATTTGCTACTGAAAGCACCACTAGTTGGGGAAAACGATTGTTTTCTGGAATGGGAATCGTATTAGTGACAATGACTTCCTCAAACAAGCCACTAGACAACCGCTCCATCGCTGGTGGAGAGAACACCGCATGAGTTGCACAGGCATATACCTGACGCGCTCCTTCTTCACGCAGTAATCGCGCCCCTTCTGCGATCGTGCCCCCAGTGTCGATCATGTCATCCACTAATACTGCTGTTTTGCCTTTAACATCACCGATGATATTTAACACTTCTGCAACATTATGTGCCTGACGACGTTTATCAATAATCGCCAGTGGAGCATCACCCAGTTTTTTCGCAAATGCCCTAGCTCGGGCTACACCACCAACATCAGGAGAAACAACTACTAAGTCTGGCAGTTGTTTGCTTGCTAGATAATCTAGCAATACTGGTGAACCATAAACATGGTCAAAGGGTATATCGAAATAGCCTTGAATCTGAGCCGAGTGTAAATCCATTGCCAGAACGCGGTTAGCACCGGCTTCGGTGATTAAGTTAGCAACCAGTTTGGCGGTTATTGATTCTCGTCCTGCGGTTTTGCGATCGGCACGTGCATAACCATAATAGGGAATTACTGCCGTTACCTGTCGCGCAGAAGCTCGACGACAGGCATCAACCATAATCAATAATTCCATCAAATGATCGTTTACGGGTTGACAACATGGCTGGATTAAATAGACATCACAACCCCGAATCGATTCTTGAATTTGAACGTAAAGTTCTCCATCCGCAAATCTTTTGCGAATCATCGGCCCCAAGTCCATACCCACGTAACGAGCAACTTCTTGAGACAGTTGTATATTGGCAGAGCCAGAAAACAGCCGCAAGCGATGATTCTCGTTCAGTCCTGTTGTAGATGGTTGCACTTTGAAAGTTGCAGAACTCAGCACAGCAGATCCTCTATGTGCATTCATAGCAATATTATCATTAGAGATTTAATAGATTTCACCGAGAAATAGACTAAAAAAACATCTGTGAGTTTTGTGGAAGCTTCCATACAAAATTTAAACATTTTCCCATAAAATTATCATTTGCTAATTGTCTAATTTTCTTGGTAAACAAACTACCGATAGCTTAACGGACATCAAGATCGTCCACTAGTAGTCTATAGTTAAAATTTTTGAGTTGAGGTAAATAACCCAATCTCTCAAAAAAATATTGGGGTGCTAGATAGCTTCTGCTAACTACCTCATTTATAACTGACAGTAAAGCATTTATAACTTAAGTGATATTGAAGTTTGTTCTCATATACACTACAACACTTTTGCCTAAGTATTGAAATTGTAGCATATTATCTTAGTACTTAGCAGATTGACAAAAAACGATATATTGAGAAGACTCTAGCATTAGACACAGTTTACTTACGTAGAAGTTTTTGTATAAAGATTAGATAAAGCTTACATAAAGATTGTATAGTAATATGTTTTTTTATTCCAAAATATTACTCAATAAGTGTAATATCAGCTAGGTAAAAGCTACCAGTAATTTTACTCAGTTAAATTTTAATAAAATTAAAAAATTGCTCAATATAGTTCTCCTGAAATCTTGAAGCGGCAGGTATACTTATGGCTTCTCAACGTACTTCTGTAGTAGAAAAATCTTTAACTGCCATAGCAACTAGTTCCAAGAAGTCAGGATACTACTTAGCTGCTATGCGACCGCGACAATGGACAAAAAACCTGGTGGTGTTTGCAGCACCATTATTCGCGTTTAGCATAAATCTCCAATCTCTGCTAGGTAGCCTATTGGCATTTGTATTATTTTGCTGTGCATCAAGTGGCTTCTACTTAATCAATGACATCGTAGATGTTGAATCCGATCGCCAGCACCCTGTCAAGTGTAAGCGGCCAATTGCATCTGGATTAGTTAGCACTCGTGTTGCTAGTGTGATGGCATTGGTACTGTTGAGTAGTGCTTTGATTTTTGGGTGGTTGCGATCGCCGCAGTTGGGTGCAGCTATAAGTGCATACGCCCTATTGCAGATAGCTTATAATTTGCGACTCAAACGAATGGTGATTTTGGATGTGGGAGCGATCGCTACCGGATTTGTTTTACGAGCTTATGCCGGCGCTGCTGCCACTGGAATTACTTTATCATCTTGGTTTTTAATCTGCACTGCGATGCTGGCGCTATTCTTGGGAATTGAAAAACGCAAAGCAGAACTACGGTTAGCAAAAATAAAAGGCAGCAAGCCTCGCTCTGTCCTCAAATACTATTCCTTGCCTTTGCTGGGGCGTATGGAAAATGTTGTCACCACTGGCACGGTAGTCACCTATGCTCTTTGGAGTGCTGGGCCTTATCTACACGGAGCGCCTACATCTTGGATGCTACTGACTTTACCGTTTGTTTTGTATGGAATTTTTCGCTATCAATTGCTGAGTGACCCGGAAGAAATTGCTAGTTACAGTGACGAGATTATCGAACAAGGTGGACGCAGTGAGCGACCAGAAGAAGTTTTATTGAAAGATTTGCCCATTCTGTTAACTGTCATTGGTTGGGTATTTACTTGCTTTGTAATTCTTTTGCTCAAACATCAAGGAATGATTGAATAAATCTGGTAAATAGACCAATGACATAATTTTCGGGACTTTGCGGATGAAAAATTTCAAAACTTTTTTGCTGAAGTGGCCCAAATTTGGCATTAAGGAGAAACGCCATCACCTTCCACGACATATCCATACACTAGCTGAAATAGAAATTGACAAAATCAAGATTTGTGGTGTTAAAGGAATCATTCTTGATTTAGATAACACTATTATTTCTGAAGACGATCGCTATCTATCTCCTTATGCAGAAGATTGGATTACACAAGCAAAGTTAGCTGGATTACAATTTTTTATCCTCTCAAATGGGAAACGTCGCTATCGTGTCAAATATTGGTCTCATCGTCTTGATATTCCAGCATTAAGTCCTGCAAAAAAACCCTTTCCCCCCGCATTTCGACAAGCGATCGCCTATATGCGCTTCCCAGCAAAACACATACTAGTTGTTGGTGATAGCTTACATACCGATTTTATGGGAGCATTACTTTCTGGATGTGGCTTCATCCAAGTTGCTACCCTACCACATCCGCCACGATGGTGGGAAAAACTTGCTGGTAAATGGGTGCAAATACATTATCCATCTGAAAGAGAACTTTGGGATTTTGATGATGCTGTTGGTTATAAGAATTTCTGAGAAATTGCTCTTTCGCTCAAAAAATATCACTTGATAAATTTAGTAAATTTTTACCATGAATAACCCTATAATCTTTAGTTTGCTGATTTTAATCACAGTGGGGTTAAATACACTAGCTCAGAATCTATTAAAACTAGGCGCAGGACAAAATCCGTTAAATATCTATTTACTAGGAGGAATTTGTAGTTATGGTTTAAGTACAGTTTTTTACGTGCTAGTTTTAGGGAAATTGAATTTATCTGTTGCTTATCCTCTCGTGATAGGATTAACAATTATATTCACAATGATTACTGGTGCTGTAGTTTTACGAGAAAAAGTCTTAATTGGCCAATGGTTAGGAGCCGGTTTAATGTTGAGCGGGATCTGGGCGATCGCTTCAAGTAAACATTGACTAGTATTTCCAAAATACTTAAGTTATGTCTGCAAGCATTTGCCTGATTCATGATTCTACAAGTTGGAATAAAAGCAGGTATGCCGCAGCCATTTATCTAGTGTCATACACAAGAAATAAAGTTATGATTAAAATCCTCAATCAGAGATGGTCTAGATATTATGTCTCTGTTTTAATAGTAATTTTTTTGGGTGTTTTTCTCCGTTTCTTTATGCTGTCAAACCAAAGCCTTTGGTTTGATGAAGGTTTGAGCTTAGGTAATTCTGATGTCTCGACACTTCAAGAGAGCATTTCGAGAGTTAGACACATCAAAGATAGTGATAGATTTCAACCATTATATTTTATAGTTTTGTTTTTGTGGCGTAAGGTATTTGGTGAAAGTGAATTTGCCCTTCGCTCACTTTCTGCTGTTTTAGGAATTGGCACAAATATCGTTATATTCTTTACTGCTTTGCGAATATATGGCAAAAAACACGCTTTATGGTCTTTGCTAATCGTGACATTTAGCTCTTTCTGTGTTTACTATAGCCAAGAGGCCAGAATTTATGCCTTAGCAATGTTTATAGCCTCACTTCAACTATATTTCTTTAGCAAAGTATTAGTTAAAAATGGCGATCGCCAAAGCATTTCAAAATGGCTGTTCGGTATTTTTGCAGGATTAGGAATTTTTAGTAATATTAATATGCTCGCTTTCACGATAGCTTTATGCCTATCTCATATTGCTATCTATAGAAATTTTAGACAATGGTTGCAATGGTGGCTTCCGGCTGCGTTTTTCTGTACATTATCAATTTTCTATCACTTAACTTTACCTGGAGCAACCGATCCCGAAAGCATTGTAATTTCTCGTTTGGGGTTTCCCATAATTCAAAATATTCTTTTCGTGCTAAATGGGATTTTAGTGGGGACAACCTATGGGCCTTCAATGGAGCAGTTACGCGGCGATGATAGAATACAGGTTCTACTTCATTATTGGCCTCACATACTTCTATTGTTGATTGTCTGCACTGTAATTTTTCTTGCTTTAATAAAAGTTTTATTGAGATACAAAAAAAATAGCAGCGAGTCACATCCTGATTACTTCTTTGCTTCGGTTTTTGTCCTGGCATTTTTACTAGGATTGGTCTTAGCCGTAGTCGCCAAATTTAATTGGGTACCGCGTCACTCTTATTATCTTTGGTTCCCACTTGCCATGCTGATTCCATCTGTTTTGAGTCAAAAACCTGGTATTAGCTCAAAGCGCTATGGAATATCTCAGTTTGCTCAAATTGCTGTCATATCTTTGATAGTTCTGAATATTTATTCTCTTTTTAACTACTACTTCAATGCTGACTATCAAAAAGATGACTATCGGTCTGTTGTCCAGTATCTAATAAAAAATCAGTCGCCTTCTACAAAATCTGTATTTTTATTTGCCAATCCAAGATTATTTAGATACTACGGTGACACTCTAACTCTGAATGGAATGGATTTAGGCGATCCTTTAAGAAAAGGAATTATTGAGGAACATTTTGCCGAAAGAATTGAAAAATTAACAAATAATGCCGATACAGTTTTAATTGTAGTGAATCGTGACCATTTATTTGGCAAAGGATTGATTGAAAAACAGATGAGTGATTTGTACAAGCTGGATTCTAAAGTTAATTTTACATATTTCAAAATCTATCGTTTTCCCAGGAAGAAAAATTGAATTAGCCATTGGGGACTCTGAAAGTTATAGAGTCAGAAAAACCTTACTCTGGTGAGGTGTACTTGTTGTGTATAGTAGAATATTGCCGCAGGTAAACTGTCTCGTCGCCTCTTGGACTTAATCTTTGTGGGTGACTTCCTTCTCAGTTGCTACTACACTCAAGCAATCGCTCATGCAACCACCGATTACAGTTGGCACTGTCTTGCAAAACCGTTACCGCATAATTCAAATTCTCGGACAAGGAGGATTTGGTAGAACCTATCTGGCAGAAGACCAGAGGCGGTTTAACGAACTTTGCGCGATCAAGGAATTGAATTCAACAGCAAGGTCGGCTTTGGATTGGGAGAAGGCACAAGAGCTTTTTCACCGAGAAGCTGCAATTTTGTATCAAATCGAACACCCACAAGTGCCAAAATTCCGGGAAAGATTTGAGCAAGAACAACGCTTATTTTTGGTGGAGGACTATGTTGCAGGTCAGACGTACCGAACTCTGCTGGCTGAACGTCAAGCTGTGGGTAAAACTTTCACAGAGGCTGAAGTATTGCAGTTAATACAGATGTTGTTGCCTGTTTTAGAGCATATTCACAGTCGAGGGATTATTCATCGGGATATCTCGCCAGAAAATATTATTTTGCGGGATAGTGATGCTAAACCTGTATTAATTGACTTTGGGGTGGTGAAGGAACTGGCGACGCGCTTACAATCCCCAGAAAGTCCGCTACCAGAAACCACCGTGGGAAAATTAGGCTACTCTCCCAGCGAACAAATGCAAACAGGGGGGGCTTATCCTAGTAGTGATTTGTATGCATTAGCGGTAAGCGCGATTGTTTTGTTGACTGGTAAAGAACCAAAGGATCTATTCGATCGAAACCAAGTAACTTGGAATTGGCAGCGATGGGTAAAAGTGAACCCACAATTTGCTGTAGTGTTGAATCGAATGTTGAATCATCTACCGAGCGATCGCTATCAAAGTGCTGCTAGTGTATCTCAAGCACTACAACCTTTACAAGAAGTCAATCTTCCTAAGGTGAATGTGTCTAACTTGCAGACAATGGCAGTTAGTCGCCGTCCTGACTTAGTAACACCAGCAGCTTCGCCCAAAAAACCCGATCCTGTGATTCCAGCAAGTCCTACTAGCTCAATTTTAGATAATCCCTTAGCGATCGCCGCAATTGGCATTGTTGTCGTCATCGTCGCCGGATTTGGTTCTTGGGCATTAGTCAGTTCCATCCGCAGTCAGCCAAAAACACCAAATGAAACGCTTCCACAAAATTTCCCTTCACCAGTAATTCCTAGTGGTACGACATTCACGCCAACACCGACACCGACACCAACACCAACACCGACACCTACACCTACACCTACTAGCGATCGGCCTGTTGTATCTACTAAGCGCCTCAAGCTTACAGCCTCTAAACCAACTAAGGTTGAAGGTACTCTCAAAGCAAATCAAATTATCCAGTACAGCTTTTTTGGACGAGAAGGTGCTAAATTAAACACGTTTATTGACCCAGCAAGCAGCATTCTGCTAACAGTCTTAAGTCCCAACGGCCAACCAATCGAGAATACAGCCCAACAAGTCACATTTTATCAAGGCACATTGTTGGTTACTGGTAGATATACTATTGAGTTAACTCTGCTTTCAGGAGTTGCCGAAAGTAATTACAACCTCAATGTTGGATTAGAAAAACCAGTCAAACCAACACCCACAGAAACACCATTGCCAATTCCTACAGAAACACCATTGCCAATTCCTACAGAGACACCTTTGCCAATTCCTACAGAGACACCATTGCCAATTCCCACAGCGACACCCTTGCCAATTCCCACAGAGACACCCTTGCCAATTCCAACCACTACTGAAGCCCCAACTATTCCGCCGCCTGATGGAACACAACCATTTTCTGGCCAAAGAAATTAATGTTAAATACACTACTAATTACTGGAACGGATACGGAAGCTGGTAAAACTGTTTTAACAACAGCCTTAGCAGCCTATTGGCAAAAATATTACCCGCAGCGTCGCTGGGGAATCATGAAACCGATTCAATCGGGGATTGGCGATCGCGAGTGGTATCAAAAGTTATTTGTGCTAGAACAATCTGCTGAAGAAATTACACCTTTGTACTTTCAAGCACCTCTTGCTCCGCCGATCGCCGCAGCACGGGAAAATCGCCGAGTAGATTTAGCAGTAGTTTGGCAAGCTTTATCTAAATTGCGATCGCAGCGTGATTTTGTACTTATAGAAGCCTTGGGAGGCTTAGGTTCGCCAATAACCGAGGAATTAACGGTAGCTGATTTGGCAGGGGAATGGCGTTTACCAACGGTATTGGTAGTACCAGTGAGATTGGGTGCGATCGCTCAAGCAGTAGCGAATGTAGCATTAGCCAGACAATCGCGCGTCAATCTCAAAGGCATTGTGTTGAACTGCGTACAAAGACGAACGGATGCAGAAATAGCCGACTGGACACCATATCAATTGATTCAATCACTCACTAACATGCCAGTTTTAGGCTGCTTACCCTATTTAGATAACCTGACTGATTTAGATAAACTTGCTCAAATAGCATCAGATTTAGATTGGGAAACACTAACACTTGAGAATGATTCAAATTGACATTATTTTGATAGATAAGCTAATCGGCATTTAATTGCCGATTAGCTTAATAGCCGACCCTCTAGGACAATCAGATTTAATTAACCACATAACGGTTAATTTGTACAGTACTTAAGTCTAAAAAAAATATATTCCTACTTTTGCGAAATATCATTTCCGTTAACTGTATTCATACATAGACGATAATTCTGCTCAGTTTCATCAACATTAGAAAGTCTTGGAGGCTAAATGTTTAATAGAGTTACTGCTGCTATCATTACCGCAACTATTTCTTTTTCAGCTACATCAGCTTTTGCTATTAATAATCGTGTTCATGTTATTGGAAGTTGTGCAGCTTACAATAATCGAGGAGTTCGAGTCACAATATTAAGACCTGACTATTATATTTTGATAGAGGAAAGAAGATTTAATGATGGCGATCGCGGAGTTAAAGTATGGTCTGTTAATGATGAAAGTGGATTGTGGCGAAAAGTGAATGTCTCTAGTCGTTGTTTAGAATCACACGGAGGAATAATTACTAGATATTAAAATAGACATCTCTGAAACATCGCATTAACTCACATCTTGCACCTAGCCCTAGCGATTAGAAATCGTGGCTATACAAACGAACGCGAACAGCGTCTCGCAGAGAAGTCCACCTGCGCGGACTAACAAAAAATCAAGGGTTTGAAACCCGCGCAGACGGGTTTTGCCTGTGTAGCCGCGACTTCCAGTCGCCTAGTGCAAGATATAAGTTAACTCAATTAGGATACAGCAACATTTTTGAGGATAGTCATCGGCCCTTGGGTTTTAAGAATCTCCATTTCTGCTGCATTTCGCACCAGCAAAGCACCAGCGAATCCTAATGAATTCACAGAGATAGATTGGAAATGCTCTTGCGATCGCGGTACGATTAACATCCATTCTCGTGTCGCTAGCAGATTGTAAGCGCCAGATTGCTTTGCATCTAAACCCACAGCATGACGCAAAGTGTGATAGATTTCCAATGTTGCTTGCCCTCCTGCCAATGGCGATCGCATCCAATTAGAATTTAGTGATGCGAAAGCGTGTACAAAAGGAAGTTTTGCCGATCTTAGCAAAGCTTCAATCGGTATTTGCAACCCTGAAGGGGCAAGTGGTAGTGGCACTAATTGTAAGTGCTTGTGTCGCTGACTAGCACCTGCGGTTTTGCTACTGTTGTAAAATGCTAAACCATCGAAATCAGCCAAACACGCCCACATAGCCGTAAAATCTTCCAGGGTGAGTAAGCTTTCTTGTTCCTCAAAACCACGGGTGATGATTAGCAGATGATAATCAACAACATTGAATTTATTTAAAATACATACATGTGTATTGGAGATATCCGCCACAAATAAATCCTCTTCGTAGGGCAAAAAAGGATTAAACTCTTCACCAGAAGTAGCAGATTGTTTTTCCTGTTTCTCCTTAGCTGCTTTTTTGCGATTCAGGTTAGACAAAATCCGCACCAAAAAGCGTACCCCATCCTGTTCAACAAATTCAAATTCTGTCGGAATCGATAGTAAAGCCCCGCATTCCAAAGCATATTCAGTCCGTTCTTTAACACTTGTCCATAAAGTGCCAGGTTTAAGTAAGATTTTCCCCTGTGCCATTTTTTTTCCTTCAGGCATGATGAAGAGTACGCAGCAATGTAAGTCTCTACGAATCCAATACGGTTCATTGAAGAAGAATTCAGAAGTCAGAAGCGGAGACGTTTCTGTTACTCCGGTTCAGAATCAAGACGCGACTCGAAAATACTCGCTTGCAGTCGGCGCTATCTGCCAGCGATGCACTGAGTTTCGACTGCGCCCAACTACAGGCGATCGTTGTGCCGTACAAAATTCATTCTGAATTCTGAATTCTGACTCCTGAATTCTGACTCCTGAATTCTGACTCCTGACTCCTGAATTCTGTTCGATAAAATACCAAAGCATTCACAACAACGCAATACCTCCGCAACAAAACTGTCACAAATCATATCTACATTAGTAATACATCTAAATATCCTTCCAGACAGCAATGCAAAACCAATCTAGGGACAGAGAACACCCATCAAATAGCATTTCACATAATACTGCTGATGCCAAATATCATAAACCCTGGAGAAAGGCTGCCGCCTCTCTATCGCTGGTGCTGCTGGGATCAGGTATGACATTGGCAGGTGGCTATATGGCAGGACACTCTCAGCAGGTGTCTGAAAATGCATCTAATTTGGCAGTGAGTCGAGTAAGTGCTGCTCCTCCATTACCAGCTGGCACAGATCCTAACTTTGTTACCCAGGTGGTGCAAAAAGTAGGGCCCGCAGTGGTACGAATTGACTCTTCCCGAACCATAAAAACCCAGTTACCAGATGAATTTAACGATCCAATTTTCCAACGCTTTTTTGGCTCTCAAATGCCAGAACAACAAAATCGGGTAGAAAAGGGTACTGGTTCCGGTTTTATTATTAGTGCTGATGGTCGTATTCTCACCAATGCTCACGTAGTTGATGGTGCTGATACGGTGACAGTTACACTCAAGGATGGGCGTAGCTTTAAAGGTAAAGTATTAGGAAAAGATGAGTTGACCGATGTTGCTGTTGTCAAGATTCAGGCAGACAATCTGCCCTTAGTAGCCTTGGGTAACTCAGATAAACTGCAACCCGGAGAATGGGCGATCGCTATTGGCAATCCCCTTGGATTAGATAATACAGTAACTACGGGAATCATTAGTGCCACCGGACGCAGTAGCA
The DNA here is from genome assembly GCF_017115095.1 of Nostoc sp. NMS4. Lineage (GTDB taxonomy): Bacteria > Cyanobacteriota > Cyanobacteriia > Cyanobacteriales > Nostocaceae > Nostoc. Next base: position 9,311 of record NZ_JABXKI010000251.1, on the reverse strand, counting down.
ATCTAATCGGCGCTCCCGATAAGCGAGTAGAGTATATTCAAACCGACGCGGCGATTAATCCAGGTAACTCCGGTGGACCTCTGTTAAATGCCCGTGGCGAGGTAATTGCCATGAATACAGCCATTATTCAAGGGGCACAAGGATTAGGCTTTGCTATTCCAATCAACACAGCACAACACATTTCCAGTCAGCTAATAGCTACAGGTAAAGTCGAACATCCTTATCTGGGAATTCAGATGGTGGGGTTAACACCTCAGCTTAAACAAAATATCAACTCAGATCCCAATAGCGGTTTGAGTGTGAATGAAGATAAAGGTGTATTAGTTATAAAAGTTCTACCAAATTCACCAGCTGCAAAAGCAGGGATACGTGCTGGTGATGTGATCCAAACGCTTGGTGGTCAAGCAGTCACAGATGCCAGTAGTGTCCAAAAGGCAGTAGAAAATAGTCAAGTCGGGAGCGACTTACGTATGGAATTAAGTCGCAATGGACAGAATCTTAACATAGCTGTGCAACCTGGTGCTTTCCCCACCCAAGTCCAATAATCGCTGTGGTGAACTATTTTGAAGGATTTTTGAGTAGCAAGTCAGTAGTCTTAAAAATCAGAGGCTTCTGACTTGGTGACATCTGGGTTACAGTAATATTTAAGTACTGTCTGAACGTTGTCTCCAAGCCAGTAAGCCTTTTTCTCTGGCGATGACCCACTAGCGATCGCCCAAGTAGCGAAAGATGAGTCCCGATGACCACACAAGCTCATTCGCTCTGGCTTCCTTACGCACAAATGAAGACTGTTCCATCCCCGTTGAAAGTAGTTCGAGCAGAGGGGGTCAAACTCTACCTCGATGATGGCACGGTGCTAATTGACGGTATCTCTTCGTGGTGGTGCGTTATTCACGGGTACAATCACCCTGTCCTCAATAAGGCGGTTCAGGAACAGCTTGCAAAATTTGCCCATGTTATGCTCGGAGGTCTTGTTAACGATGCAGCTATTGATCTCGCTGAGACGTTAGTCAGGATTACCCCTAAGAGGCTCAATCACGTGTTCTTTGCTGACAGTGGCTCAGTGGGGGTAGAGGTGGCGCTCAAGATGGCAATTCAGTTCTGGCGCAACAAAGGTGTACCACAGAAAAGTCGTTTCGTAGCCCTCCGCCGGGGGTATCACGGCGACACCACAGGGGCAATGTCGGTGAGTGACGACGACGAGGGAATGCACCGATTGTTCAAAGGGGCTATACTCCCCCAGTATTTCGTCGATGCACCAGGCGGTAAAAACATAGAGTCTGACGAATGCCAAGCATCACTTTGTCAACTCGCCGAGCTTCTGCGATCGAACAAAAACCAGATTGCTGCCATGATCCTCGAACCAGTATTTCAAGGAGCGGGTGGCTTTCGCTTCTATCCCCCAGAGTATTTATTCCACGCCCGAAGACTGTGTGATGAGTACGGGGTGCTACTCATATTCGACGAGATAGCAACAGGTTTCGGGCGAACAGGAGCCTTATTCGCCGCCGAGCTTGCCAATGTCACCCCGGATATCATGGTACTTAGTAAAGCGCTCACTGGGGGATACTTCGGACTATCGGCGACTATCGCTACAAGCCAAGTCTACGAGTCATTTCTCGGTGACGATCCGCAACTCGCCTTCATGCACGGGCCAACTTTCATGGGAAATGCAGTCGCCTGTGCTGTGGCGTTGGCAAGTATCAGCCTGATCGAAACCGAAAACTACCTTAGTAAAGTCAAAGCCATTGAGCAAGTACTCAAAGAAGAGATCCAGGGATTGGAGGGGCGATCGCTTTGCGACGCACGAGTGCTTGGAGCCATAGGAGTCCTGGAGTTTGAATCTCCGTCGAACCTCGTGGGATTCAGGGAGTTCGCTCTAGAACGGGGAGTGTGGCTCCGCCCCTATAGCAAGTGGCTATACACTATGCCCCCATACATCATTGGTGAGGACGACTTGCGACGAATCACCGCAGTAATGAAGGAGTGGGTGTCACACCAGGGCAAACGCATCTAAATCTTGACGAGCCAGATTAACTGTACAGTGACTTTTTATTTGTCGCTGTGCCGAATAGCACTAAGGAACATGGATTAAATAAGATGCAAAACTTCATCCTGTCTCTAGCTTCCCTCTCCTTTATAAGGAGAGGGATTGAGGGTGAGGTAAACCAGGGACATAAATTGTATATTATTTAATTCTTATTCCTAAGTTAAGATACAGCCCTTGCCCCAACTTTGCCCCAACTGGTTCCCAGCCTCCAGGCTGGGAAACCATTCCTAGAGGCTCCGCCTCCTCTTTCTTGACAAGAGGCAGCAGCCCTCTCGGAATTCGTTCCCAGCCTCCAGGCTAGGAACGAGGTTATTAAAATTTATATTTTTTTATAACAGTACTAAAAATAAAAAAACTTGTATTTTTAAGATTTGGTAAAGCATTTGACGTAACCTCTCAGTCATGATAATAAATAATTATAGGTAGAGTTAAAAATAAATAATTAAAATAAATTAGACCCCATTAGTTCCCATTTACACAATCAAGCTAACCAAATCAATAACTAATCTTTTCTCAGTAATAGTTGGTATTAATTAGGTTGGCAAAGGTATTTGTTGTATTTAAACTTACAGTTTTGATTAATCAACATTGAACTTATGAAGAGTTCTTTGACTGAGGCCGAACTTAGGCATTAGTTAGAAATTCAGGAAAAATAATAAATATGGCAGTTATTTACGGTAATCCATCTCCTGACATCATAAATGGGACTGCGGGAGATGACACGATATATGGTTGGGCTAATGGTGGTAACGCCAATAGTATTTCCGCTAACGACACCCTGAATGGTGCGGCTGGTAATGATAATTTATTTGGCGGGACAGGAAACGACAGTTTAATCGGTGGCCTTGGTGATGACACACTTGATGGCGGCTTGGGTACTGACAGCTTAAATGGGGGAGTAGGCAACGACACTTACATTACTGACAGCGCTATTGATACCATTACAGAAGCTGTAAATTCAGGTACAGATACAGTCCGGTCTTCTGTCACCTACACACTAGGCGCTAATTTAGAGAACCTGACGCTCAGGGAAACTGGCTCCATCAACGGCACAGGTAACAGTCTGAACAACTTTCTCTTTGGTAATACTTTTAACAACACTCTCAATGGAAGAACAGGCAATGACACACTAGACGGTAATGTAGGCAATGATATCCTCAATGGTGAGGATGATAATGATAGTCTACAGGGTGGGCCTGGCAATGACATACTCAATGGTGGGTCTGGTAATGACATACTCATTGGTGCTTGGCCTGGTAGTCCACTTTCACCGGGATTAGGAGAGACTGATACTTTAACTGGCGGCGTTGGGTTAGATAGATTTGTCCTTGGAGACGCTAAAAATGTCTACTACGACGATAAAAACACTGCAAATGCTGGTTTTGGGGACTTGGCTACCATTACTGACTTTAACCGTAATGAAGACCAAATAGAACTCAAAGGCTCGCCAAAGGACTACCGCCTACAAACTGTTGGAGCCAACACACAAATATTATTAGACAAACCTGGAGCAGAGCCAGATGAAATTATAGGTATTGTGCAGGGCATAGTAAACCTCAGACTTGATAGTGATGACTTCTTTTTTTATGAGCGAGAAAATGCTCGACAAGCTACAAATAATACCCTAGCTAGAGCTGAAGGATTGGGTTCTTTATCATCCGGCTCAAACATTAATCTGTCAGGTGAGTTAGTAACAGTTCAACCGGGGGACAATCCCGATTTCGACTTTTTTAAATTTTCTCTAGCAAATCCAAAAACTGTCACCATCAGTGCGGTGACAACTGATGATACAGTTATTGGGTTGTTTAACAATGCTGGGACTTTACTGCAAAGTGACGACGATAGCGGCCCCGATTTTGGGTCATTAATTACCGCTTCACTAGGCGCAGGTACATACTCCATTTCAGTGAGTAAATATGCTTTCTTTCCTCAAGATGGCGGAATTTTTTCTGGCACTAGTGACAGTAACTCTGCTCCTTATACCCTAGAAGTCAGTTTGGCATAAGAATATAGTACCCATTGTTCATTTTATCCCGGAATCTCTAAAGTTTTTCCCCGTTCGAGAGGGTTTAGCAACAAAATTAACTGACTATTTTATCAATAAAATCATGAATAACACTAAATTATCCAACCAAGTGAAACGTAGGTTTTTCGGTAAGTTTTTTACTAAAACGCTATTATTTACAATTACACTATTATTTACAATCATCTTATTAAATCACAGCACTATTGGAGTAAATGTTGTACCTCAATCCCTGCGTCCTGATATTAAGATTCGCAATATTACGAATACATTATCAGTCTCTCCTTCTGTGCGGATTGTCAAAGATCCACGAAACAATACTCTTTATTACCTCAAAAGAAATGGTGAGATTTATCGAGTCAATTTAGCCTCTTCTACTAGTACACTTGTGTACAATTCTAGCAATCATAATATAAGTGAAACTCAAGGTATAGCCATTGGCCCTAACGGCACAATTTATTTAGTTGGCAATGCAGACCTTGTGAATAATCAGACTAAAGCGATTATTGTTAAGGGTGTAATTAATTCGAGTACAGGACAGCGTATCTGGTCTATTTTAGCTAAGAGTGCAGCTTATCCCAAAAGCAAAACAGCTTATGACCATCGCTTCAACGGCGTAGTTGTTAGCCTAGATGGTAACTTTATCTATGTGAATAGCGGATCTCGTACCGATCATGGTGAGGTTCAGTCTGTTGATGGTCTATATCCCAATACTCGTGAGGTCGGATTAACCGCTTGTATACTCCGTCTTCCTAGTAATGGTAACAATCTTTTTCTGGCAAACAATCGAGCAGCCTTAAAGACAGCTGGCTATATTTTTGCAGAAGGAACACGCAATACTTTTGATATGGCTTTTGCACCCAATGGGGATTTATTTGGTACAGAAAATGGCCCCGATCGTGATATGTCTGAAGAATTAAATTGGCTGCGTTTAGGTGGTAATTACGGCTTTCCCTGGCGTATTGGTGGGACAGATAATCCACAACAATTTCCCAATTATAATCCTGCCACTGACCGATTGTTAAGCCCTCAATTTAACGCTATCCAAAGGGGCTACTATCGTAAGGATCCAACCTTTCCTACTCGGCCTACTGGAAATTTGATTGAACCAATTCCTAATCTTGGGCCGGATGCAGATAATTACCGCGATCCTGTAGATGGAAAAATCAAAGATGCCAGTGTTCTTGGACAAAGTTTTAGCACTTTTACAACACACCGTTCTCCTTTAGGATTAGTTTTTGATACACAAGGAGTAATGAGTCCAGAATTCAACAGAGATGGATTTATGTTGAGTTGGACACCAGGCGATCCCACTGGGGAAACACTACCAGGCCCTTTTAAAGATGCTAGCCAAGACCTACTGCATTTAAAGTTAACTAAAGTAGGAAATACTAACTATAAACTTAATGCTACGCGCCTTGTCAAAGGTTTTAGTAATCCCATTGATGCTGAGATTATTGGTAATAAGATTTATGTGATCGAATATGGTGGAAATCAAGGAATTTGGGAAGTGTCTATGCCTATCAAGTAAAGTGAACTGGGTAGTTTGGCATTACATTAGTACAGCTTTGCGTAAAATCGTGGCGAATTGAGGGTTGAAATTTAAACGCATAGGGCGCGAAGGGAAGCGCAGAGGTACGCAGAGAATGTTTTAGTACATCAGGGTGGCAAAGGATATGAGGTTGAATTTGTTACATTAGATGGGGAAACTGTGGCAATTGTTTCACTCTAAGCATACAAGTACGTCCCATTGGTAGAAGAGAAATTGTGGATCAGTCTATTAAGTCCCGGATAACTTGAGGTCTTTTTTTATTTCAAACATCACGCCTAAATTGCATCTTGATGTTTGTTGATTCTTTCTCGGATTGTTTGACGGATATCTTCCCAATCTTGAACAGTCATTTCTGTTGCATTCCCAGAGTTTAATCCTTCCAGAAGCATTGTTTCTAGACGTTCTTTAGCTCTTTGTTTTTGATCTTGTCGCACTAATTCACGAAAATATTCGCTGACACTGCTGTAACCACCTTGAGCTACCTGTTCTTCTATATAAGTTCGCATGGTGTCAGGTAAGGAAATATTGATACTTTTCACAAGTGTTAGTTTTTAAATCTGTTTTTCTAGATTATGGCAGTTTTTGCCATTTTATGCGATCGCACAGAAGATGTTATTAGGGATTGAACTGATAAAGCTGGGTTAGCGACAGCATAATACAGCCTACAGGACTAACTAATGTTGAGTTTCTAAGGCAGAGTCCAGTTTTCTAGTTTTAATCCGTTTATGCGTTCGTAATGACGAGTATTGTTTGTTACTAAAGTGTAATTTTCTGCAAGTGCGACGCTAGCAATTAGTAAATCAAATTCAGCAATTGTTTGTCCTATTTTACGGAGTTCTGCCTTTAATTCACCATACTTTCTCAGAGCAGGATCAGTTAAAGGTAGAACGGGTAAGTTTTGAATAAAGTCTTCTGCATTACCTAAGTTTTCTGAAACTCGATTAGAATTGTATGCACCATAATACAATTCAGCAGCAGTGATGACACAAATGCATACTTCATCCCATCCGACTGCTAATAATTTATCTCTGACTGGCTGGCGACCCTTAAGCCAATAAATACACGTATCAGTGTCGAGCAAATAATTCACAAGCTATAATTGCGATCGCTTATGGTACGACTTGAATATATTTCATCAACAATTTCTTCTGCGGTGCGTGTATCTTCCCAAGTTCCAAAGGTTTCTAAAAAAGCTTCTGATGCATGGGGTTTTGGCTGCTGTTCAGATGAGAGTAGAATTTCATTAACTATCAATTGATTTGCTTCTGGGACTCCTAATTTTTTGGTTTCCTCTTTAGCTATAACCATAATTTGCATCAAGGTTATAGCCTGACGCAGAACATCACCTTTACTTGTGCCTATTTTATTTGCTAGTTCGTCTAATATCTGATTTAGTTCAGGTGACAAATCTAAGTTTAACCGAACCATCTTTTGAGTATTAGTCATGGTTCCATCCTTACGTAAAATCTTAATTACATTATAGTTGGCTGAGGCTGTAAGATTTACACCAATGATTCAAGAATTTCATAGAGTTATTCTGACTAATATAATGATGGTTGTATCTGAATTCATTTGTTTTCGAGGAATTCATCAACTGTAATCCCTGCCTGTCGAATCAAACTTTTAAGTAACCCAGGTGCTAATTCCCGATGATTGGGAATTGATAAAGTTGGTTTTGATTCACACACACCAAAGTATAATATGGCTTCCAGTTTGGTGATCTAATACATAACCAAATTTTTCAAAAATCTTGACAGCTTCCTTACCGGAGATATTTGATAAACGTCCCATTTATACTACAACTTCCCCGATAAATACTTGCGATTCTTTAACAATATAAGGTTTGCCATGTTTAGCTTGAACGTGGAGATATCCCGTAATGGCATCTTTAATATTTTCAATTGCCTCATCTAGTGTTTTGCCTTGACTCACGCAGCCTGGAAGTTCAGGAACCTCAGCAACATAGCCTTTATATTCTGAATCAAAGGTAAAAATTACTTGAAATTTCATAATAAATTAATCTTGGATAGTTGAGGTCTAGAATAAATATAACGTTCAAATCCTAAGTTTGTACTTTATTCCATTAGTAGAAGAGAAAGTGTGCGATCACACTTCCTCAACTTGTATTTTTGAGTTCCAAACGACTGAAGTTGCGGCTACAAGAACAAAACCTGCTTACACAGGTTTTAATCCAGAAAAATTGCTTTCTTGCACAAATTCTTATTTACTACTGTAATTTGCTTGCCTCTGATATTTCACGCCAAAAATCGAGGGCTGATTCGGTTCTGAATGCAAGCCGTCTACACAATGATCTTGCTATTGCTGTACTATACGGCGAAGAAAGACTCTCTGCTATTTGACGGGGCTTTCCATCCAAGATTTCTTTATGAGTAAATTGTGGAATTTCCCCAAGAAGTAAACTTAATAGTAATAACCCTGTATGGTATATATCTACCTGTCTTCCAATTACTCCATATTTTAGTGGAGCCAGGTATTCTGGCGGTAACATCCATTCTGCAAGTATTGTGTTAAATATATCGATATCTTTCTCTAATCTAGTTATTCCTAAATCACCAATTTTAAACATAAAAACTGGATCATTACTTGGATTCATCTTGTCCTGTAACAATGACAAAAAAACATTTCCATGATGGATATCTTTGTGAACATAGCCTGCATTATGTATAAAGTTAATTCCTTGTAAGACTTCTCGTGCAACATGTGGTAACCAAAGTTCTAGTTGTAAATTTGGGAATTCAAGAAGATCCTTGAGCGTAAAATTACAGCGTTCTATAATAAGGTAAAAAGTATTACGACATTCAAAAGCAGCATATACATAGGTAATCTTTGGATGACGAAGTAACACTAGCTTGTTTAGTTCTTCTAACCACTGTTCTCGAACTTGTTCGTATGTTTGATTTCGAGGAACAAGAACTTTAGCTACAAGTTCATTGCCCCACTCATCTTCACATTGATATACTTTTCCATAGTGTCCTTGACCAATAACTTCACCGATGAAGTATCGCATTCCATTGTAATCAATATAATGACCTTCTTCTGGTGGCTGAAAATTTGGTGGATTAATCACTTGTGTATTTAGGCTAATTATCAAAACCCCATAATAGCAAACCCTCATCCAGTAAAACACTGAGATAGGGGTATAATAATAGATTATATTTAGCCTTAATGAACTAACCCGATCGCACTTTTCCTCAAGTCTCCACATTCCCCACGCTTCCAGATAAAAATATCACCCTTCGTCCTAGCTCAAAAATCAAGTTTTGCGACTTGTAAACTAAGTTTCTGACTCGTAAACCAGCTTTTGCGACACGTAAACCAGCTTTTGTGACACGTAAACCAGCTTTTGTGACACGTAAACCAGCTTTTGCGACACGTAAACCAGCTTTTACGACACGTAAACCAGCTTTTACGACACGTAAACCAGCTTTTGCAACATGTAAACCAGCTTTTGTGACACGTAAACCAGCTTTTGTCAACGAATTTCAGCAAATCTACTCCCATTTTTCCTGCTTGCTAAGTTCTCTTCAATAAAAAAACGCAAATATACGCATTCCAACGCCACTTTCAGCGTTTCTATACGTATATTTGCGATAATAGAAGAAATAATTCCAGCCTTAATGCACTAATGCGATCGCACGTTTTGTCAACGCTTCAGCAGTCAATCC
>NZ_JABXKI010000246.1 GCF_017115095.1 Nostoc sp. NMS4 | reverse complement strand
CCCCAACGGTCAGCGTGATGCAGGGGAGAGCTACGTGGTCTTTGGCAGCAATAGTGGTTTTGGAGCTAGCTTCAACCTCTCGTCCCTCAATGGCAGCAATGGCTTTGTGATTAAGGGACTTGATGAGAGTGACTACTTAGGCCGTTCTGTCAGCAGTGCGGGGGATATCAACAACGACGGCTTCGATGACCTGATTATCGGGGCATTAGGTGCCGATAATGCCGGTAAAAGCTATGTAGTGTTTGGCTTTCAGACTGCCGCTACCACTAACGAAGATACTGCCGTTAACATCCTTGCTAGCAATCTTCTGCGTAGATATACAGATATCGATGGCGATACTTTAACTATTAGTGATTTCACCAACCCCACTAATGGCAGACTGACACTTAACGACAACAACACTCCAGATAATCCCAGCGACGACTTCTTCATCTACACCCCCAATGCCAACTTCAACGGCGCTGATAGTTTCACTTTCACTGTCGCTGACGGCAATGGCGGTAAGATTACTAGTACTTTCAATCTCAATATCAAACCCGTCAATGATGCACCTGTGGCAGCCAACGATCTTTTGACTACTGCCTTCAATACTGCACTAAGTATCCCAGCTAGTACTCTGCTGGCTAATGATACTGACATCGATAACAGTAACCCCAGCATTACTGGCGTTAGTGGTGCAACCAACGGTACTGCTGTGCTGAATTATAACGGCACTCAGAACAACTCGACAGATGATTTCATCGTGTTTACCCCAATTAATGGGTTTAGTGGTAATGCCAATTTCAATTACACTATCAGCGATGGTAGCCTGACTAGTACTGCTAGGGTTGCGATCGCTGTTGGTGCTAACATCACTGGCAATAATGGCAATGATAATATCTCTGCTGGTGACGGCAACGATAATATCTCTGGTAATGGCGGCAATGATACCATCTCCGGTAGCAATGGCAATGATACTTTTGTCTTCCGCGTTGGCGATGGTTATGACACCATCACCGATTTTGCTGGTACTGGTATTGGCTCAAATCCATCAGCAACAGCGATTAGCCAACTGGATACGTTGCAATTTATCGGTAGTGATTTAACTGCCCAAAATCTGCAATTAACTCAAAATGGTAATAACTTAGAACTCACCTTTTTGGATGCGGCTTCTACGAAAGTTACCCTGCAAAACTTCCAATTAGAAAACCTGGATAATTTACCAGCAAATGCTTCACAACCAGCTATCGGTAATATCCTCTTTGATGGACAAACCAGTGTAACTGACAGTTTTGATATCTTCAATGCCAACTCAATTCAAACTAATCTCTTTAATAAAAACACCGTCACTTTCCTCAATGACCTTAACAATAACGTCGCGGGTTTTGACAACTCTAATGATGTAATTAATGGTCAAGGGGGTAACGACATCATTAATGGTAATAGTGGTAATGACCTATTGCGAGGCGGAGAAGGCGATGATATTCTCATCGGTTCTGAAGGTAATGATACTCTGGTGGGTGGCAAAGGCAATGATATTCTCATCGGCGGTGTAGGTGCTGACTTTTTCCTTTACAACAGCAATGCTGACTTTACTACCACTGTTGTTGGTGTTGATACTATTACTGACTTCAACAGTTCTCAAGGTGACAAAATTATACTGGATAAGAGTACTTTTAGTGCGTTAGCTTCGGCTGCGGGAACAGGTTTCAATAATACCAATGATTTTCAAATCACTAATTTAGCGGGGACTAGCACAGCAAAAATTGTCTACGATCCTGTGAGTGGACAGTTATTCTACAACCAAAATGGCAGCGTGGCTGGTTTTGGGAGTGGTGGTTTATTTGCAACTTTAACTGGTGCGCCAACTCTTACAGCATCAGATTTTGTGTTACAAATATAGTCTTAAAGCTGTTACGTTATTTACTAAATTATACAGCAGATTCCCAATTGGTGAGGTACACAAGGTAAGTCTATTACCCAAGTGTAAAGCGTGTTTTACTCCTGTTAGCGTAGTCCATTCTGAATTCTGCTGTATATTCTTGTGAGATATTATTGTTTTAAAAAGTTTGTAACTTTGAAATTTGATGTTCCCTCCCAACAGTGGTTCAAAAATGCGTTTACCTGAGCATCTGTGGAATCAGCCGATTCCCTAGATGCATTAAATTGCACTGCTGTCACAATGTATTCAAAGATAATTACAAACTCTTTTTGGGGTGAAATTCTTTCGACTACAATTGTTTCACCTATCTTCGGTATTTGAGGCAGATTTACCACAAATGTCTCAATTTTCGGTTTCTCTAATGGATTTTTGAAATTGAAGTATTTACAGTAAACAATAATTTTCACTTAGACAACCACCAATAACAATTCACAATTCAAAATTAAAGACATTTCAGACAGGGATTTAAACCCCGACTGAAACTAATGCTACATATAGATTGCAGGTTCTTAAACCCTTGAATTTACGATAACATTATAGATAATCAGAATTATCCTTAAATTGAAAAATTGTAAATATAATAGGTTATTAAAAAATATCTATCAGCTTATACCAATTCTCCAAAATCAGGCTACATCTGTAAACCTGTAAATCAAAATAAGATTTGACGAATTACGAATTAGGATTATTTACCCTGCCATAATTCCCGCAATGACTGAAAAATCCTTACAAATCTCTCTTCTAGCCACACCATAACATAATCAAGCCATTCTAGAAGTTGCTCTAAGGGGTGCTTCTCATAGCCAGTTAAAGTTGCTTTGGTTTCTATCCAGTCTGGCTGCGCCTCAACTTGACTGCTTTGATTAGACTGCTGTTTCAACATTTCCCCTTTACGACTCTCGTTTTGAGTTTGGGAAATGCTAGCCCGATTTTGTTTTGCAGAGGCGATATTACTACTTGGTTGTTTCCTTTGCACCAAGCCAGATCCGAATTTAGGTTGTTTTACACTCAAATTCTTTTGTGGAAAATGCCCTACTGATAAACTTGGAGCTAAAGTAGAATTTATCCTCCCAGAAAGTGTAACTGGCTTTTGGGCAACGGTTTTGGTGTCACCAAATAAATCATTCCACGTTAGCCAAGGATCATCTGTTAAATCTTGATTCTTTAACAAAGGGCTTTTGGAAAAGGCTTTTATAAGACGTGATGGTAATAGTTTTCCTGGCAATCTTTCATTACTGGTTGTTGACTCAAATGTTTTTCTATTACCAACACCAAAAAAGTAATTAAGCGCCGCCTCAATCAAACTCTGAAGATTCTGTGGATGAGTTTCCAAAGCATCAGCATTTGGTGCAATTTCTCCTTTGGCAGCTAATTGTTCTTTGCCATAAAGAAATGTGTTTAACTGAGTTTGGGCAACCTTAACAACTTCTTGGCTACGTTCTTGCACTGGGATTAAAGCATTCGATTCCAATTTAGCAAAGGCTATATCTAGAAATCCTAATAATCTATCTGTATTAAGTAAATCTTTTGGTACACCCTCGGCTAAAACTGGAACTTTAGCTGGATTTTTGTCAGTGAGTTTTGCTAATAATTGGTCAATTTGTGGTAATAGCTGCGTTTCTTTTTTAGCTATAATCAAACGCCGGGACTGCCAGTATTTAGCAACTTCGTTAATAATTCGATCTTCTAATTTTGCCTGTTGTTGGGGTGTTAAGATATCTAAAATTTCATTGTCGGCAGTAACAAGTACTAAATTCCGACTCATTAAATTTGTGGCAATTCCTCGCACTATTGGAAGATGCTGTTGAAGGGGATTCTCTAATTGTGAAGGGTTGAGACTTCCAGCTTGATTATCTGTAATATTTGATGATTGAGTAAGATTAGAGTTATTCTCAATGACTTTCAGCCGAAAAACTCCCAATAAAGCTAAGGGATTGAAATATTCAGATGTTTTCGTCGGAGTCGAGGCGGGTTCATCTGATGATAGATAATTGACTGCTGCTAAAACATTTTGAATGGGATTATCAGCATTGGGAAGAGTTTCGGGCTGAAAATCGGTATCATTTGATTGTAACTTTAATCTAGTTTGTGGTTCTTTAGTGTGTAGCGTTTTTCCAGATGATTCAGATGACTGAAACAGTAGATACACTGGGTAAAGTAGTGCCTCGACACCCCACTTAGTGGCGACTTGCAAATGTCGGAAGGTGTGTTCCCACTGTTGTGTCACCCGCCGAGATTGCTGGTGGACAAAGTTAAATAGTCTGCTTTGATAACGACCAGAGGAACCAGAAGACATAGTAGTAATTTTTTAGTTCAAGTCTTGTTAAGTTGTGAGACTCGCGCCAAACAATAAAAACAACCAACACCTCATCTTAGCGAATATATGACCCCGACTGTCTCTCAATCCCAGACCAAATTTATCTCACAAGTAATTGAGCAACTGCGCTCTTTTTGTCAAGTTAATCTTCAGTCTACATGGCTGTATCAGGAATCTAATGTGGTTATTACTGATGTTGTAGCTGCTGATTTGTCTGATTGGCAACCTGTCCAGTTGAATGCTAAAGAACATATTGCTTGGACGGGTGGGAAAAAAGTGCTATGGCTACTGCAAAGATTGGTGGTTCCCCAAGATTTACACGGTTATCCCTTAGCTGGGTTATCTTTGCGGCTGGCGTTGCTTTGGTGGGCGGATTCTGCTGAGATTTATGTAAATGGCGAGTTAGTGTTGGAGGGTGATTTATTTGATTGTTCGCCGAGAGTACTTCTCAGTCAAGGGGTAACGCCAGGGGAAGAATTCACTGTGGCTTTGCGGTTAGTCAGTCCGGGACATTGTGATGGTGCTTTAGTGCGATCGCTCCTAGTTTATGAATCTATTATTGATAATAATCCCGATCCCGGTTTTGTGGCTGATGAGTTAGCTGTGGTACAACTTTATTTGCAAAGGTTTGCGCCGGAGAAGTTGGATGTTTTGGCGGCGATGGTGGGGGAGGTTACGAACCGCAGAGGCGCAGAGGACACAGAGAAAGAAGAGTTAGTAAGATCGTTTTTGTCCCTACGTCAAAATTTAATTCAATCCAAAATCCAAAATCTAAAATCTAAAATTTTTCTGTTGGGTCATGCTCATTTAGATTTAGCATGGTTATGGCCTGTGAGCGAAACTTGGAGTGCGGCGCAAAATACTTTTGAGTCGGTTCTGAAGTTGCAAGCAGATTTTCCTGAGTTAATTTTCTGTCATTCGACTCCAGCACTTTATGCTTGGATTGAGGAACATCGCCCAGATTTGTTTGAGGCGATTCAAGCACAGGTAGCTGCTGGACGTTGGGAAGTTGTCGGCGGAATGTGGGTGGAACCAGAACTTAACCTAATTGCTGGTGAATCAATAGTCCGTCAGCTATTGTATGGCCAGCGCTACATTCAGGAGAAATTTGGCAAGTTTTCAACTATAGTGTGGGTTCCAGATTCTTTTGGTTTTTGTGCAACTTTACCGCAGTTTTTCGCTAATGGCGGAATTGAGTATTTTGTGACACAGAAGTTGCGGTGGAATGATACTACTAAATTTGATTATGGGGCTTTTTGGTGGCGATCGCCTGACGGGAGTGAAGTCTTTAGTTTGATGTCTGCACCCATCGGCGAAAGCATTGACCCAGTTAAAATGGCATCCTACGCTATTGAATGGCAAACCCAAACTGGTTTACCAGAATCCCTCTGGCTTCCCGGTGTCGGCGACCACGGCGGCGGCCCCACCCGTGATATGTTAGAAACCGCCCAACGTTGGCAAAAATCCCCTTTCTTCCCAGATATCGAATTCACGACAGCTGAAAAATATTTACAACAAATTGTAGAGACGCGATTCATCGCGTCTGTCAGTAATTATAATTCCCCCTCATCCCCCCCATTCCCCATCTGGAATGACGAACTATACCTAGAATTCCATCGCGGTTGTTACACTACCCACGCAGATCAAAAACGTTGGAATCGTCGTTGTGAAAATTTATTGTATCAAACTGAACTATTTGCTACCTTGGCAACCGTAAGCTGTGGTGTAACATATCCGAAAGCAGAAATTGAAGCAGCTTGGAAACTGGTGTTATTTCAACAGTTTCATGATATTTTACCTGGTTCTTCAATTACCCAAGTTTATTTAGATGCCTTACCCCAGTGGCAGCAAGTGGAACAAGTAGGAACGAAGATATTACAGGAATCACTTTTAGCGATCGCATCTCACATTACCCTATCAGAACCACCAAAATCCAATAGTTTACCTATTTTCGTTTTTAATTCTCTCAATTGGCAACGTTCTGAGGTAGTTTCTGTAGCCTTACCCACGCCAGAAGAATGGCAGATTTACGATACTTCTGGAAAGCAGCTTATCTCCCAATTATCTGAATCATCAACCCTATTATTTCTCGCCACCGAAATTCCACCCGTAGGCTACCGCATATTTTGGCTTTCCCCCTCATCCCCCTCATCCCCCTCATCCCCCCCATCTCCCTCATCCCCCCCACTCCTCCCAGACTGGATTTTAGAAAATGAATTCTTGCGAGTCGTTATAGATCCTGATACGGGAGATTTGTCAAGTGTTTTTGACAAAACTTATCAACGAGAAGTTTTGAGTGGGGCGGGGAATCAATTGCAAGCTTTTAAAGATAGCGGTCAATATTGGGATGCTTGGAATATAGACCCCAATTATGCCCAACATCCCTTACCCTCAACAAATCTTCAATCTATTCAGTGGTTAGAACAAGGCCCAGTGCAAAGTCGTGTGCGCGTGGTGCGTCAGTTGGGTGAATCGGAATTTTGCCAAGACTATATTCTGCAAACTGGTTCACCTCTGCTGAACATCGCTACAACTGTCAATTGGCAAGAAAATCATGTATTAGTGAAAGCTGCATTTCCTCTAAATCTTGAAGCCGACTTTGCTACTTATGAAATTCCCTGTGGCGCAATCCGCCGGCCAACTAAACCACAAACTCCCGCAGAACAAGCAAAATGGGAAGTTCCGGCTTTGCGTTGGGCTGATTTAACCGCAGAAACACACCAAGGTATTCACGGAGTTAGTTTGCTGAATGATTGTAAATACGGTTATGACAGTAAACCAAATCAACTCCGCCTAACACTGCTACGTAGTTCTACTTGGCCAGACTCCGAAGCTGACCGAGGTTTTCACGAGTTCAAATATACCTTGTATCCCCATACAGGTAGCTGGGAATCAGCCCATACAGTACGGCGTGGCTATGAATTGAATATACGGTTGCAAGTGATATTAAATCCACTCAGCACTCACAACAGGATACTTTATCAACCACCCGCGATCGCTAACAAGACTATTGAAGGGGTGAGTTTCCTAGATTTATCAGCTGAAAATTTAATCTTGATGGCCTTGAAACCATCTGAAGATGACCCACAGCAGTTAATTATAAGGTGTTATGAATCTCACGGAGAAACAGCCGAGTTATCTTTGCAAAGTGATTTAGGGTTGAATCTAGGAGATACAGTAGATTTATTAGAGCGTTCCTCTGTTACTGAATTCTCGTCTGGGCAACAAATCTTGACAATACAGCCTTGGAAAATCGCCAGTTTCAAGGTAATTCCAGCGATTAATCCCAGCCGATAGTGAGCCATTATTATTGTGCCAGTGGTCAGTTGTGGTTTTCCACAGACCACTGACAAATGACTAATGACCAATGACCAATGACAAATGACTAATGACAAATGACCAATGACTATTTTAATCTTCGTGGTCATCAAACGGATCGTTCAATTCCTTGCTAGGAGGGCCAAATGAGGTATAAATTGAAATTCCGGTAATGGCAACCACCACGGCAGCCACAGAAATGCTAAGAACTATTGCGGGTTCCATAATTGAGAGATAGATTATGAGTGCTATTCTTATAGAATATTACAGAAGATTAAAAAAAGCTTTGGCAAGTAATCTTAGGTGAACTATGGCACAAAGGACTAGGTTGGGAGATATCCTGAAACCACTGAACTCTGAGTATGGGAAAGTGGCTCCAGGTTGGGGTACTACCCCTGTGATGGCTGTTTTTATTTTGCTATTTTTCGTTTTTCTGCTGATTATTCTGCAACTTTACAATAAATCACTGTTGGTTCAGGATGTATTTGTCGATTGGCGCAGTTTAGGACGCTAACGGATACATAGCGATCGAGTTTGGATAACAAGTTAAGTTACACCCGGTTCTTCCGGGTTTTTTTGTCAGTTGCGATTTCCTACTAGACTAACTATATATGTGAGTTTCTGTAGTGGTTCTATAGTTTACAGGAGACAAAAAATGAATATATTTGGTATCGGTCTGCCGGAAATGGCTGTAATTATGGTAGTGGCGCTGTTAATCTTTGGCCCAAAGAAGCTGCCAGAAATTGGTCGCAGTGTGGGCAAAACAATTCGTAGTTTCCAAGAAGCTTCTAAGGATTTTCAAAACGAGTTTCAAAAGGAAGCAGAACAGTTAGAAGAAGCTGTAAAGACTACTGCTGAATTGGAACCTAAGCAAATCCACCCTGCTAAATCTGAGCAGGATACGGCTAATTCTTCCCAACCTAGCTAGTACCGCTTCGCGGAATTCGTAATTCGTAATTCGTAATTACCATTACGTAAGGGTTTTAGACATTTAAAATGGTGTCAAGTTCGTAGTAAGCACTTCAGTGCTGGATTTTAAGCACTGAAGTGCTTATTACTAACCCAGACTACTAATAGAGTGCTGCATATCAATTGACTGTAGGCAAAATGACAGAAGCTGTTACGCAACCTGCTTTAGTGATTCCCCAGCTAATTGTCGGGTTAGGGAATCCAGAAAGCAAGTACGACCAAACACGCCATAATATTGGCTTTGCGGCTTTAGAAACTCTCTCGCGTTCTTGGCGCATTCCTTTAACAGAAAACCGCAAGTTTCAAGGTGAGTATGGCGAGGGTATGGCCGCAGGTGGAGGTAAGATTCGCTTGCTGAAGCCGTTAACTTATATGAATCGCTCAGGACAGTCAATACAAGCGGTGACAAGTTGGTATAAATTGCCGCCTGAATCAGTACTGATTATTTATGATGACATGGATTTGCCCTTGGGAAAAACTCGTTTGCGCTTATCTGGTTCATCTGGGGGACATAACGGCATGAAAAGTGCGATCGCACATCTTAGTACCCAAAACTTTCCCCGTTTGCGAATCGGTATTGGTAAACCGAAAGATTCAGCTAATAACGATGATTCCGGTGCTATCTCTCATGTGCTGGGGCGCTTTTCTGCTGCCGAAAATCAGCAGATGTCTTTTGTACTTCAGTTCGTAGTTGAGTGTATTGAACTAAGCCTCAAACAGGGAGTAGAAAAAGCGATGAATGTTTGTAATAGCCGCACCATTAATAATTCTGAGTCTTAGGGCTGGATGAATACTTTCCTATCAGCTTATTAAAGAAAGCTAAGGGAACTCCAAGAAATAAATTATCCAATATTGTAGGGTGGGCATCTTGCCCGCCCAGTCCATAGTGCGGGCAAGATGCCCACCCCACAAGAATTAATTGGATATTTTTTTATTTGGAAGTCCCTAACCAATGTTTGAAGGCGCTTATTTTGGTTGATCGGCAGCGATTTTAGCTTGCTCCATCCAACCAAGGTAAAGCCCTTAACGCGCTCTATTTTTAAAAGTTGATTCTGCCCTCATTTAGCAATTTATACCCAGATGCTAATGCTGTAAAAGCAACTATGAAATTCCATAAGCTAGTTGGCTGTAAAATAACTCCACCGCTTAAGAAAACTAGTACTATGCCAATACCTAAAAAAATCCATCCCAAGTTACCAGTTTCTCTCGGAAAAAAAACTAATGCAAATATACCTGCCATCGTTGCCAAAACTGAAGCTGTAGCAGGTAAGCTACGGTAAAAATATGAATAGTAACCGCTAACAAATATGATATTTTGACCAAAAAAGTATAATCCTGTGAAAAGTAGAATTAAACCTATAAGTTTGATTAACAACCTGCCCATAATGTTTTGATATTTTTAATACCTGAAGCCAATTTTTATCCGATTATAGTGGTGTTTTTAAAATCTTGCCAAATTTTACATCCATTTAATTATTTTTGCGTGAATATACTTAAATAAAATCCAGGATGTCTAAAAATGCCAGTACAAGTAATATTGATTACATCAAGTAGTCCTTGCCAGGTTTTTATCAAGGTGCTTTAATAGCGATGTCTGACGACAAGAAGCAGAGCTTCTACGCATTCTGCAAAACAGTCTTACTTAGAAAACGTGCAGCGACTCGACATCGCTGCTGCTGTTGATAAAATTACATACTCAAAACAATAAACTCAAAGATATGACAAGCTAGTAGCATATCTTTGACACTAAATTCTCCCCAAAGCTGAATAGGAGCATACATGGAGCCAATTATTGCTATAGTTTTAGCCCTTATAGGTTATGCATTAGGTTCTGCAAAACTGATTAATCAAGGAAATGAAGCCCTAGTGGAACGCTTGGGGCGGTATCATCGGAAACTTAAGCCGGGGCTGAACTTTATTGTTCCCTTGGTAGATCAAATTGTGATGGAAGATACTACACGAGAGCAGTTTACAGACATCAAACCTCAGAATGTGATCACCCAAGATAATATTTACGTAGAAGTAGATGCTATTGTATACTGGCGCATTCGAGATATTGAGAAAAGCTTTTACGCGATTGAGGATCTGCAAGGAGCATTAACACAGATAACCACAACTACGCTCCGAGAAATCATTGCTCAGAATACCCTAGAGCAGACCAACGTCTCTAGAGCCGAGATGGATTCAGCAATCTTAGACCAGTTGAATAATATAACGGCAGATTGGGGAGTTGAGATTCTCCGGTTAGATATTCAGAGCATTACTCTACCTGAGAGTGTCCGAAAGTCTAGGGAAGAGGAACAAGCCGCTGTCATCAAAAAACGGGCGCTGATTACCGAAGCAGAAGGGGAAAAGGAAGCTGCCATTAAGAAAGCAGAAGGAACTATGGCTTCAGTGCAAATCATTTCTCAAGCTCTCCGTGCCAATCCCGACAGTAGGGATATTTTGCGATATCTTGTAGCTCAAGATTACGTAGATGCCAGCCAGAAACTTGGTGAGAGCAATAATGCCAAAATTGTCTTTGTAGACCCAGCTAACTCAACTGAAATGTTTCAGGAGTTGATAGCCGAGTCGATTGTTACAGAAGGTCACGGCAAAAAATCTGAAAACGGCAATACTTAAGAGTTATGCTGTGTAGCTTGTCTCAATAAGGCATCAGCTACTAGTGAAACATCACGCATTTCTTGAACATCGTGAACTCGGAGGATATCAGCGCCATTAAAAATAGCAGCACAACAAGCTGCTGCCGTTCCCCAAACTCGTGCTTTGGGATCTGGTTGATTTAAAATCCGGCCAATAAAACTTTTACGAGATGCTCCTACCAAGATAGGACAGTTGAGTGTTGTTAGCGATCGCAAACCGCGAAAAATTTCTAAATTTTGCTCATGGTTTTTAGCAAAACCAATACCAGGATCGATAATAATTTTATCCAGGTCAATGCCGGCATTAGTTGCTGCCTCAATTTGCCGAGCCAAAAAACTATAAATCTCACCGAGCAAATCTTGATAATCGGTCTGTTGCTGCATTGTCTGTGGTGTTCCCCGGATGTGCATTAAAATCATCGGCACACCTAACTCTGCCACTGTTGGCAACATTTCTGAGTCAAAAGTGCCGCCAGAAATATCATTAATAATATCTGCTCCAACTTCTACAGATGCCTTGGCTACAGCAGCACGGGTTGTATCTACAGAAATTGGGACTGAAATCTCTGGTCTTAGTACCTGTAATACCGATAGTATCCGGTCAAGTTCCTCCGCCAGAGTTATTTGCTTTGCCCCTGGTCGAGTTGATTGACCGCCCACATCAATGATGTCAGCACCAGCAGCCACCAGTGCTTGCGCCTGTACTAAAGCGGCAGAGGAAGTATTAAACTCACCTCCATCACTAAAGCTATCAGGCGTTACATTCAAAATCCCCATCAAATAAGTCCGCTTTCCCCAATCGAAACAGCGTCCTCGAATTATCAAGTTCCTTGGCATAAAACAGGAGTCACGTCGCTTCGCTCCGAATTCAAAATTCAAAATTCAAAATTATTGATCCCCATAAATGAGGTTCATTCCCAGTCGGAGACTGGGAACGAGAAAAAAGCACATCACACTGACTGAAAATTCACAATCCGAGCGAAACTCTCAGGTTCTAGACTTGCTCCTCCCACGAGGACACCATCAATTTCTGGTTGAGCCATAATCTCATCAATATTATTCGGTTTGACTGAACCGCCATATTGAATTGATACATTCGGATTAGTCAACTTGCTACGAATTAAGCCAATTATTCGATTAGCTTCCTCTACTTCACAAGTGTCACCAGTGCCAATCGCCCAAATCGGTTCGTAGGCAATCACCAAATTATGTTGATTGATATCTACCAAGGCTTTGTCGAGTTGGAGAGTAATCAGAGATTCAGCTTCTCCCGCATCTCGCTGTTGTTTAGTTTCGCCAACACAGAGAATTGGAGTCAAACCAAACCTTTGAGCAGTTCGGAGGCGCAGATTAACGGTAGCGTCCGTTTCTCCAAAATATTGCCGTCGTTCGCTATGACCGACAATCACAAAACGCACACCACTTTCTGTCAGCATCGGGCCAGAAATTTCACCCGTATAGGCTCCATATTCTTCCCAATGGATATTTTGTGCCCCTAATTGGATGAGGCTACCGTGCAAAGTCTTGGACAAAACGCTTAAATCAGTGAAAGGAGGACACAATATCACTTCTCGCCCTTGGGGGGTTTCCTCTAAGTGGGGCAGAAATCCTTGTAAAAACTCCTGGGTCTCTGCCTGGGTTTTGAACATTTTCCAGTTGCCGGCAATAACGATTTTCCGCACAGGTAATTTAGTCAAGATTCTAATCGCGTTATATTAGATGCATTTTTAAGTTTATGACTTTTTGTTAGTCATTACTCATTGGGGATTGGGGATTGGGGATTGGGTAAAAATTATTCTTCCTCTGTTTGTTCCCCTGTTTCATCTGGCCAAAGCCTTGCTAAAAATAACTACGATGGTAAAAGGGGTGTATTTAAAATCTAAAATCTAAAATCTAAAATCTAAAATTAACATGACTTCGACATTGCCCGTGCCTGAACCTCATCAAAGCGATTCCGCTAACACTGACGCAAATTCTCTCAGTTGGGAGGAAGAACTAGATAGTGCTATTTTCAGTTTTGAAGACATTCAAACGGAACTGAACTATAAACAAGCACAAACAGCGTTGCGAAACTTGGTAGCCAATCTCGACCTTACTCCCCAGGAAAAAACTGGGTTAGAGACAGAAATTGCTGAGTTGGAAACCATGCTGGGAAAGTTAGACCGCATGGTGGTGCAGATTGCGACTTTTGGTATGGTGGGGCGCGGGAAGTCTTCGCTACTCAATTCTTTGGTTGGACAAACGGTATTTGAAACTGGGCCGCTGCACGGTGTCACTCGTACTGCCCAAACAGTTAATTGGAGTATTAGCGAGGAGATGATTGGGAAAACTGAACGTGCTTTGCGAGTTACTCTCCCTGGTGTAGGTCAGTCGCAGGTGGAATTAATTGATACTCCTGGGTTAGATGAAGTAGATGGTGCAACCCGCGCCGCCTTAGCTGAACAGATTGCAAAACAAGCAGATTTAATTCTGTTTGTGATATCTGGCGACATGACAAAGCTAGAATACGCTGCCCTTTCTCAATTACGGGAAGCAGGTAAACCAATCATTCTGGTGTTTAACAAAGTAGACCAGTATCCCGAAGCAGACCGGATGGCAATTTATCACAAAATCCGGGATGAAAGGGTACGGGAATTACTTACACCTTTAGAAATTGTCATGGCTGCGGCATCGCCATTGGTGAAGACAGCGATTCGTCGCCCTGATGGTACGAGGGGCATACAGTTGCGTACAGGGAATGCCCAAGTCGAGGAATTGAAACTGAAAATATTGGAGATTCTGCATCGTGAGGGTAAAGCCTTGGTTGCCCTTAATACCATGCTTTATGCCGATATTGTAAATGAGCAGTTGATAGAACGAAAACTGATGATTCGGGAACAGAATGCTAATCAGTTGATTTGGAAGGCTGTGATGACTAAGGCATTAGCGATAGCACTTAATCCCGTAACTGTGGTAGATATTCTAAGTAGTGTAGTAATTGATATTGCTCTGATTTTGGGTTTATCTAAACTCTATGGCTTCTCAATGACCGAAGCCGGGGCTGTACAATTGCTACAAAAAATCGCCCTGAGTATGGGTGGTATCGGCGCTAGTGAATTATTAGCAAATTTAGGCTTGAGTGGATTAAAAACTTTACTTGGCATCTCTGCAACAGCCACAGGCGGCATCGCACTAGGCCCTTATCTATCGGTGGCAATTACTCAAGGAGGAGTAGCTGGTGTTTCTTCTTACGGTATTGGACAAGTTACTAAAGTTTATTTAGCCAATGGCGCAACTTGGGGGCCTGATGGGCCGAAAGCAGTGATTAATCGGATTTTGGCAAACCTGGATGAGACTTCAATTCTTAACCGTATTAAAGATGAATTACTCCACAAAGTAAAACTCAAAAAGTGATCCATAAATCACGTTTGGTTAGCCATATTCATCCCTAGAATATCCCCAAAGCACGCCACTAATATCATGTTCGGGTAAAGACTTATCATTTGCAGGGAGCAGGGAGAAAGAGGTTTTCCTGATTTTTGCACGGATGCGGTAATCATAAGTAATTAACCGGACATGATATAACTTCTCTCTCTGGCTGAAACAGACTGCGTATAAGCTTGTTTTAACTAATTCGTAATTACGAATTACGTTAGCGTAGCGTTAGCGAGTCCTCGATAGCGAAGCGGTAGCGAGTCTTCGTTCGCTTTTAGCGTCTCGTAGAGAGCGTCGCGTCATTACGAATTACGAATTATCAAAGGTAGTTTTGTAGGCATCAGCCGTTTCTATCCCAAAACCTCCAGCTTCGACATGACGAACTAGCGATTGAATGATGGGTATAGCAATACTAATACCAAATAAAGCATTGAAGCCTGTAACAACTACTGGTGCTGACAAAATGACTGTAAATTCTGGAAACAAAGCTAACACAGCCACTAAGATCAAAAATACAATTGGTGTCGCAATACCTGCTGCCTTTGCTGCTTCAAAAATTAGATATTTATACTCTTCAACAGTAATGTCGCCCCGATAAAGATCCAAGGAGTAGGAAATCGCCGTGACTACAACCTGGGTGAGAATAGCTGTTCCGGTTGCAGTAATGCCAAGTTTAGCGATTGTTCCAGAATTGCTGACAATAGAATCTACTGCATTATAAACCCGAATATAAAACTGTTCGCCAACGGTCATGACTTTGGCTCCTCGACGGAGATTGTCAACACCTACTTCCCAAAGGATATTATCAGCAGCATTCGATCCACCTTGGGAACGTGGATTGATGTGGCTACCATGTTTATCTCTAAGAAATTGACGAATTGTATATTCTTTACCTCCAAGCTTTGATGTCCCAGGAATTTTCTCAAAAAGCTTCATGACATCTGCATCAGATCGGGGTAAGTCTCCCACACGAACACCAGCACGATATCTCAGCCTATTTGCAATCTTAGGCATCTCTTGGGCTAATTCGGCTGCTGTCTTTGGTAAATTTTGCAAAGCATCAGCCATAACTATGCTAGATGCAGCAACTCCAACAGCAGTTTGTTGAAATGTTTTACTAATATTTTCAACAGTTTGAAAACCTGACTGTGCTGCTATGGTTGACAAACTTTGTAAATCATTAACTGCATGGACACTTGAAGCAGTCATATCGCTAGTAGCGTTCTTGATTCCATCAACTACCTCATCCATCCCGTTTACTACATTGTTGGCTGCTTCTTGAGCTTTATCTTTAACGGCATCTGCCAACTTCTGGGCTTCGTTGATAAAATCCATATTTTTTTGCTGTGGAGTGTTTACTCCAGTTTCTCTTTGTAAAACTAAGAAGCACCTCAGCATTCATGACGAATTTACTTCCAAAGTTTTTAAAGAGATAGTGATCACTCTATAGCTATAAGTCTTTTCTTTAAGCCGTCGAGTTTGATCGCTTGGATGGTCTTTTGACGAAGGTGGTAACTGTAGAGTTTGGGTATATATATAGCGAGCGATCGCACTCCGCAGGAAAAGTAAAGGGACTATTCCTACTTTATACTCAAACGGCCTTGGCGGTTACTATATAATTCCAAGAACTTCTGATTTGAAGCGCATTGCAGCAAGTCCAATTTAATAAACAACCGGATTTCTCTATTTGACTTACTTGTATTGGTGTTTTCCGCAAGCAAAATGCCATTTGACTTATTCAAAATGCCATTTTGCTTTCTAAGTTCAGTATTTTCCACAGTTAAT
Source organism: Nostoc sp. NMS4 (assembly GCF_017115095.1). Lineage (GTDB taxonomy): Bacteria > Cyanobacteriota > Cyanobacteriia > Cyanobacteriales > Nostocaceae > Nostoc. The sequence goes on along the minus strand of NZ_JABXKI010000246.1, from coordinate 18,189 downwards.
TACCTCTCCCCCCTGTCTTATTCTAAGACTTGATCAAAATATTTACTTCTTCAGGAATTTTAATTTTCAACTGTGTATATACACAAATATAAGAATTCTAGTCTATTAATTTAATTAAGAATTACAGAGAAAAAACTTATGACACAACCTAACTCGCAAGATAAAAACAACTTTCTTTACCCTCGCAGTCGGTATTACGGTAAATTCCAGCCAGAAAACTTAGTGTTTAATGCCAATCTTCAAGAATTTTCCCAAAAAATTAGTTACATCACTTCTCTAGAAACAGGGGGAAAACTTTCTCAAGAAGAAGCTTACGAGCAAATTAAAGCACTGTGGAAACAATTGAAGCACAGTAAAAAGCAGTTGGCTCTTGGTAGAAATGAAGAAGTTTAAACTCATGGGAATGGGGCAGAAGCGGCGAAGGGGGAAAACTTACTGCAACTTCTCCCCTTCTCCCCCTCTCCATGCACTAGTACAAGTACAGCACGGCGGAAATAAGCCAGCCCTTTAAAATGTCTAAAACCCTTACATAATGGTAATTACGAATTACGTTAGCGTAGCGGTAGCGAGTCCGCGATAGCGAAGCGGTAGCGAGTCTTCGTTCGCTTTTAGCGTCTCGTAGAGAGCGTCGCGTCATTACGAATTACGAATTACGCCTTGCGGTACTAGCTAATTACCTTCTATCAAAGTCCAGAAGTAGCCATCTGGTGCAATAAAGGAGAAACTGGTTTCGCCAAATTCATTACTAATAATATCTGTAACTTTTTGTGCAGTAGTCGCCTTGATGCGATCGCAATATTCCTGTATTCCCTTAACTCGATAGGTATATAATGACATACCCAAGCTACCTGGTTGGGCTGCTTCAAAGCGTGATTCTAAATTAATAGATTCCGGGAATCTAACGATATAAAGTCTACCACTACGTGTAGCCATCAGGTCAGAATTAGAAGAACGAGGATCGTCAAAGGTAGTGACAATAAACTTTTCACCAGGATTAAGGTCAAAAATATCTCGACCTGCTGGCGAAGATTCATAGCTAGTTTCGACACCATCACGCACACGCAGCAAACCTAAAACTTCTTCATAAAACTTCAGAGTTTCTTTGCTGTCATCCTGAACGATAATCCCTATATGGGTAAACTGACTAGTCTTGAGAGGCGCATTATGGTTTACTTGTCCGTAATGGGGTAGTGTATAGCCAAACCTCTGAAACAAAACCTGTCGAGCTAAGGGTTGCAGTAGCAGCATTTCTCGCACACCAATTGCTGGCTCAATAAAAGGACAGCTTTTCCTCTCTTTGTTGTAGATGACTTCCCAATAAGGGCTAGAGTACCTAATAGGAAAACCTGCGGATTTTGCATCTTCTATATGATTTAAGATATTTAAGACATCTACAGTTAAGCTTGTCGCCCAGCGATTTCCCTTAATTTTCATCGAAGCTATTCCCAAACCATCATTGTTGGGATTTTGCCAAACCATCAGCCGAATCAAACCATGATCTGCATTTTGGTGGTAGAGGCGAATTGAGCGTAAAGATGAATTCACCCCATATAATTGATAGGCTACATCTGCGGTTAATTCACCCACTTCACCAATGCGATAGCCAAATTGCTCCCAATACTGAATTGCAGAAATTGGCTCTGGAATGCCGATACAGACTTCATAGATACCTTCAATTGCAGTTTGTTGTTCGTGAGTCATAATAAGTGCTGAGTGCTGTTAACGGTAGCGGATCGTACATAATTCATTCTGACTTCTGACTTCTATTCGGTAACGTAAGAATATTTCTAAGTATGCATAATTTGTAATTTATCTCAAACCTCTTTCCATAAGCATTTGAGGTTCGACATTTTCAACATTTGCGATCGCTTCTAAGGAATCGTGTAAAAATAAGTTGAACGATTTAATATTTGTAGTGCGGGCATCTTGCCCGCGCGAGCAAGATGCTCGCACTACTTATTTTTACTTGATTGTAATGTATTGCATAGTACCCAGGTTTACGAGTGTAGGATACAGAGTTAGGAGTTTTGTTTATCTCCCTCATCCTCCTTGTCTGCCTTGTCTCCCTCATCATCTCCCCAATGCCCAATTTTTAGGAGATTAACCAATGGTTCAAGTTCGCTATGGTGGACAGAACGGCCAACAGTATGAATTTGCTATCAGTAACGAACACGTTGTAGTGCGTACCGAAAGCCGTAGCACTCTTGTGGGTGTAAGATCCTTTGAGGTCGCACCTGTATCACCCATAGCTCGTAGTATCCTCAATCAATTTCAGTTAACAACGCGATTTCGACAAGCGGGTGTAGAGATTTTGCAAGCGAAAGTTCCGAATCAAGGTATTGCTTTGCGCGATCGCGCCCGTGAAATTCTCAACAATGAGTCCGAAGTCCAATTTGCCGGACGTGTCTTAATCGATCCAATATCCCAACAACCTGTAGTTTACACTGAAAACCTTTTTGTTAAATTTGATAGCGAAGAAGAGTCAAGGGTATGCCAAGAGGTTTTAAGACGTTACAACTTAACAATTAAACGCCAACTTGAATACGCAAGAAATGCTTATTTTGTCAGTGCTACTGCAAATACTGGTATAGCCGTCTTTGACATTGCCGAGAGACTTCTAAATGAGGAATCAGTTGAACTGTGCCATCCCGAATTAGCGCGTGAGTCACGCCAACGTCAGGTTTTCCCGCAGCAGTGGCACTTAAAGCAAACAACAATTAATGGTAAGTTAATTAACGCCCATGCCAACGTTGAAGCCGCTTGGAAGGTGAGCAATGGCACTGGGATAATTATTGCAATTATCGACGATGGTATGGATCTCGATCATGAAGAGTTCCGTTCCTCTGGCAAGATTGTCGCCCCGCGTGATATCACACGTAAAACGAACAATCCCAGACCGGGAAATGATAATAATCACGGTACATCTTGTGCAGGAGTAGCTTGTGCAAACGGCAACTTTGGGGCATCTGGTGTTGCACCGGGGGCAAAACTCATGCCGATTCGTTTAGCTTCGGCGTTGGGATCGCAAGATGAAGCAGATGCTTTTATTTGGGCGGCTCAAAATAGTGCTGATGTTATTTCTTGTAGCTGGGGGCCAGCAGACGGTACTTGGTTTGAGCCGGATGATCCTGCACACAAGCAAAAAGTACCTTTACCTGATTCTACACGACTAGCTATAGATTTTGCAATCAATAAAGGACGCAATGGTAAGGGTTGTGTAATTTTATTTGCGGCTGGCAATGGTAATGAAAGCGTCGATAATGACGGCTACGCCAGCTACCAAAAGGTGATTGCGGTGGCTGCTTGTAACGACTACGGCACGAGAAGCGCTTACAGTGATTTTGGTCAGGCGGTTTGGTGTGCCTTCCCCAGCAACAATGGTGACAGTTCTCAAACCACTGGAATCTGGACAACCGATCGCTCTGGTGTACTTGGTTATAATTCGGGTAATCGAAATCTGGGTGAGGCTTTAGGCAACTATACAAACGAATTTGGCGGAACTTCTAGTGCTTGTCCAGGTGCAGCAGGTGTAGCAGCCTTGATTCTTGCTAGAAACCCAAATCTGCGGTGGGATGAAGTGCGAGACATTATAAAACGCTCTTGCGATCGCATTGATCCATCTGGAGGTAAATATGATGCCAATGGTCGCAGCCCTTTCTACGGTTACGGTCGAATCAATGCTCTCAAAGCTGTAGAATTGGCCAAGCCCGCGCAAACATCGCCCATTAGTATTTTCCAGGCAGTGCAAGATATCCCAATTAACGACTTGCAAACATCAACATTATCGTTGGCGATCGCTAATACTACTCTCCTAAAATCCATTAAAGTTAATGTAGATATCGAGCATACTTATATTGGGGATCTTATAGTTACTCTGCTTCCCCCAGTGCAAATAGGCATACTTCCCATTATTCTGCACGATCGCCAGGGCGGAGCTACTGATAACATTAAAACAACCTATGACGAGATAAACACCCCAAAACTTGCTGCCTTTAAAGGTAAAAGTCCCCAAGGAACTTGGACTCTGGAAGTTGCAGATAAAGCTGAAGGAGATACAGGAAAAGTTCGCAGCTTGACTATTGAAATGGGATTTTAAATAGGGGGCGCACAGCTGTGCATTGGTGTCAACTTAAGGTAAAAGTTAGGTTAGAAAAAGCGTTCTAGAGTTGCCCTCATCCTGCGGGGTATTTTTAATGTTCTGTTAAATAACCACATATTACTGAGCAAAAATCAAAATATTTTTCGCTGTAGGAACTTCCGCCAAGACGTTTCCGTGTTTCGCGCAGCCTGTAGCAGCTTCCGCCTTCCCTGTAGGAACTTCCGCCTTCACGTTTCCGTGTTTCGCGCAGCCTGTAGCAGCTTCCGCCTTCTCTGTAGCAGCTTCCGCCTTCACGTTTCCGTGTTACGCGCAGCCTGTAGCAGCTTCCGCTTTCTCTGTAAGAACTTCCGCCTTCACGTTTCCGTGTTACGCGCAGCCTGTAGCAGCTTCCGCCTTCACGTTATGAGAAACAAGTAAGTAGGCGCGATTAAATGCGATCGCACAAATTACCAACCAGAATTACTGATTTAGTAGTTGCAAAAAAAATGTAGGTTGGGTGGAGGCTTTGCGTAACCCAACATCCTGATATATGTTGGGTTGCACTCCGCTCAAACCAACCTACGTCTACTATTTAAATCGCAATTCTGAAAACCGCTACAACTATATCAACCAGACTCGGCATAACCATCTGTTAGCTTTGAGTGACAGTCTCTTTCGCCAAGAATTTCTCTAATTCTGTCAGCGCATCAGCATCAACCTTAGTTTGCATTGGACAGAACTTAGGCCCACACATCGAACAAAACTCAGCAGTTTTATAGATATCTGCTGGTAGAGTTTCATCGTGATATTCCTTAGCTCTTTCTGGATCGAGTGATAATTCAAACTGACGGTTCCAATCGAAGTTGTAACGCGCCTTGGAAAGTTCATCATCTCTATCCCTTGCACCAGGGCGATGTCTAGCAATATCAGCCGCATGAGCCGCTATTTTATAGGCAATCAACCCATTTCTGACATCTTCGGCATTTGGTAGACCCAAATGTTCTTTAGGTGTTACATAGCACAGCATTGCAGTACCGTACCATCCCGCCATTGCTGCTCCAATGGCTGAAGTGATGTGGTCATAACCAGGAGCAATGTCTGTCACCAAAGGCCCCAAAACATAGAAAGGTGCTTCAGAACACTCTTCCATCTGCTTGCGGACGTTGAACTCAATTTGATCCATTGGCACGTGTCCAGGCCCTTCTACCATCACCTGTACATCATCTTCCCAGGCTTTGCGAGTTAGCTGTCCGAGGGTTTTCAATTCAGCTAATTGAGCTTCATCTGAGGCATCATGAGTACAGCCGGGACGCAGGGAATCTCCTAAACTGAAGGAGACATCGTACTTTTTGAAAATCTCAATAATATCTTGGAAGTGAGTATAAAGCGGGTTTTGTTTGTGGTGATGCAGCATCCACCGCGCCAAAATCCCACCGCCGCGAGAAACAATACCGGTGAGCCGGTTTCTCACTAAAGGCAAATGTTCAATCAAAATCCCAGCGTGGATAGTTTGATAGTCTACCCCCTGCTGGGCGTGCTTTTCGATGATATGGAGAAAATCATCAGCAGTCAGATTTTCGATTGTGCCGTGGACGCTTTCTAAAGCTTGGTATACTGGTACTGTCCCAATGGGAATAGGTGAAGCCTTAATAATGGCGGTGCGAATTTCATCCAAATTACCGCCCCCTGTGGACAAATCCATCAAGGTATCAGCACCGTACTTCACCGCCAGGTTGAGTTTATCAACTTCTTCCTGAAGATTAGAAGAGTTGGGAGAAGCGCCGATATTAGCATTTACTTTGCATTTAGAGGCGATGCCAATAGCCATCGGCTCTAGGTTAGTGTGATTAATATTAGCCGGGATAATCATTCGTCCCCGCGCTACTTCGTCACGAATGAGATCGGCAGGGAGATTTTCGCGCTGGGCGACGTAGTGCATTTCTTCAGTGATAACACCTTGGCGGGCGTAGTGCATTTGAGATACATTAACCTGCCCACGTCGTTTAGCAACCCATTCAGTCCGCATATTGTCATTCCTCAATAAACAGCTTCCCTCCGCTGGTATTACCCAGACTCAGGTGTTAAGGGTGTAATCTCAGCCTGGTTATGTAGGCACCCCTAGCATGGATGTAGTGTACCACCTTCGTCATATCTAGAGACAAGGGTGTTAATAATTTACGCGATGTGCAACTTATTCTTAGAACCCCACTTCCCTTCCTCTCCCCCACAGGGCTACGGTGTACACACAAGCCTGAAATAGCTTATTAACCAAGGTTTTACCCCACCCTAACCCTCTCCTTGCAAAGGCTACGGTGTACACACAAGTCTGAAATAGCTGAAAAACCCAAGGTTTTACCCCTCCCTAACCCTCCCCTTGCAAAGGGGAGGGAACTAGATTTCTTGTTTCCCCCCTTTGCAAGGGGGGATTAAGGGGGGTAATTCGACTTGTGTATTACGGTAGCCCCCACAGGGAGAGAGGCTTTGATTCTTGCTCCCCAACGCTATTGCTAAAGGTTTAGGCGCGAATTTCATTAGCACAAGTACGACCCTGTTCAATATCGGTAATATTAGCAAAAGTTGTTTCTGCAATATTGTGGAGAGCTTCTGCTGTAAAAAAGGCTTGATGTCCGGTAATTAGTACATTGGGGAACGTTGTCAGACGCTGGAAAATATCATCTTGAATAATTTCTCCAGACAAATCCTCAAAGAACAATTCCGATTCTTGTTCATAGACATCTACACCAAGATAGCCAATTTTACCAGACTTCAATCCCTCAATCACCGCTTGGGTATCAATCAGCGCTCCTCGGCTAGTATTAATTAGCATCACACCTGGCTTAATCTTTTCTATAGCCTCAGTGTTAATTAAGTGATGGGTTTCGGGAGTCAGGGGGCAATGTAGGGAGATAATATCGGAGTTGGCAAATAGCTCAGGTAGTTCTACATACTTTCCACCTAGCGCCTCCAATTCGGGATTGCGATAAACGTCGAATGCGAGTATGTTACAGCCAAACCCCTTCATAATCTGTCCTAAAATTAAACCGATTTTGCCAGTACCGACAATTCCCACTGTACGCTCATGCAAATTAAATCCCAACAGTCCATCTAAAGAAAAATTGCCTTCTCGGACACGGTTATAAGCACGATGAATTTTGCGATTTAAGCTCAAAATCAATCCTACGGCGTGTTCTGCCACCCCATAAGGTGAGTAGGCGGGAACACGCACGACGGTAATTCCTAAGTCTGCTGCGGCTGGTAAGTCTACATTGTTAAACCCAGCGCAGCGAAGGACAACTAGACGAGTTCCCCGTGAGGCGAGAAGTTCTAAAGTAGGGGCATCAACCTGATCGTGAACAAATACGCAAACCGCCGGAAATTCGGCAGCAAGAATAGCCGTATCTCGATTTAAACGGGGTTCAAAAAACACTAACTCGTGTTGGATGGGAGAATTTGCAGCTGACAAAAACTGCCGATCGTAGGCTTTTGTACTGAAAACTGCTACTTTCATGCAAAACCTCAGATTTTATGTATGCTGCACGGTATTCGAGTACATAATACCTTGACGTTTAGAAAAGCGATGTCTACAACGAGCCTAGCTGCGGCATTTTGAATATTGTCAGTCTTAGGGATTGGTATTTATGCAAGGGATTTCAGAATTAAATCATTAAAGCAAAAATTTAATTCCGAGTCATTTATCTTGGTTGAAGCGGAAAATAAACAGCCATGTTCAGCATTGCATAAGTTTTATGCAGCAGCAAGGGTGTTCACAATTCATCAAGAAGAGATAGGGTCAAAAAATGATAAAGAGAGAGGGCTTATGTAGTCCAGAGGACTTACGCAAAAACTCTCTCTCTTATTTTGTCAGTATTCTCTGTGCCTCTGTGCTTCGTTTTTCTGTTACTTATGCGTAGAACTAGACAACAACGAAATTGGTTGCGCTTAGTGACAAGCCAGTGTTTAGTTGCGCGAATTTTACCTGAGCAAGGGCACCAGTGCTGCCATCTTGGTCAAAGAACAATCCACCTGTACCACTGTCGTAAATAAATCTTTCAGCGCCCGTTGTTGCGGCTGAACCGATTCTAAAGGCACTAGCTGAGAGTGTACCTACTGCTAAAGAGCCGCCGAAACCAGCAGCCGATACCTGAATAAGTTCACCATTAGTGTCGAAGTCATAAAGACTATCAACGCCTTCATTGTAATTATTGAAGGCAAAGGTATCAGTGCCACCATTCCCGTACAGAACATCACTGCCTTTCCCTCCATTCAGGAGATCATTGCCATCGTTCCCAGATAGCTGATCGTTGCCATTCCCTCCCAGAATAGTGTCAGCGTAGGCTGTACCACGAATATCTAATCGTTCAATATTCTTGTAGCTCACTCGATACGTGTCAGCCGTAATCGAGCCTTGCTTAGTAGTTGCATTAAAAGTCGAGGCAATTCCCGCAGTAGCAGAGCCGTAATCGACGGACAAATAATCGTCATCCGTACCTCCATCTACCGTTTGAGTCACTAAAACAGAGGGGGCAGTATATGGGGCGCTCAAATAGAAGGAGTCATTGTCACTGCCACCATTTAGGGTATTGTTCCCAGTGAGATATTGAGCATTAAATAAATCGTTCTCAGAGCCGCCGTCTAAAAAGTTATTCCCAGAAGAATAATAAAGCTGGAAATAATCATTCCCAGTTCCTCCCTTGAGGGTGTTGTTGCCATTGGTGTAGTAAGCATCAAATGAATCATTCTCAGAGCCGCCATCTACGAGGTTATTCCCATAAGAAAAATAAAGGTAGAAATTATCACTCCCATCTCCTCCTTTGACGGTGTTGTTGCCATTGCTGTTGTTAGCATAAAATGCATCATTCCCAGAGCCTCCGTCTAAGAGGTTTTTCCCAGAACCATAATAAATACTTAGATAATCATCCCCAGTTCCTCCCATAAGGGTGTTGTTGCCAGTGGTGTAGTCAGCATTAAATGAATCATTATCAGAGCCACCGTCTAAAAGGTTATTTCCAGAAGAAGAAGAAATCTGGAAATTATCATTCCCAGTTCCTCCCTTGAAGCTGTTGTTGCCAGTGCTGTTGTTAGCATAAAATGAATCATTTCCAGAGCCACCGTCTACGAGGTTTTTCCCAGAAGAAGAATAAATCTGGAAATTATCATCCCCATTTCCTCCTTTGAGGGTGTTGTTGCCAGTGCTGTAGTCAGCATAAAATGAATCATTCCCAGAGCCACCGTCTAAGAGGTTTTTCCCAGAAGAACGGATAATATCAAGGACATCGTTACCTACATCACCATATAGGCTATTATCTCCCTCGCCACCGGAGAGGCTGTCATTACCCTCACCACCATAGAGTTTGTCGTTTCCAGCATCTCCAGTGAGAGTATCGTCTCCCTCAAGACCATAAAGGGTGTCATTACCATCTCCCCCAGAGAGGTAATTATTGGCAGTATTGCCTGTAATGATGTTATTTAGCCCATTTCCAATGCCATTTATGGCTGTAGTACCAGTTAGGATGAGGTTTTCGATATAGCTACCCAATGTCCAGTCAACAGAAGATTTAACTGTATCAATACCACCTGCATCGCCGCCTGAGCCGTTATCCTCACTGACAACATCCCCAACGCTATTAACGATGTAAGTATCGTTACCTGCTCCACCTGTCAATGTATTGTTACCAATGCCACCATCTAGTGTGTCGTTACCTGCTCCACCATTGAGGAAATCATCGCCCTCAAAGCCATAGATGATGTCACCACTTAGTGTGCCATTGAGGACGTCATTAAGGTTAGTACCCTTGATTGTTGCCATGAGTTCTGCCTACCTAAATTAATTTTTTTAGAAACTTGAGATATTAACCTGCTGTATTGCTGTTTTTAGGCACATTAAGTTAGCCGATAGTTGGAACTTTCGGTATAGTTTATGGCATATTTAACAAAACTAGTTTTTTACTGTCATCACGCTTTTGAGAAGCTTATAAGCGGTGAGCAGCTAGTATGGTTACACAGCAACTTTGGTTGACTTAATCAATGTAATGTTTATTTAGTTAATTGTCACTACTTTAAGTGTATTTTTTTTTACTTCTTTCTTGTTTATGTCTTTATGTATTTTTAAGTATTAAAACTGAGTTCTACTAAGTAATATGCAAAATGTAATTTACGGAGATAAGCGATCGCAATCCTCAAAGCGATGTCTGGATTGGGGTACTCCTACGCACCCCTCACATCCTTCAACCTAAAGCTGCTTTTGGATCTGCGACTGTTACCATCAGTGTCATCGGGGCGACAGGAGAAGGGGTAAAACCGCACTTTTCATAGAACTGCTTGGCTTCTTCAGAAATAGCATGAACCAGGCGCGGACACCGACAATCTTTGCCGCTTGCAATGTGCGAAGAACTGCATCCCGTATCAGAGGGAAGTGGGGAGTGAGGGAGAATAACATAATGCAATGCCCAATTCCCAATGCCCAATGCCCAATGCCCAATCATTACCGATATATTATTTTTTACAAACCTTATGGCGTTCTTAGCCAGTTTACAAAAGATGCCCCCACACATAGCACCTTAAAAGATTATATTGATGTGTCTGATGTGTATCCTGTGGGACGCTTAGACTGGGATAGTGAAGGATTGCTGCTGTTAACGAATGATGGACAATTGCAACATCGCCTCGCCCATCCGCGTTTTGGTCATAAACGTACTTACTGGGTGCAGGTAGAGCGAATTCCCGATGCAGAAGCTATCAAAAGATTGCAAACAGGTGTGGAAATTCAAGATTACCGCACTCAACCAGCAGAAGTTAAGCTCTTACTAGAAGAACCACAGCTACCTGAACGCACCCCGCCGATTAGATTTCGCAAAAATATCCCGACAGCTTGGCTGGAAATGACTTTGACAGAGGGAAAAAACCGCCAAGTACGGCGCATGACTGCGGCTGTCGGTTTTCCAACTTTGCGATTGGTCAGAGTCAGCATCGCTCATCTACAATTAGATGACCTACAATTGGGACAATGGCGCGATCTCACTGCCTCTGAACTACATAATTTTAGTCAATCGAAAAGTTTTCCCCCAAAAGCTAATACCCCATAATACAATACGCTTTTTTACGAACCGCAGTAGACGCTTTGCGGCTTCCCGCAGGGTGGCGCAGAGGACGCAGAGAAAAGAAAGAGAAGGATCTATAACAGGAAGTCGAGTTTCTATGTTAACTTGCTATTGATATGCTAAAGATTTCCAAAATTACTGAATTTCTTTATACTGCCAATTCCCAACCAAGCTCCTCCAGAGGAGATTAATAACAAGGGTGTTAACCAATCACCCCAATGCACATATAAAGTTTGTGTCTGTCGGCGATAAATTGTTTCGGCATGAGTTTCATAGATATTATATCCAGACATCCATAAGGTTCTGCCGTGAGGATCTACAAAGGCTGAATATCCGGTATTAGTTGCCCGTGCTGACCATCTATCAGTTTCAATTGCCCGCATGATATCCTGTGCATGATGCTGGAATGGCATGGATGCAGTGTAATGGGCATCATTAGAAGAACTGAGGATAAATTGCCCACCCATAGCAGCTTGACGGCGAAATTGTTCAGGAAAAGCAGATTCATAACATATACTAGCGATCGCACGACCAAAAGGGGTGTCAAATAGCTGATTTGCTGAACCAGGTACTTGGTGTGCATCCAAAGGCGATAAGCGCTGAACTAACCCGCCTAAAATTCCTTCAAGGGGAATATATTCTCCCAAAGGCACTAATTTAGATTTATCGTAGCGGCTGACAATTTCACCTTTACTATTAAAAGTAAACAAGCTAATTGTATAACTATCTCCCCGTTCGCCAAAAGCCCCAATCCAAGCAACTACGCCTTTCTCTTTCACGGCTGCGACTAAGGCAGTTCCCAACAAGTCACGCTGGAAAATAGGTAAAGCTCCTTCTGGGGTCAGGACTGCATCTACACCTTGATTTGCTAAAGTTATATACCCACTGGTGTAATTTTCTTGGGCGCGACGAAACCCTTCAGAACTCCGTAAAAGTCGGTTGGGGATATTCCCCTGAACAATCCCCACTTTCAAGGCGGCTTCTGGTAGTTGAGCAATGGGACGGCTATATAAGATAAAACCTATGAGGTGTAAGGTAATTAATAGTCCTGTGGCAGTAATTAAGTATTTATTAACGAACCACAGAGGCGCAGAGGCCACAGAGGAAATTCTCTCTGCGCCCTCTGCGTCTTGGCGGTTCGTCCATCCTTCAGCAATTAAACCATTCACCACTGCGATCGCAGCTGTCACAGTATTCGGCCCTGAGAGTTGCCCAAGGTGTACAATTACGAGATTGTGCGGACTTTGTGTGTAAGCAAGAGAACTCCACCACAAAGGTCCGGCACTCCACAGGCTCTCTAAACCGCACCAGACGGCTGTACCAATTAATATACGTAGCCACGGTTTTTGTCCGGTTACGCGAACCATTACAGCCGCCCAAATAGTAACGAATACTCCTCCCAATACACTGATAAATCCCCAACAAAAAAGAGTGATTGCCAAACTCGGCCACCACGGAACGCCCAACCAAGTCATCGGGTGAATTCCGGTAATCCAGTATAGGGCGACACCGTGATAACCGATACCCCAGAGGAAAGCAGGAGGGAATTGATTTTTGCGTTTAGCTGAACTGATAACTAGCACCCATAAGGGAACTAGGGCAATCCAAGCCAAGAACCATGCACCCACTGGGGCGACGGTTAGCCCCATTAGAATGCCGCTAGCTAAGGCAATCAAGTAAGGGAGTAAGGTAGTTAACCTCTCTCCCTGCTTTTTATTCTGCTTCTTCTGCATCAGCAGCATCAGGTGGAACTATTGCCACTCCGGTAATAGCGTCATCTTCATCTAAACGCTGCACTCTTACCCCAGTTGCCGATCGCGATTGGATAGAAATCGCATTTACCGCTTGCCGGATGATAATACCGCGATTTGTCACCATCATGATTTCATCGTCATCGTTGTTGACAATGCGTAGGGTTGCCAGCTTATCTTTAGTTTTGCGGTTTTTGAACTTGGTCGCCATTAAACCCTGTCCAGCACGATTTTGTAGTCGGAACTGGGCAACGGGTACGCGCTTACCATATCCTCCCATCGTAATTACCAACACCCAAGGGCCAATACTGGCATTGCTAGGCACTTCTGCTGACTCTTCAGTAATTTCAGTAATTTCAGTAATTTCGGTAATTTCGGTAATTTCGGTATCTTCTGTTTCGATTGCTTCGATTGCTTCGGTTGCTTCGGTTGCTTCGATATCTTCAGTTTCGGCTTCTGTAACATCCAAAGTTTCCAGAATTGCTGCGGGCAAAATATCCATACCCACCAGCTCATCTTTATTTTTTAGCTTCATCGCTTTCACCCCACGAGTCGCCCTACTTAAAGGACGCAGTTGTTCGTGGTTGCACCGGAAGTTAATCGCCATGCCGTTACGAGAACCAATGATTACACTATCCTCTACTCTGGCGCGTCGCACCCAGCGCAGTTGGTCGCCTTCTTCTAAGGAAATGGCAATCAAACCATTGGCGCGAATGTGACTAAAGGCTGCCAATTCAGTTTTCTTGATATTGCCGCCCTTGGTGAGCATAACCAAGTATTCTTCGTTGCTAAACTCGTCAACTGGTACAATTGAGGTAATTTTTTCCTCTTTGGGAATCGGTAGCATTTGGACGATTGGTGTGCCGCGACTGGTACGCGAACTCGCGGGAATTTGATAAGCTCTCAGGCAATAAACAACACCACGCTCACTAAAGAATAAAATACTGTCGTGATCGCAGCAAGTTAAGAAATGCTCAATGGTATCATCATCTTTCACCTTGGCTGCGGCTTTACCTCTGGTAGCGCGGCTTTGAGCCTCAAAGGTGTTCACTGGCATCCGTTTGATGTAACCTTGCTCTGTCACCAAAATGATCGCTTTTTCATTGGCAATGAGGTCGCGATCGTCTAATTCCCCTTCCCCTGGTAAAATTACCGTGCGGCGGGGTGTGGCAAAGCTAGTTTTTAGTTGCCCAACTTCGGTTTCAATGATTTCTAAGACTCTCTCTCGCCGGGCTAGAATATCTTGCAAATCGGTAATCTTCGCTTGCAATTCATCGTGTTCCAGACGAATTTTATCTGCTTCTAAGGCAGTCAAGCGCCGTAATTGCATCTGCAAAATGGCATCTGCTTGCACTTCTGAGAGTCCGTAAGTTGTGATTAATTCGCCTTTAGCTGTGGGTGCATCAGGTGCATGGCGAATCAAGACAATAATTGGATCTAACTGGGATAGGGCAATTAATAACCCTTGCAGAAGATGGTCGCGTTCCTCAGCTTTTCGCAGTTCGTAGCGGGTGCGTCTGGCAATGGATTCGATGCGGAAATCCAAGAAGACGGTTAAGAACTGCTTGAGGGTGAGTACCTGGGGTTCGCTATTCACCAACGCCAGCATATTTGCGCCGAAGTTGGCTTGCAGTGGCGTTTGCTTGTAGAGGTTGTTCAGAACGACGCGGGGATAAGCATCACGCTTGAGTTCGATGACAACACGCATCCCATCGCGATCGCTTTCATCCCGGATATCTGCAATCCCCTCTAGCCGCTTCTCGTTCACCATTTCGGCGATTTTTTCAATTAGCGCCGCTTTGTTGGTTTGATAGGGCAATTCGGTGATGATAATTGCTTCTCTATCTGGTCGTCCCCGTTGTTCGACGGTTTCAATGTTAGCGACACCACGCATGGTAATAGAACCACGCCCGGTGGTGTAAGCTTCTCGAATGGCAGATGTTCCTAAAATTTGCGCCCCAGTCGGAAAGTCTGGGCCATGGACATACTGCATTAATTCCAAATCGGTGATTTCGAGATTGTGGATTACAGCCACCAAAGCATCGATCAATTCGCCCAAATTGTGCGGCGGAATGTTGGTAGCCATGCCCACGGCAATCCCAGAGGAACCGTTGAGCAATAACTGGGGAATCCGTGCGGGTAAAACTGTGGGTTCTTGCTGGGAACCATCGAAGTTATCGGCAAAGTCTACGGTTTCTAATTCGATGTCGTGGAGTAGACCGGCACTAGTTAAAGCTTGCAAGCGGCATTCGGTGTACCGCATGGCGGCTGGCGGATCGTTGTCTACCGAACCAAAGTTACCATGTCCGTTAACTAATGGCGATCGCATGGAAAAATCCTGTGCCATCCGCACCAAGGCATCATACACTGCCGTGTCGCCGTGGGGGTGATATTTACCCAACACTTCCCCCACAACACGGGCGCATTTCTTAAAAGGGCGATCGTGGAGCAGACCTAGCTCGTGCATTGCGTAGAGAATGCGACGATGCACAGGTTTTAGACCATCCCTGGCATCTGGCAACGCCCGACCCACTATCACGCTCATGGCGTATTCCAGATAAGACTGCGACATTTCGGTTCGCAAGTCAATCGGGATAATCCTCTCCTGTGAGGTTGTCATAACCTAAAAATCTCCAAAAATCGTAGATTTTAGCTTTTTTACTCAACAAAGCGCAAAATTATTCTAAATTGCTCTTGAATAATTGCTATTATTTGATACAATCTTAGCATATATTGCTTTTTTTCGCCTGGGTAGCTAACTCAACTACGTAGCAAATAAATGCATCTTCAAGGAGAATTCAGGAGTCAGAATTCAGAATTCAGAATGAATTTTGCCCGAAAAAGCGGATAGCGAGTATTTTCGAGTTGTGTCTTGATTCTGACTTCTTCTTCATTTTTGACGACTAAAGAAAGTAGGCGTTGCAGCCACGAGAAAAACTACCCGCAATGTTAGCACAGGCAGCAACAATTACCAGCTAAATGGATGCTCATACCCAATTCTGTTTAGTCGGAATCGAGTATGAGCAGTTTCTCTGAAAGTGGTCTGAGGGATTGGCTAAAATTACCGAAGCTGAAAAAATTTCCCTGGAGCTAGTGCAGAGCAGATTGTGTATATCATCGTGCTGAAGGTGATGTGTTAGTCTTGTTTCCCTTACTAGCGATCGCACCTGTCACTGGAAGTATAACTTTTCTGTGACTATGTATTTTAGCGATCGCTCTCCTGCTTTACTAAAGAATACTCATATTTCCTAAAACTCCCAGGTTTGCTGTAAAACTATCTTTCTGCGCCCCGAAATGTAGATATAATAAGCAGATCGATATAGACACACATGGCAGACCATCACCAACTCTCAAACTTCATTTGGCAAATTGCTGACTTATTACGGGGGCCTTACCGCCCACCGCAGTACGAACGTGTAATGTTACCAATGACGGTGCTGCGTCGCTTTGATTGTGTACTTGCGCCAACTAAACCGCAGGTACTAAAGGAATTTGACAAGAGGAAAGATACATTTAAGGATGATGCCCTAGATGCAATGCTGAATAAGGTAGCAGGGCAACGTTTTCATAATCGATCGCAACTTGATTTTGAGCAGCTTAAAGGTGATCCTGACAATATAGATCAACATCTCATCAGCTACATTAAAGGTTTCTCGAAGAACGTTTACGAAATTTTCGAGCGATTTGAGTTTACTGCTGAAATTGAGAAAATGCGTGAAGCAAATATTCTCTACCTTGTTGTTTCTAAGTTTTGCGATGTTAACCTGCATCCTGATGACTTGGATAACATCGACATGGGGTTGCTGTTTGAAGATTTAATCCGCAGATTTAACGAAGCAGCTAATGAAACGGCCGGCGATCACTTTACGCCGCGAGAAGTGATCCGTTTGATGGTAGATATTTTGTTTGATCCCGATGACGATATCTTGACTAAACCGGGGATAATTCGCAAAATGCTTGACCCTACGTGTGGTACTGGTGGAATGCTGGCTGAGGCACAAAATTATTTACGCGAAAACCATTCAACTGCAAAATTGTGGGTATTTGGGCAAGATTTTAACCCCCGTGCTTATGCTATGGCTGCCTCAGATTTGTTGCTGAAAAGTAATGAAAACAGTGATATTCGTTACGGTGATTCACTGATTAACGATCAATATTATGGTGATAATTTTGACTATTTTCTTGCTAATCCCCCGTTTGGTGTGGACTGGAAAAAGCAACAAAAAGAGGTGCAACGCGAACACGAAAAGTTAGGTTTCGCTGGAAGATTTGGCGCAGGTACACCGCGAGTTAATGATGGCTCGTTGCTATTCTTACAGCACATGATTAGTAAATTTGAGCCGTATCAACCGGAAGCGGAGAAAAATGGCTCACGTTTGGCGATCGTTTTCAATGGTTCACCTTTGTTTACTGGTGGTGCGGGTAGCGGTGAAAGTGAAATCCGCAAGTGGGTGATTGAAAATGACTGGTTGGAAGCGATTATAGCTTTGCCAGAGCAAATGTTTTATAACACTGGTATTAGTACTTACATTTGGATTGTTACTAATCGCAAGCAGCGACACCGCAAAGGAAAGATTCAATTAATAGACTCTCGCACTCGCTGGCAACCTATGCGTCGTAGTTTAGGTGACAAACGTCGTTACATGGGTGAAGATGATATCGCCGCAGTGGTGCGGGAGTACGGTAAGTCTGTAGAAAGTGAAACTAGCAAGATTTTTGATAATGAAGACTTTGGCTATAATCGCGTTCCCATTGAAAGACCGCTACGTTTGCTCTACCTTATGGATGTAGAACGCAAAAGCCGATTTTTAGATGCTGTGCCTCACTTATTAGATGATGTGCAAGCGATAGATAGAGAATTAGGAAGAGAACCCCGTCCTAATTGGAGTGAGTTTGACAAGCTGATGAATGCTTTAATTAAGCAGCGTGGTAGCAAGTGGAAAAAGACAGAAAATAAGCTGTTTCGGGATGTTTTTACAGAGCGTAATTCAGAAGCCGAGGGGGTTATTCTCAAGGAACGTAAAGCTACTGATGAACCTAATGCGCGTGTTTGGGGTTGGTTCCGGGATGCTAAAGGCAAGGTAGAGCGTATGTATGAGCCAGATACGCAACTACGGGATTTTGAAAATGTGCGTTTGACAGATGAAATTGTGGGCTATTTTCACCGTGAGGTTGAGCCGCACGTAAATGATGCGTGGGCAGATGGTGATAAAATTCGCAGTGCTTATGAGATTAATTTTAATCGGCATTTTTATAAATACAC
>NZ_JABXKI010000031.1 GCF_017115095.1 Nostoc sp. NMS4 | reverse complement strand
CTCCCTCATCTCCCTCATCTCCCTGCCCCCATGCCTACAGAGCGATAGGATATTTTTTTAGTTGGAAGTCCCTTAGACAATTTCTCCTGAAGAATTAGGATTTTCTTGGCGTGGGTCAGAACGGGGAGGGTGAAAACCACCTTGTACCCAAAGTTGCCGAGATTTTTGGATAAAGCGGTCGGGACGGCGTTCATCATTTAAATCAATTCGGTTGCAAGTAGCTCGACCTGTAGGTGTAATGCCGATAATTTTTGTCCCATCTGCCGACCAGATAAAGTGTTCAGCCCACTGTTGCTGACGGGGATTAAATAAGGAGACTTCTTGCTCTGTTTCTGGGTCGATTCCGACTGTAAAATTATAGTGGCGTTCATTGCACCGACGACAAGCAGAAGCCAAATTATCCACATCATCCGAACCCGCCAAAGATTGCGGCTTGATATGGTCGATTGTCAGGGGAGATGTGCTAAGAAATTCTGGATAATGGCAGTATTCGCACCGAAAATTAGCGCGGTTCCGTACAAATTCTTGGATACTGTTAGGAATTGTCACGACCCAGATGCAATAGTGGCATTTATGTAGCTAAAAATTGTGTCTAATTCTCCAATAGCCTCTAGTTCGGCGGCTTCTTCTGGTGTCAGTAAATCAGCTTTTTTCTTATCCAGAAGTTCTTGCAAACGCGAACCTAGTTCTTCAGTAAATTTGAAAAGATTGAGATTGTTGACTTTTTCGACTCGAATACCAGTCGTTAGCCAAGATGAGGGTCTAATTACTACTGGATTCATAGGGTTATTACAATTTTTTAATATACTACTATTCTACTTACTTTACTATTAGTCAAACCTCGTCCGTAATTGTTAAACGGCGCAATGTATAGCAAAGTGCTGTTAGCGGTAGCGGGGCGTAAAATTTACAGCAGTTGACAAGAGTTAGGTTAATTAAGCGAGATTGAGCAACTGACTCCAGAAGAGCAATTGACAGTGATGGGGAATTTGGTGGAACGTGTGAAGAAACGTATCACCCAAGCGCAACCAAATCCCCAACAGGTTTTCCTCTGAAAGCGATCGCGTTTCGTAGACAAGTTGGGAAATTCTGGACATCACCAGTTGAAGTTAAATCCCCAATCCTTAAAAGATGCCAAGTAAATATGCCTTAGCTGACTGAGACTGTCAGGATCAAAGAGTAAAGAGTAAAAGGCAATCTATTTTGACTTTTAACTTTCTCCTTTTGTTCAACTTCCACAACGGGAGGTTTAATCTTGACTAAATTGAAAGTTGGTATCAATGGCTTCGGTCGAATCGGGCGACTTGTGCTTCGCGCTGGCATCGATAATCCCAACATTGAGTTTGTGGGCATTAACGACCTAGTACCACCAGATAACCTCGCTTATCTATTAAAGTACGACTCAACCCACGGTCAATTAAAGCACAAGGTTGAAGCCAAGGAAGACGGCATCCTGATTGACGGACACTTTATTCCTTGTGTGTCAGTTAGGAATCCAGCAGAGTTACCTTGGGGAAAATTAGGTGCAGATTATGTCGTGGAAGCTACGGGACTCTTTACCGACTACGAAGGAGCTGCAAACCACCTGAAGGCAGGTGCAAAGAGAGTGGTAATTTCCGCTCCCACCAAAGATCCAGATAGAGTTACTACCCTGTTAATGGGTGTCAATCATCACCTATTTGACCCTAGTAAGGATATCATTGTCTCCAATGCTAGCTGCACTACAAACTGTCTAGCTCCCATCGCTAAGGTGATTAATGACAATTTTGGGTTGACTGAAGGTTTAATGACCACAGTCCATGCTATGACTGCCACTCAGCCAACTGTAGACGGACCCAGCAAGAAAGACTGGCGGGGTGGTCGAGGTGCATCCCAAAATATTATTCCCTCTTCCACAGGCGCAGCGAAAGCCGTAGCACTGGTTTTACCAGAATTAAAGGGCAGATTAACTGGGATGGCATTGCGAGTTCCGACTCCCGATGTTTCTGTAGTTGATTTAACTTTCAAAACAGCCAAAGCCACTAGTTATAAGGAAATCTGTGCTGCCATGAAGGAGGCTGCCGCAGGTTCATTAACGGGTATTTTGGGCTACACAGATGAAGAAGTAGTTTCCACAGATTTTCAAGGTGATACTCATTCCAGCATCTTCGACGCAGGTGCTGGGATTGAGTTGAATCCCAATTTCTTCAAGGTAATTGCCTGGTATGACAACGAGTGGGGCTACTCAAATCGCGTGATTGACTTGATGTTGTCTATGTCACAGAAGGAAAAACTCGCACAGGCAGCAGCTGTGGTTTGATTAGTCATTTGTCATTAGTCATTGGTCATTTGTCATTAGAACTTGACCTTTGACTTTTGACTCTTGGGATTTGGGTCAAATGGGAAATACCTGAAAACAAAACGCATTTTAGTATCTTTACTTAGCAAACCAGTGATATGAAGCACGTGTGAATTTGGATGCCCTCGCATAATACCAATTCTGCAAAAGAAGACTAAAGGTTTAAACCGGGAAACCCAAATAAAATCTGAAGTCTCTTAATTACGAATTACGTTAGCGCAGCGTTAGCGAGTCCGCGATAGCGAAGCGTTAGCGACGCAGGAGCGTCGCGTCATTACGAATTACGAATTACGACGAATTGGTATAAAGCTTCCAAATTTGCAGGTTAATCCTCAACCCCTAATCCCTATGCGTCGAACCAAAATTATTTGTACTGTTGGACCGGCTACATCTGCACCTGAAAAGTTACAAGCCTTAGTAGAAGCTGGAATGAACGTGGCACGGCTGAATTTTTCCCACGGAGCTTATGAATTCCACGCGCAAACTGCTCAGTATCTCAGGCAGATTAGTAGTGAGCAGCAAAAGCCGATCGCTATTATGCAAGACTTGTGTGGCCCTAAGATCCGTTTGGGTATTTTACCACCAGAAGGGTTAAATCTGGAAGCTGGTAGTGAAGTTACCTTTGTTTTGCAAGAAAAGGGTGAGAGTATTGACGAAATACCTCTACCATTGCCGACTTTGTTCGCAATGATGCGACCAGGTGAACCGATTTTAATTAACGATGGTCGCGTCAAGTTGATTGTCACCGATCGCGATGCCGATCGCATTCGGGCGTTGGTGAAAATTGGCGGGTTAATTTCCACCCACAAGGGAGTCAACCTACCACAAACACCTCTACCTGTTAGTTCAATCACCGAAAAAGACTTGCTGGATTTGCGTTTTGGGATTCAGTTGGGTGTAGACTTGGTAGCGGTGTCCTTTGTGCGATCGCCACAAGATTTAGAACCCGCCCGTAGGATGATTGAAGCTGCTGGCGCTTCCATCCGTTTAATTGCCAAAATCGAAAGAGCAGAAGCAGTACAAGACTTTGACTCCATCCTCAAGGTTGCCGATGGCATTATGATTGCCCGTGGCGATTTGGGCGTAGAAATGCCGATTCATGAAGTCCCTCTGATTCAAAAAGATATAACTCGCCGTTGCAATCAGGCTGGTAAACCCGTGATTACAGCCACGCAAATGCTAGAGTCAATGATTAGCGCCCCCGATCCCACCCGCGCCGAGGCTACAGATGTTGCTAACTCCATCTTGGATGGTACAGATGCGGTAATGCTTTCTGGTGAAACAGCTGTTGGACAGTATCCCATCGCCGCAGTGCAAATGATGCACAACATCGCCGTGCGAACAGAACAAGCTTTAGATGAAGGTAGCAGACATTCTTGGTGTCATGAAGCAGGTAGTCTTAGCGTCACCGAATCTGTAGCCGAATCAGTGTGTCGCATCGCTTATGAAACAGGCTCACGGGCAATTCTCTGTAACACTTCTTCAGGGAACACGGCGAGAATGGTGTCTAAATATCGCCCAACTTCTCCGATTATTGCCTTAACACCTGACATCACCGTTTATCGCCAGTTAGCCCTTTCCTGGGGTGTGGAACCTTTGCTGATTCCACCAGTCCACAATGCTGAAGAGATGTTTACCAATGTGGTGAACAGAGTTGTAGACATGGGTTTAGCAAACAAGGGCGATAAAGTGGTGATTACCTCTGGTGTTCCAATTGGTAAATCAGGAACAACCAGTTTAATCAAAGTGCATTCCATTGGACAGCCAATTTCGGCATAAGGCACTTAGAATAAGGCTGGGGAGATGAGGGAGATGAGGGGGATGAGGGAGACAAGGGAGACAAGGGAGACAAGGGAGATAAGGGAGATAAACAAAACTCCTAACTCCTAACTCCTAACTCAGCACGGGCTAAACGCCCCGCTACCGCTAACAGCACTCAGCATTCGCTAGGGAATAAGTAAATCCTGTAACATTCATCACGGAGTATTTTATGTCTAAGAATTTACTGGAACAATTGCGAGAAGTGACTGTTGTAGTCGCAGATACAGGGGATATTCAGGCAATTGAAAAGTTTAAACCCCAAGATGCCACCACCAATCCTTCTCTGATTACTGCTGCGGCGCAGATGCCGGAATATCAGGGAATTGTTGATCAAACTTTACTCCAAGCCAAAAAAGATGCTGGAGCCGGAGCTACCCAAGCACAGATAGTTTCTCTAGCTTTTGACCGTTTGGCAGTTGCCTTTGGATTAAAGATTTTGCAAATCATTCCCGGTCGCGTGTCTACAGAAGTGGATGCTCGCTTGTCTTACGATACCGAAGCTACTCTGACTAAGGCACGGGAATTAATTGCTCAGTATAAAGCTGCTGGAGTTGGCCGCGATCGCGTTTTAATTAAAATTGCCACCACTTGGGAAGGTATTCGCGCTGCGGAAATTCTCGAAAAAGAAGGTATTCATTGTAACCTTACCTTGTTGTTTGGTCTTCATCAAGCGATCGCCTGTGCAGAAGCTGGCGTTACCCTAATTTCTCCCTTCGTTGGCCGGATTCTTGACTGGTACAAAAAAGATACCGGACGCGATAGCTACCCAGCAGCTGAAGACCCAGGTGTTTTGTCTGTCACCACAATCTACAACTACTACAAGAAATTCGGCTATAAAACCGAGGTTATGGGCGCTAGCTTCCGTAATCTTGGTGAAATTACTGAACTTGCAGGTAGTGATTTGCTGACTATTTCGCCATCGCTTTTGGCTGAATTGCAATCAACCGTTGCAGAACTGCCACGCAAACTTGACCCTGCCAAGGTAGCAAGTCTGGAAATTGAAAAGATATCCATTGACAAAGCTAGCTATGACAAGATGCACGCTGCCGATCGCATGGCAACTGACAAACTAGACGAAGGTATTAAAGGTTTTACCAAGGCACTAGAAGACCTTGAAAAACTTTTGGCAGACCGACTTGTTCGCCTTGAAGGAGAGGTAGTGGCAAGCCATTAGTGACTTCCAATTAAAAAACATCCATTGTAGTGTGCGTTACGGCTTAAGCCGTAACGCACATCAAGTTTATGGATAACTTATTTATTTGGTGGTTAGTTCGTAGTGAGGGCTTTAGCCCCATAGGTGTCAACTTAACGTAAAAGTCATGTCCCGCAAGAAACTGAAGTTCCTTGCTAATAGTTAAAGTCATCTAAAGATGACTAGATATCCCCAAAAATCTTTAGTCTACTTCAGTAGACTTTAGCTATTAGCCAAGAAATTTATTTCTTGGCGGGTTATAAAGCCAACAGTTAAGCTATTTCTAGCTTAAGTTAACACCAATGCTTTAGCCCTCACTACAAACCTTTAATTATTTACGCCCCTCGACTGATGCGCCTACGTCATTTTCACTCCGATGTCTAATAGCGTCGTCGGATAATTTGGTCGCGTCCGAAGCGTTGCCGTCGTTGGATAATCCCCTCTTCTCCGAAACGCTGCCGTCCTCGTATTATCTGCCGTTGTCTTAACTGCTGTCGTCGGATTATCTGCCGTCTTCCAAAGGGGTATCGGCGTTGAATCATTTCCCGTCGTCTATAGTATCGTCTCGATCGCCGTTGAGCAATCAAAACCTCTCCGGTTTTATTTCCAATCAGGTTGGCATCTGGCGCAACGCTCTGTTCATTCAGAGTATTACTTAGATTAATATCTTTCGCTTCAACTAATGAGGGCGGAGACACAAAGGCAAATAGCAATACTGCTATTGAGGATAACTTCCTGAAACCTTTCATGTTTTTGCTTCTCTAAACTTTGGGTAATAACTTTATTAAAACACTTTAAAGTCTGCAAATTACCGCTCGCGCACTTTTTTTAAACTTAATTTAGGATGAAATTATATATTGCAATTTCAATCTTTTGTATAATTGTAATTTTTTGAAACTTGTGTATATAAGTAGTTAGTATTTAACAGAATGTATTTTTTTTCACCACAAAAGTTTTGAGAGGTTAGTGGTGTTTAGATCCCCGACTTCTTCAAGAAGTCGGGGATCTAGCAGCCCCGCAAAATTAAGGATATCTTCTGCTACCAGCACCCACTACACCAATTTTGTGGCGATAGGAGAGTTCAGCACCGAACCAACCAGAAGCACTTGTCAGTGTACCAACAATGAGCGAAAGTACCAGCCCCCAAGGTAGTATTTGGGATTCAGCGTCACCCAAGCGGATGAGGAAGTTGACGAGTGATAAAACTAGTATAGAAACGTTAAGTATCAAATGCGTCCAACCGGCGGCGCGCTTGCGGACTCGTTCAATTTTCAAAAAGTCGCTAAGACCGATCGCAGATGCAAGGATACCTCCAGCTAATCCAAGTCCGATTAACCATAACGAAGCCCTAGCCCAAAAGAAATCACCAGTTAACCAGTAACCAATATCACTTCCCAAAGCGGCGGCTAAAAATGCTATGGGAAAGATCACACTTAGCGGGTGTAGAGGATGTCCAGCGATCGCCACTGTACTAGGTACACCAGTATCACGATATTCACTGTCGTTACTTTCAATAATTGGTGGAATGTTTGGAAAAGGTGTTGAACCTGTTTGCGTTGTTTCTGTAGTTTCCATTTATTTATTATCCTAAAATTTGCGATCGTTACATTTTGAAGCTGAAAAAGTTTTTTCAACAAACATTTGAATAGCGCATCCTTGAGTAAATTTAATAAACTAACAGCAGAGTTTTATCTATCTGGCGATGGAATATAAATATGAATGTTGTCTATCTAATTTCAAATTTCAATACCTCTATACCCCTTTCATGCTTTCTTACCTCTGCGCTGGGAGCGATTTGTTATAAAATTGACATAAATCCTTTATTTATTAAGTTGAGTTATTCTGATTCCTGACTCCTGACTCCTTTTATACAATGCTTTCAGAACGTTTTACCGCAGCCCTCACCTACGCCACCCAACTACACGCCAACCAAGTTCGTAAAGGTTCAGGTGTCCCTTACATTGCCCATTTATTAGGTGTTACCAGTATTGCTTTAGAATATGGGGCTAATGAAGATGAAGCGATCGCAGCCCTCTTACACGATGCGATCGAAGATCAAGGTGGGGCTGCAACACGAGAAGAAATTCGCCGTCGCTTTGGTGACAATGTAACGGCAATTGTAGATGGTTGTACTGACGCTGATACAACTCCCAAACCCCCTTGGCGACAGCGTAAGGAGGCATACATTGCTCATATTCCTACGGCTTCCCCATCAGTTCTGCTTGTGTCATTAGCTGATAAACTTTACAATGCCCAGTCTATTCTCAAAGATTATCGCATTTTGGGCGAATCACTTTGGGAGCGTTTTCAAGGACGTAAAGACGGTACTCTTTGGTATTATCGGGCGCTTGTAGATGCTTTTAAAAAGACTGGAAGCAGTATAATAATTGAGGAATTAGAACGGGTCATTTCACAAATTGAGGTGTTAGCATCTAAATAAAAAATTTTATTTACCCATCAGTAAATAAAAGATTTATAAGAACTAGACAAATAGCTTTTTTACAAACACGATCTAGTCATGTTTCTCACGAATAAATTTTGGCTTTTAGTTCTCTCTCTAGATAAAAAATCTTTCTCTCGGTAGATAGGTGTACTGACGTGATCATGACTGCTATGTTACCAATATGACGATAGTAAGACGAAAAACCCTAAATCCAACTGTAAATCCTTCAGTGAGTCCTCCAGAAAACTTGGCAGAAAAGTATATGGAAGCAGAGCGTATGCGTGATGTTCTGCTTTTACTGCAAAACCTAATTAACAGTGAAGAAGCCACTGTAAAACTAATTCTGGATTGTCTTTATGATGTTGGTTCAGTCAATTTGATTAATCAAAAGCTTCGCCTAAAACCCTTAAATAGGGTGATGAAATTAATTGCGCGAATGTCCAAACCAGTTTTTAGAACTTTGGCTTTAAATTGGTTTAAAAAGAACTGTCCCCAACTGATTACTAATTGGCTACACACCCAAGTCTCTTTTGAAAATCCTCAAAAGACAACCGAACAAGTAGCTATTGAAGTTGTACAACTGGAACCGTATGCTATACCACAATCAGAAAGTCTGAGCCAAGAGATTAAAAATCTGCGTTATCAGGTTAGATGGCTAGCTGGAATTTCAATAATTGCGATCGCTGTTTTAGTAATAAAAGCCACTTGGTTAAACTGAAACCTATGAATTATGAATATTATGCCTCTACCCAAACCGATCTTGGAGGACATAGAAATACACCTACTATTGGAAGGTGTATATAAATACTACGGCTATGACTTTCGTGATTATGCTTTTTCCTCGCTCAAGCGCCGCATTCAGAGCTTCATGCAATTAGAAGGGTTAGCAAATGTTTCTGCATTACAAGAGCGGTTACTCCACAACCGCGTTTATTTAGAAAGATTTTTGCTTGCTCTGACGGTGAATGTAACATCAATGTTTCGTGATCCCAGTTTTTATAAAACCTTCAGAAATCAGGTTATCCCTTTCTTACAAACCTATCCGTTCATTCGGATCTGGCACGCTGGATGCTCTACTGGTGAAGAAGTCTATTCAATGGCAATTTTACTGCAAGAAGAAGGACTTTATCACCGTTGTCGCATATATGCCACTGATACAAACGAGAAGGTATTACAAAATGCCAAAAGTGGTATTTTCTCTCTGAAGCTGATGCAAGAATATACTCAGCTTTATCTAAAAGCAGGTGGTAAGAAGTCGTTTTCAGAATATTATACAGCCGCTTATGACAGTGCTATTTTTCGCTCATCTCTAAGAGAAAATATTGTTTTTGCCCAGCATAATTTAGCAACTGACAGTTCTTTTAATGAGTTTAATGTTATTCTTTGTCGTAACGTCCTGATATATTTTAATCAGATACTTCAAAAGCGGGTACACGATCTGTTTTATAATAGTCTTTGCAAATTTGGCATCTTGGGTTTAGGAAGACAAGAATCTATCAGGTTCACCTCTTATGAGCAGTATTATGAAGAGTTAGTCAGGGGTGAAAAAATATATAAGAAAACAGGGGTATAAACAGGGCAAACGCATCTAAATTATTGACGAAGTGGTAATAAGAGGTGGTAGCTGAGTAGTACAAATAAACTATATTAAGGGAGCGGGAGCGATCGCTTCGAGGTAACTAGGAGCATCGTCTGAATAGCCTGTCAACCACGTTGTTGCGATTAAGAGTCTACTACTAAAATTTACCTAATAATTAAACGGCTTGTTGTTTTTTCAACTCTTGTATCAATGCTTGACATTGCTTACTAGCATCTCTGGCTTGTCGCATTAAATCAAGTCCTTGTTTCCGGTTTACTTTTGATACTTCTACGGATTGACGGCTTAACTCGGCTGCTCGTTTACCCAACTCCTTAATTTTGGCTTTGAGTTCTTCCATCATCTTTTAACCTTCTAGCTCTGAGATTACAGCATCCAAATTTTCCATTTGTTCATACAGTATATCCGCTCTAGTTTGGAATAAACCAGCGTCATCAAAATCTTCTAACTCTAACTCAATTTCGGCAAGGTCGTATAATTCTCTTGTTATCACTTCGAGTTTTTCATACAGTCGTTTCAATGAGTTAAGCGTCGTTTGTTTCAACTCGGTACTGCCTCACATTGTAAAAATTATCGTTCAGCTTCTTGCCATCAGATTTAAGCTAAGATCCTCATCAAAACATTGAGTGTAGAGGAAAACACTTCCGCTCCTGAATTCTGACTTCTGAATTCTTCTTCAAGAGTAAAATTGCGGTCGTTGTCAAAAGACAGTCTGTCAAACATTTTTAATTGTGTTGAGAAGATAGATTTAGCGATCGCTTAAGGTAAATTACAGATTAAAGTCTTAAAGGAGATTGTCGATGCAACTTCTCGAATGTCCTCCTGTTGCAGTCATTGCCGGAGAAAATGCGGTTCATGTTTCTCAACTACCTTCTATATGGCAAGACATTGCTAGAGGAACCACGAGTGTCGGACTTTCTCAACCCGAAAGCTATGTTGAGATGGCACAGTTGTTTTTGTATAAATTAGAACGTGGTGATGTTGACTTATTTAGCGACCGCCCTCAACTAGCTCACTTAATACCCTCATTTTCCCAGCTATTTGCACAACTAGCATGGGAAACTTTAGAGTTTTTTGGGCAAGACTTTCTCAAACACAGCTATCCAAACTTTGCAGAAATTCTCCGCGATGTGGAATCAAAAGGAATCGACTATGCTGATGAAATAAAAGTGGCTCGCATTGGCATAGATTTGTTCAATGAATTTGGTTATGAACTACCTGCTAGCTTTTATCATGTACATTTAGCACCAATTTACCGCGATCATGTTTTTGAAGAACGTGCCTTGCGATTCGATCAACGCGATATTGAGCATAAACGTTCTTGGGATGCCATACTCCATGCAGGTAAGGTATTTGCTATCCAAATGAAGGTGCAAAGTATTGCTTCTCAATATGGTTTTACTTATCAGCATGGCTGCGGTTGCAACTCTCACCTATCTTCCATTGATGTATCTCGTGGGGCGTTTGAATACGAATTGAGTCCCGACAAGCGCCAGCGATGGATTCGCAGTTTCTTATGGACTGCTTGGTATGAGTATGCCTTCTTTGCGATCGTACCAAATACGAGTTATTTGGTTTAACAAGAAAGAATTCAGGAGTCAGAATTCTGACTTCTAAATTCTTCTTCAAGAAATCGGTTCAAAAACCATTTGAGGAATTAACACTTCATCTTCTAATTGTCCAACACCTAAAAAGCGAGTCTCTTCTTGATAAACTCGCACTATTCCGGTAATATCAGAATTTAGAGAAACTCGCTGACCTTGACACCATTTTTGAGCAGATGTTGCAGGTAAAGTAACAGACAACAAATGTTGTAAGGCTGTATCAGGGGTAAGAGGTTGAAATGTCTCACTTTGTAGTTTAATTTCTAAGTCGGTGAAAGTGAGACTATCTGTTAAATCAAAACCACTGCTTTGGGTACGGATCAAAGCTGCAAGAGTGCCACCAGTTTCTAAGATTGTACCTAAGTCACGAGCGATCGCTCTAATATATGTACCAGATCCACAAGCGATCGCCACATCCAATTCAGGAAAATCCCCTTCTCTCCAATCCAAAATTTCGATGTGAAAAATTTCCACTATTCGCACTGGAACTTCCACCATTTTACCTTGACGTGCTAAGTCGTAGAGACGTTTACCATCTACTTGAATTGCACTGTAATTCGGTGGTATTTGCTCAATCTTGCCTTTAAATTGTGCCAGTGCAGTTTTTACCTCTGCCAAACTCAATCCAGCACAAGGTTGAGAATTAATGATTTCACCTTCTAAATCATCGGTTGTAGTCCGCACACCCAGACGAATCGTAGCCTTGTAAGCTTTGTTTTCTGGCAGATATTGCAATAATCTTGTGGCTTTACCAAGTGCGATCGGTAAAACCCCTGTCGCTGCTGGATCTAAGGTTCCCGCGTGTCCTACACGTTTGAGGTGCAACAATTTTCGCACCCGCGCTACGCAGTCGTGAGAAGTCCAGCCAAATGGTTTGTTTAAGTTGAGAAAACCTTGAAATAACACAAAATTAATACTTACAGTTTCTAAACTTTATTAAATACTTATTTAATGCTCAAAGCATTAATATTTAGCAATTACAGTTTATCGAACAGAATTCAGGAGTCAGAATGAATTTTTGTTACCGAAAAAGCTGATAGCGCAGCAGTAGCGAGTCGTAGAGAGCGTCTTGATTCTGAATTCTTCAATTAAGTATTATTTTATCAGTATTAAGGCATCCTCTAAGAAGTTGTTTGAAAACTCGTTGGCTGTGATTTTAATTGCATTCTTACCCCCCTTAATCCCCCCTTATAAAGGGGGGGAACCGGAGAATCTAGTTCCCTCCCCTTTATAAGGGGAGGGTTAGGGTGGGGTAAAAAAATATTTGATACATACCGACAAGAAGACTTTTCAAACATTCTCTAAGCAGTTTACCGAATAATATACAAAAAGTGCAGCTAACACCGAGTATTTTCAGCAAATATCACGATGTCATTTATAACTTCCAACACATAAAATTGCGATCGCTAAGAAAAATCATCAAAAACTTAATATAAAATGAAAAAAACAATTTTCACTACCACGTTGTTTTTTGGTTCTATGTTGATTGTAAGTTGCAGTAACTCTAGCAATAGTATTTCTCAACAGAATAAAGCGAATCCAGAAAATACTACAACAGCTATCAAAGTTAATTCTGAATCTATTTCTGTAAATCAAATAAAATTAGATAATAACAAAAAACCGATTAATTCAGCATCAACTGAAAAAACACCTCTTAAAAACAATCAATCCAAGGAAATTAAAAACGATAACCCCATTGTTGGTACGATCAAAGATATGCAAAACGGAGACTTAAAATGCTACGTTAATGTTGTCGATGAAAATGGTAAAGTATATGAAGGTGTCGGTGCAGTCTTTGAAGTTTGCGAACCAGATAAATACGTCAACAAAAAAGTAAAAATGTATTATTCTCTAGAAAACGTCAGTGATTGCCAAAGTTCTGAACCTTGCGGGAAAACAATCGAAGAATGGTTGATTAGCAAGATAGAAATTCAAGATGAATAATTACAAGATATATTTTCAAATTATATAGAATCAACTTGATGATGGGGATAGTTGACTCATTGGAAATGCCTTCGGTAAGCTAACAGTAACTTTAGTTCCTTGCCCTACTTGACTCCACAAGCTAATATTACCATCATGTAACTCGACACAAGCTTTAGCGATCGCTAGCCCTAAGCCAGTGCCAGGAATGGTATCAACATTACTACCACGACTGAAGGATTGAAATAAATTTTCTTGATCTGCCATCGGGATACCAATTCCCCGATCTTGGATGTAAAAAATTGCTTCTGATTCGTTGCCGATCAGGTGAAATTCTACACTCCCTCCGTCTGGAGAGTACTTAATTGCATTGGACATTAAGTTAATAAAAATTTGTTGCAAAAGTCCGCGATCGCCCCAAAATCCATGATGATTACCAGTAACTTTAAAAATCAATTCGTGGCGATCGCCTACTGTTTCTCGCTCTTGTTCTAAAAGGTCAGAAAAAAATTGTAGTAAATCTACTAAGATTGGTTGAAACTTGGGTTTTTCCAGTTCAAGTTGGTTAACCAGAAGCATATTATCCACAAGTTTGGACATATACCTTGCTTTCTGTTCAATCATTCCCAAGAACCTCTCTTGTTTAGACTCATCCAGTTGCTGGCTATGTTTTACCAAAGTTGATGCAGCAGCCAAAATTGAAGTTAGCGGCGTTCGATACTCATGGGAAACCGTTGTAATTATTTGGGATTTAAATACATTGAGTTGCTTTTCTTTAGCAAGGGCTGCTTGAGTTTGGGCTAACAATTCCGCCTGTTGAATAGCGATCGCTAATTGCACTGATACTTCATTGAGCATTTCTGCATCATCAGTTTGCCAGTGTAGCTCCCCGGAATTATGATGAGCAATCAATAAACCCCAAAGCTTGGGGGTTGGGTTCCCATTGTTGCTCAAATTAATCGGCACTACCAGATTTGCTTGAGTATTAAATTGCTCTTTTAGGCTGACACAATTACACAAACCAAGCTCATAGATATAAGGAATTGGGGATTGCACAAGAGGCAAAGGGGCAGGGTGCAGGGTGCAAGGGGGAGAATGAGTAATTAATTTACCTCTTTCCTCCCTCTGCTCCCCTACTTCTTCCCTAGCCTCGACGCGATCGCACAATGCCACAGTGCGGTATGACTCAACTGATGAGGCTACTATCTTACCATCTGTATCTGGGGCGAACTGATACACCATCACGCGATCGCACTTCAGAAGTTGCTGTACCTCAGCTACAGCTGTATTCAAAATTTGTTCTAGGTTAAGAGACTGGCGAATTCGTAAAGCAGTCGTAGCAATTAAGCGTTGTCTCTCCTGAGTTTTCTGAAGTTGGGCTTGTAAGCACGATTGCTTAATGGCGTTGCGGACTGCTAATTGCAACACATCCTGTGTCAGATTTTGCTTGACTAAATAATCTAAAGCACCCCGTTTCATCACTTGCACAGCGATCTCTTCATCACCCCGCCCTGTCAACATAATCACGGGTATAGAAGTCTTAAATACCTCCTGCTGCATCCGATCAAAGAGTTCTAAGCCACTCATATCAGGTAAGCAAAAATCCAGCAGAATCACATCGCAGCGTGCTTTTTGGCACAAAGCAAATCCATCTTCTGCACAATCTGCCTCCAAAATCTGGTAGGACTGGTGCGGATCTTTCAAAAGATACCGACGATAGATTTTCCGATCTGCGGCACAATCATCAATGATGAGTAGCGTCCGTATGTCCAGCATAAGGTTATGAGGATCGGGGAGCCATGTAGATCCCTTTTATCCAGATTGTGTTTTCTTGCATAATTCTAAAAATAATATAAAATAACTATAAATAAAATCTAAATTCTTTAGTAATTCTAAAGCAATACAAAATAGTCGAAGACAGTGGGAAAAACAGGAAAATGGCGAAAACGCATTTAGGAGAAACAAACAGACACAGTGACCCAAAGAGGAAAATGTCGCTGTTACCCCTGAGCCGTATTCTTCGTTATCCTATTGTCCCTACTGTGACATCAACAGAAAATAAACAGAATAATAAACAAAT
This sequence comes from Nostoc sp. NMS4, assembly GCF_017115095.1. GTDB lineage: Bacteria > Cyanobacteriota > Cyanobacteriia > Cyanobacteriales > Nostocaceae > Nostoc. The sequence goes on along the minus strand of NZ_JABXKI010000031.1, from coordinate 19,650 downwards.
TAATCCAACACAGGCGGCATATTGGCTTCAAGCCAGTAATCCACGAATGCCTGAATCGTCTTTTTTAGTTCCTGAGCATCCATCGGTTTTACCAGATATCCATTTGCGCCCTTTTGGTAGCACAATTCAATATCCTTGGGGTTAGATGATGTGGTAAAAACAACGATGGGGATTCCTTTGAAAGTCTTGTCTTGCTTGAGCCGATCTAAAATGTCACGCCCATCAATACCTGGCAAATTCAGATCGAGCAAGATCACAGAGGGTCGTAATGCTACTTTTGAGTCAGATAGGTCTTCGCCTTTAGCGTCGGCATCGTTCCCTAGTTTATAAAGGAACTCTAAAACCTCATCCCCATTCGTACAACGATGTATGGGGTTCTGGACGGCCATACGCCGCATCAGACGTTGCAGCATCCGAAAATCTTCATTGCTGTCCTCAACAACGAGCATCGGTTCATAAAGTTTTTTTGTCATTCGCAGTCTTAAAAGAACTTAACAAAAATACATATTTAGCTATTATCTTAAACTATTCCAGCGTAAAATAGAACATTGAGCCAACGCCTACAGTAGATTTCACCCAAATTTTACCGTTATGAAGTTCAACAATCTTCTTAACAATAGCTAGTCCTGCACCGGCTCCTCCACCGTACTTTTCCTGAGAATGGAGCCGCTTAAATAATCTAAAGATAGTTTCTAGGTGATGGTGTGGAATTCCAATGCCGTTATCTCGGATATAAAATATTGGGGATTGGGCATTGAGAAGAGACAAGGTAGACAAGGAAGAGGGGGGAGATAAGAGAGAGACTTGTCCCCCTTGTCCCCCTTGTCCCTCTTCTTGAGAAAAGTAGCCAATCTCAACCCATTGTTCCGCCTTATCGTTGTATTTGAAGGCATTACCAAGTAGATTACTGAAGACTTCATTAACGAGAACTCGATCGCACAAAACTGTTGGCAAAGGCCGAGGAATGCGAATATCAACAAGTCTAGAGTCTTGGCGACTAGCACGAAAAACATCAATTACTTGGTTGAGCAATTCGTTGAGGTCGGTTGTTTGCAAGCGCAGATGTGCTTGTCCTAACTGCGAGAGTCGCAGTAGAGCATTAATCAGAGTTTCCATGCGTACAGACAAGGAGACTACTGTTTGCAAGCATTCCATTCCGTCATCATCTAATACTTGAGCATAGTCTTCTAGCAACACTGTCGAGAAGTTATAAATGCCCCGCAAAGGTTCCTTGAGGTCGTGGGAAGCGGCGTAGGCAAAGGATGCTAGTTCTTGGTTGCTGCGCTCTAACTCCAGGTTGATTTTAGCTAATTCATCCGCTTTCGAGAGTACAATACCAACGATCGCATTTCTCAGAGCGATCGCACTATCAAGTTCACAAGCTTTCCAAGGTAGAGAAGTTAATCTAACCGTTTCTTGCCATTGTTCAAAGGATTTTCGGGGAGATAGGGTAAAGCTACCATCAGCCTGATATTGCATGGATTCCTGTGGATTTCCTGCCCAGTGTACCGTTTGGATAACTTCAGGGCGAAACCACAGGATGTAATAGCGCCGGATTTTAGAAATCCGCAATAGCAACAAACCACTAGCAGTATCTTTAAATATCAGCGCCTCTGAGTAAAGTTTCGGCAGAGAATCAGTAGAAAATAGGTTGTCACTAACTTGGATATCCGCCCATTCAATGAGTGTCCGAACTTCATCAATATTCGGTGTTGTTCCTACAAGGGTAATTTCATTATCCAGACAAACCGCCGCTCCTGAAGCACTAACAAGATCGAGTAAGCGGATTTCCGGTTTGATTAGGGCATCGATAAAATTGTCTGCTTGGGAAATAGATTCTAAAAACTCAGACTGTAGCGATTTAAGCTTTACCTTATAATCCCATTCCGAGTAACTAATTTTATGCGCTAACTCTGAACACACAATTTGTCCCAAAAATTCGCACATCTTTAGTACTTCGTAAGAAATATACTTTGGTGTTTGATGGTGACACGATATCAATCCCCAAAGCTTCCGATCTTGAATCAGTGAAATCACCAAAAGAGCCTTCACTCCCATATTTTGATGATATTCAGTACAACACCAATCAAAACTCCGTAGTAGACAGTAACTTAAGTCAAGATGTTGATGTGTTGTCGGATTTTCCGTTGGAACTAGTTTGACAGGTTCGGCAGTCAAATCAGGGATGAATCGCAGAAAGCAGCGCGTGTATAACTCCCTAGCTGGCGCTGGAATGTCTGTAGCGGGATAGTGGAGTCCTAAATAAGGTGATAAATCTTGCCGTTTGACTTCTGCAACAACAGAACCCGCTTCTGACTCGTCAAATTGATAGACCATCACCCGATCAAAACCGATGATTTTTTGGATTTCTTCAGCCACTAAATGCAAAAATTCTATCAGACTAGATGTTCTTTGCATTTTTGCGATCGCTTCACCAGCCAAACGATGAAAGCTTAAGAAACTCACCTCAGATTCCGAGTTGGTCGGTTCTAGCTCTAGAATCACAGCTTCTTCTGTACGATGAGCAATAGCATCAAAGTATATTTTTTTATCTAAGGTATCTATTAGTACTTTAAAAGCATTAGCACTGCCAATTTTTTTCACCAAGCACTGCTTGACAATTTCCACTTGCTGAGGGTCAAGCAAATAGCTCAAAGGTTGACCGAGCAAATCTTCTGGCTCTTTGCCCAAATACGCTTGGGTATTGTTGCTAACTTGCAGTATCTCTAGCTGAGTACTGAGTGCCAGGAGAACGCCATGAGCTTGAATAGAGCCAGGTTTGTGAATTAGTTTGCGATCGTGGTTAGTCAGGGCTGTTACTTGGGCTGTAGTATATTCAGGCTGGCTCATAACTGAACTTATGTAAAGCTGACTTTTACAATAACGCAATTAAATGTCATATTTCTTTAAAGTATATGCCGAGGAGTTATGAATGCGATCGCATATCAACTCTACTTGTTACGGTTTTTACGTAGATATTTGCGAAAGTTTTCACTGGCAAGCAATAACAAAAACTGTTATTATAATGTCTATTATTGTTATAAAGAAATAGGATACATGAATATTTCCCTTACTCCTGAGTTGGAAGCCTTCGTCCAAATGCAGGTTGAGTCCGGCTTGTACCATTCTCAAAGCGAGGTGATTCGGGAGGGGTTGCGTCTTTTGAAACGCTTTAACGACCATTCCGAAGAGTATAAATTGTGGCTCAATGAGCAAATCGCTATCGGTCTTTCGGAGCTTGATAATGCACAAGGTCTTCCCCAAGAAGGTGCGCGAGAGCGCATCCGCAATAAAGCACAACAATTGATCAAAAAATCGTTGTGACGAACCCAAAACTTTATATTCTCTCCCCGCAAGCTGAAAACGACCTCGCGGGAATTTATGCCTATATCGCGCGAGATAATTCGGATGCCGCCGAACGGACGCTAGACAAGCTTCTTTGGGCCTGTGAATTACTGACAGACAACCCCAAAATAGGACAGTACCGTTACGACCTGACCCCGCTTTCCGTCCGTTTCTGGTTGGTGCAGCCCCGATATTTCCTGATATACAGAGGTGAAAACCCCGTTGAAATAGTGCGTGTACTGGCAGCAAACATGGATATTGCGCGGGAGCTCGCCGGAGAATAAGGGACTTCCAACAAATAAATTATCCAATCTTGTGGGGTGGAACGAAAAGCCCGCCTTTGGCTACGCAATTAAATGTCATATTTCTTTAAAGTATATGTCGAGAAGTTATGAATGCGATCGCATATATCTGTGCTTGTTACGGTTTTTACAGTAACTAAGGTATAAAGAGGATGAGGATGCTAGGAATATCCTCTAGAGTTGGGGGCGATGAGAGAGATATTGTATTATGCAATAAAATCACAGAGTAATATTTACAGTTATATGCGCCCCAAATCTGGATTGCCAAAAAGAAAAGCCTTAAAAAGAAAACCGATTTTTCAATATGGGTTTAAAGTCAATCCAAATATAAAAAATTATATTAATCCTACACTGATTGAAGGATATAAAACTAAAGGTTATATAAACGCCATATCATTATTTTCTGGATGCGGTGGGCTTGATCTGGGTTTTTTAGGAGGTTTTAGTTTTCTCAATAAAAAATATGAAGCTCTCCCATATAAAATTGTACACGCCTACGATATTGACGAAAAAGCTACTCAAACTTATGCTCTAAATCTTTCAAATGATGTAACTACAGTAGATCTTACGAATGTAGATATAGGCTCATTACCCCCCGCAAATATTCTTCTGGGAGGATTTCCCTGCCAAGATTTTTCGTCATCTGGACACAAAAAAGGATTTCAAGGGACTAGAGGTGAATTATATACTGTAATGAAAGATTATATGAATATACATAAACCGGAAATTGTAGTAGGAGAGAATGTACCTTTTTTAGAAAAATTAGAAAATGGATTTTTTTTAAACCACATCCTCAAAGAATTTGAATCAGTTGGCTACATTTTTAAGGTCTGGAAGATTTATTGTCCAGATTTTGGATTGCCTCAAAGTCGAACGAGATTATTTTTAGTTGGTGTTAGATCTGATATTAAATCATTTCCCAAGCCTCCTACTCCAGAATTATTTTTTCAGTATGTTTCAATTGATGAAGCTATCAAAGACCTCGTAGAAATTGATGATGAAAGCATATCAAACCAAAGCCAATATTTTGTCGCTACAAAAGCTACAAAAGGAGCAGGTCAAGGGGATCAAAAATCCAAACAGGGAGAAATTGCCTATACAGTAAGGGCAAATACAAAAGCAAGGGTTCACTTTCATTATTCTTTAGACCGCCGATTAACAGTTAGAGAATGTGCAAGGCTTCAATCATTTCCTGATGAGTTTGTATTTCCGCATTCAGCAAGTCAAAATATAATTGAAATAGGAAATGCTGTTCCACCAATAATTGGACATTTAATAGCTAAACAGATTTATGAATTTCTCAAAAACGATCTTTCTGTTATAAAAGCTCATGCTAGTTAATGAACAAAATAAAAAATACTTAGATATTCTGTTAGATCCAATTAAACTATGCTCAGGATATACACCTAAGTTTGGCACATCCAATAAAGATGGAACACCATTACTAGAATTTAAAAACTTATATGCTTCAGATCCTTTATATCACTGGATAGGATTTGATTCTGATTTAATGTACGCTGCACATAAAGCAGCCGGTGGAATAACTTCTGTTTATAGACAGCTAGGTATTGGTTGTGAAAGACTTATTCGTAAAATCATTTCAGATCAATTAAATCTAAATACTAAACAAGTAATCTGGGGATACGAAATTACACAAAATGACGGTTCCATTGCTAAATTAACACTCGATGCCAAAATTTCTGTAGATGATATAAAAAATAGCCATTATCGAGATAAGATAAATGAATGGCTAAAATTATCATCAATCAAACTGGGGCTTGATAAAAATCGTTCTAAAACTTTAGTTGGTGCTGCATTTGAAATACGTCAAGGATATAAAAGCGCAGATTCAAAAAGGCAAAATGCAGACCTTTTAAATGCGATTAGAGCTTATAATGAGAATTTACTTCCAGTAATGATGGTATTATCTTGTCAGATTAATGCCACAGTTTTAAAAAGATATAAAGCCGCTCAATTATTAGTTTTAGTTGGAATTTTGAATGATGATCCAACAATCAGTAGTTATGCGTTTTGTGAGCAAATTTTAAATTACTCGCTTGAGGATTTTTTTAGAAATAATTCAAGTTTTATAAAAGAAGAAATAAATAAGATTTTGATATCACTTTTAAATCCCTAATTATTAATTTAAGAAGGGGGGTAATGCTAATACTGCCTAATATTGTTGTGCAGTTGTGGCTAGAAGGCGAATAAATAGAAACCTAGTCTCCTCCCCTCGGCTTTACTTCCCAGTGCTTGTTTGTGGTTTTTTGTAAGTCACTTACAAATTATGGTATATTCAAAGTAGATACGTACAATAGTCCAAAATAGGCGCGTCAAGCTCCGAAAGTTTTGTGTTTGGGTGTGAAATTCTCTAAGAAAGCATTTATTTTGAGGTAGCTATGAGTACAGTTGTTGCTAAGTGGGGAAACAGCCTAGCTATTCGACTTCCGAAAGCTTTGGCTGAACAAGTTAATGTCAAAGAGGGGACAGACATAACTTTCAGTGTCTCAGGGAATAGTATTGTAATTACGCCGCAGCAGCGAAAAAAATATACGCTTGATGAATTATTGGAAGGTATGACTCCAGATAATTTCCATTCTGAAATAGATACTGGATCTGCTGTGGGGAATGAAGTTTGGTAGTTCAACCATACATTCCAGATAGGGGTGATATTGTCAAGTTAGACTGCAAAACAGCAAAGCAAATTACGGCTGATTCGATCCGACGTGTATTAGCCCTGAAAACATCAGGAATGTCATTTGAAGATATTGCTGAAACGCTTAATGCTGAACTAAAACCTCAAGGGCGTGAGCAGATGGGCTATCGTCCTTTTTTAGTTATGTCGCCATTAAAATACAATCGAATGGCTTCTATAGTTCTAATTTGTCCAATTACTAATCAAAAAAAAGGTCTTAACCTTGAAGTTCCGCTTCCTGACGGGATGATAACTAGTGGCGTGGTGCTAGCCGATCAGATCAAATCGCTTGATTGGAAAGTTAGAAAGGTTTTGTTTGTAGAGAAAGTTGAACAAGAGCTAATTGAAGAAGTCCAAGCAAAAATTGAGCCTTTAATTTTATAAACACGTAAATAAATTTTACAGACGTAATTAATTACGTCTGTACAAATCAAATAAAAATCATTACATGCAGCAATGCAACACCAATATCCAACATCCAAAATCCGAAGCTGACTATGGTGTTGGGAACTTTTTTTTTACGAGTTTGGCTCCTTTTATATCCAATAATTGTACTAATTCGGTTGTATTCAATGACTTGACGAGACTCAAACCAAGAGACTTACTAGAAATGCTTTGAGTGTAGGCGGCGTTCAGGTAGGGTGTGTATTGCGGCTTTCCAGCAATGTATGTTTGAAAGAAAGGTAAACTTAAAACATTCATGTAACGCCGCGCTTGAGAAGCATCACCAATCATATCCGCAGGTAATGCTACTTGTTGATTTGCAGGGTTTGCATTGCCAATGGTAGAAAAGTGTGTACCACCAACAAGCATGGCGAGATACTTTTGGGAATTCGCCAACCAGGAAAAAGGTAAAATTTGCTCCGATAAAGCTGGCGCAACTGTATCATCACTACTGCTGACAATCATCACTGGAGTTTTAATTTGACTTAAACCAGCTTTGCCGAAAATCGAACTAGTAATGGGATTGACTGCGATCGCAGCTTTGACTCTCTCATCCCGCAAGTTATAATACTTGCCAGATTTGCTGATGCTCAATTCTAAAGCGCGACACTGGAGCAGTAAAGACATATTCCAGGTTTTTTGTAGTGCTGCTGGTTGACAGTCTTGTTTTAGCTGCTCAAAGTTAATTTTAGCACCTGCCAAGGCTAAGGCTGTGTAGCCTCCCAAAGATTGACCAAATACTCCAACTTGTTGCAGATTTAGGCGACCTTTAAACCGTGAATCAGATTGATTACCTTTTTGCAATTGATTCAGTATATATGTTATGTCCATTGGTCGGTCTTGAAATTCACTTGGTTCTGCTACTTCAATGGCGCGTCCATTTAGCAGAGAACGCAATTGTTTCGCATCACTACCAGGGTGATTGGGAACAACGACAGCAAATCCGTAAGAAGCTAAATGAGTGGCTAAATATTGAAAGTTACTGCTGTCTAAACCCAAGCCGTGAGAAATTACAATTACCGGTGCAGGATTCTGGACATTGGGAATGTAAACATCAGTCAATAAAAGCCGATTGCGGGTTGAGTCGAAAAACTTCAGGATGTATTTTTGCGACTTAAATTTTCCCGGAACCTTTAAATCGGGCAATTGTGATAAATTTGGTTGGGAAATGCTCTCAGCTTCTATTTTAGACTTTTCGGAAACAGCTGCGATCGCTCGATGGGTTTGATTAACAAGTTCCTCTAATTCTGTAGCTATTTCCAAAGTCTCGGCGACATCAAGGCGAATGCTGCTGCTGGGATATTTACGCAACACATTTAAAAGTGTCAAGCCTCCCGATTCACCAGAGGCTGAAATTAGCGCCGAACGCAAAGCACCAAATCCTGGTTCTGCTTGACTGGTTTTAATCACTTGCGCCAACCGATGCAGCAAAAATTCTCCTTGCGGTGTGTAGAGAAGTTGCGAAACTATTACCGGACTAACTTTCACCCGATTAAGTAAAATCCGCCGCAATTCTTGAAGCTGTTCTAGAGGCAGATATTGCTGATAGGCTGCTAAGTCTTCGTTAATTATACCTGTTTTGGCGTAGTTCTCTAAAGTGCTGACTGAAATGGAAAGCTCTAAAGCTGAATAAGATGCATAAATCCGCTCTGCTGCCAAGACAGAATTACTAATTCCAAATGTTGGCAGCACCATTGAAAGAACCAGCAATAAGGAATTTTTTCTTAGGGTGCTGGCCCAATTACCAAACAAACTATTCATCGCTCAACTATTTCGGTGGTCTGGTTTTATCAGGTGTTGGCTTTGGTAGTTATTCTGTCGCCCTGCTTGGTTTACTTAAAGTTATTAGCCTCAATTTTCTCAAAACAGAATTTAGGAGTTAGGAGTTATAAATCAGGATGAATTATGTATGAACTGCGAATGTAGCTTGCTTAAAATGATGGGTCATGATCGGTTTTAAATTCCTACTAAATCCTGGATTGGGTAGTTTTAGAAAAGTAGTGATTCCCAATCCCCTAGTAATATATTCTGACTCCTGAATTCTGAATTCTTGTTCAAAGATATTTCGGCTATAAAGTCAACAATCAAATACTAAAGAGTTACGCAGATCGGTAAAGTATCCGCCTAACTTCAGTAGTTTGCCTTCACTATTAAATCATAACAAATAAAAAATAGTCCGCCTCAGTATTTATGTTGTAGCTTTGAATATTGCACAAATTCACTAGATGAAAAATCTAGTAAAAATCCTGAAAAATATTACAATTAATTAGCTTTTCCCAAGGCGATCGCTACTGAACCTGTGACTACTAAACCCGCTCCGAATATTGCGATGAAAGTGAAGTTTTCCGATAGTGTCCAATCAGGTGCAATAACTGATACAACTGCGACTGATATTAATGTCACAATGGGAGCAAGAGCTAATACTGCGCTTACTCGTGATGCTTCCCAATGTTGTAATGATTCGGCAAAAGCACCGTAAGCGATTAAAGTATTCAAGGCACAAAAAATCAATATTCCTAAATGGAAAGCATCAAGTATAAAAAGTGATTTTATTTTGGCTAGAGGAGTGAATAATAAAGCACAGCCTCCATAAATTATCAACATGATACTGGTGGAAGATAAAGATTGTAATAACTGCTTTTGTGCCAAAGCATAAATAGCCCAAGCCGTTGCTGCTAGCGCAATCACAACACTACCTAGTATATATGTGCTATGCGCTGTAATTAAATTTGTTAGTTGTTCGTGAAAAAACAAAAAATAACCGCAAATCATTACACTAACACCAATCCACTCAGACAGCCGATAACGTTCTTTAAAAACTACTAACCCTCCTAAACCTAATAAAAGGGAAGATAATTGAATCAGAACTTGAGCGTTAGCAGGTGATGTTAGTACTAAACCTTGAGTAAATAAAAAGTAATTAATCCCTAAGAATATTGTAGCGATCGCTAATAATTTTCCAGAAGCAAAGCGTAGTTGTTCTAATTTTGGTAATTTACCGCGTATCCCTAAATACACAGCAAGCAGTATAAATGATACTAAAAAGCGAAACCAAATTATGGTATAGATATCAAGCACTTGTAGACTTATTGCAAGAGCAATAGGTAAAATTCCCCACAAGGAGACTGTCAATAACGATAACGCTAGCCCTAAGCGCCACCGACCAGAACTTTGATGTAGTAACATTTAAATATCCTACACAAAGTAGGACTGATAATAAGTTTAAGATATACCTAACTGATTTTATCAAACTCTTGTTGAGAATAAATATTAGTAGCTTAGTCAATGCAAATTCAATATAAAATAATCATTTAACCAAACTCAATTTATTATTCGTAGCCCTAAGAGGGTATTTTTTATGTTCACGTAAAATTTGTAATTTACGTGTTCATTTTACATGAATATTAAATTTAAAACTTCCTTGTAAATGTATACTTTATCTCGGTGTTACTTTAGAAAACAACTATGGGGATTATACCCATAATCAGCTTAGTAATCTTTACCACTACCTTATCAAGTTGCTTTCTACTGACCTCAAGAGGTCGATTTTTGCTCAAATCTTTAGTGACAAAAATAAAGCGGCAAGAGTGGAAATTCAGATATGGCAAGCCTAACTACTTGAGATCGAGATTTTCAAGGACTATAACAATTGCTGCCATTATTGTGGTAGCAGTAATAGCCGGAAATACTGTGTCAGTAGGGGTTACAGCCCCGTCCCTAATTTCGCTCAAGAGCGTATCGGTTCCAGAACCTAACAATCTTGGGGACTTCGTAAAAGACAAAACAGCTGCAATCAAGTTAGGAAAGACTCTTTTTTGGGATATGCAGGTTGGGAGCGACGGACAGACCTCCTGTGCTAGTTGTCACTTCCATGCTGGAGCCGACAATAGATCCAAAAATCAGGTTTCTCCTGGGCTTTTGCGGATTAACGCTAATGGTACTGTGAATCCCGATACAGTTTTTAATATAGGTGGTGCGCCAAACTACCAACTGAAACCGGGAGATTTTCCTTTCCACAAGCTGTCAGACCCGAATAATCCTAATACCGTTGTATCTGACCGAAATGATGTCAGTTCCTCTCAGGGTGTCTCTAATACTAAGTTTGTTAATGTCGTACCTGGTAGCGCGGAAGACGAAGTAAAAACAGAGCCAGATCCGGTGTTTAACGTGGGAGGTACAAATGTGCGCCGCGTACAGGCGCGTAACACCCCGACCGTGATTAATTCAGCATTCAACTTCCGCAACTTTTGGGATGGAAGGGCGCAGAACATCTTTAATGGGGTGAATCCCTTCGGTTTAAGAGATCCTAACGCCTCTGTAGTAAAAGCAGAAAAGCCAAATCAGCTGCAATTTGTCAAAATCAGACTGAATAATTCGTCTTTAGCTTCTCAGGCGCTGGGGCCGCCACTGAGTTCCTTCGAGTTGTCGGCTGATGGTCGCACTTTTCTAGAAATTGGTGATAAGTTCGGGCGAATTGACAACAATAAATCTCTCAGCAAATTACCGCTAGATAATCTAGATAATATTGCTGATACTCTGGTTGACCCAGTACCCAATTCCGTTGAAGAACTTACTGCTAACTTGCCGCAAGTTAAAGAATTTCCTGCTAAATTGCCGCAAATTAAAGAACCTACTCTTAAATTTCCGCAAATTAAAGAACCTACTCTTAAATTGCCGCAAATTAACAAATCTCTCAGCACACTGCTGCAAAATGTTCTGTCAATTAGGGGTGCAAAGCTGCCTCGAGTCTTGGGGCAAAAGTTATCTCGCCTCAGACCACTAGGCAAACAGATTGTGCATCCACAAGACAGCGTTTTAGGTGCAAACAGTAGATATCCTCTGCCCGGACTGAAGGATAAAACCTACGACCAGCTGATTCAAGATGCCTTTAAGCCGGAGTGGTGGAAGTCTAATCAACTCATCCAAGTTGATGCTGAAGGTAAAAGGACTTTTGTCAACAGCGCTGATAACTCTTCCCAAACTAAAGAGTACACGCTGTTGGAGTATAACTTCTCGCTGTTCTTTGGGCTGGCAATTCAGTTGTACGAGTCTACACTTATTGCCAACGATACGCCCTTCGATCGCTTCTTAGAAGGAAACACCACAGCCCTAACTAATCAGCAGCAACTAGGTCAACAACTGTTCCAGGGCAAGGCTCTGTGTATTGGTTGTCACGTTGGTTCGGAATTAACAGCTGCTTCAGTCAGCAGCGTGGCTAAAGACGGACGAATTAAACGTGTGCCATTCGGTGCAAGACCTGCTGAAGACAATGGCTTCTTCAATATCGGTGTTAGACCTGTAACGGACGACCCCGGTTTGGGTGGTAGTGACCCTGTGCAGAATAATCCGCTTTCAGAGGCACGATTGGCTCAGTTAGGGAAATTTCAGCTTCTCCTTGGCGAAAACCCCCCCGTCCTCAATCCACCCTTGAATTCTAGTGAAACTGTGAGTGCAGACGGAGCTTTCAAAGCGCCTGGACTTCGCAATGTTGAACTCACTGCCCCCTACTTCCACAATGGAGGTCAAGCAACTTTAGAGCAAGTGGTTGATTTTTACAATCGAGGTGGTGACTTTGGAGTTCTTCCCCCACTGAATCTATCACCAGAAGAAAAACAGCAATTAGTCGCCTTTTTAAAGGGACTGACTGATGACCGAGTTAGGTATGAGAAAGCGCCTTTTGATCATCCGCAACTTTTCGTACCCAATGGACATCCAGTTAATGAGAAATTCGTTACCAACGATGGTACGGGCAAAGCTACAGATAGCTTCCTGGAAATTCCTGCTGTTGGTAGGTATGGCGGTAGTGCTATACGAAACTTCTTGAAATAATAACATTTCACGAAATACCTGATACCGATGATATGTAGGGGCGCACAGCTAGCTGTACGCCCCTATATTTATTAAGGAGTGCGGTCGCCAAATTTTGGTTCTATATTGCTAACTTTAGTATTGTCTAGGTAATTATAGACTCTTCTCGAAACTTCACGGACAAAATCTCCGGCTTTGGGATCGTAGTTTGGTCTTTGCACCAAAACACCTGCTAAATAGCTTTTGCCGTTGGGCATTTGAATAATACCCGCATCACCAATGATAAATCTCAACGTACCAGTTTTGTGGGCGATGGTAGCTCCTTGACCGATACCTGCTGGTAGTAAACTATTAGTTTTGACATGGCGCATAATACCTAAAACGCGATCGCGGCTAGTTGGGGATAACAAACGATTATTAGAAACTAAGGCCGCCAATCTGACCAAATCTTTGGAACTAGTTGTATTTGTACCACCAATGTCTGGAAGCAGATTCCGAAGTGCTGTATTTTGCAACCCCCAGCTACGAAAACGTTGGCTAACTTTTGCTGCACCACCCAAGCGATCGAGAACTAGATTTGTGGCGGTATTATCGCTGATTGTCATCATCAAGGTAGCAGTTTCTAGGACACTAAATTTAGTGCCAATGGGTTTGTATTGCATAATTCCAGATTCGCCAACCTTTAAATCGCGCCGCATCACTAATTTATCAGTCAGTTTAATTCTACCTGCATCTATTTCTTGGAAAAGAGCCACTAGTAAGGGAAATTTGATTGTACTGGCAGCAGCAAATCTCTTTTCGCCATTAATATCTATATAATTTCCTGTATCTAAATCTAAGAAAAATATTCCTGGATTCAAGGTTTTATAACTTGCTAACAAACTGCGAATCTGAGAAGTGATGCCAACCATCTCTTGACCAAGATTTACAACTCCAGCAAATGTCGATGCATCTGTGGATTTGATGGCAATATCTTCTCGATTTTCTCCCACAATGGGATTACTTTGACGGTTAAATGAATTGAATTTGAAAATCCAATGAGAACGAGAATCGCCTTTAATTGATATATTTTGGGAAGTAACATCATAACCAGGAGCTAACTCGACGACAAAACGAGTGGTTTGAGAGTCTGGTTTGCCGAGGCGAATTTCTTTTACTGCCTTACCAAAACTTCGTTTGACAGTATCGGAATTAAAATTAGTTCCCGGTAAGTCAATCACTAATCGATTAGGATTATCTAATACAAAGGCTTTTGGTTCTATTCCCGAAGTGGTAGTTAGGTCTAATTGGTTTTGGCTAGAATCATAGTACCAAGACTGTAATTGTGAGGCTTTAGCTTGTCCTGCAACTAGAAGCAAACTGCTTAAACCAATCGCTAGTAGATGTGATTTCATGTTGTGATTGTGGGTGTGCAAGTAAGGGGCAACTAATCAGGTTTACTTAGATTGTTTTCTGATGACTGTGCTGAATTTCCGGAGAAAAAGTCATAAATCCCGTTGAGTTATTTTTACCAGATGGTATTTGGGATTAGATAAGCACGATAAATCATCATTACTTATTAAAAGTAAATCGCTGACAGTTTTATTTGTGGTGTGAGTTGACAACAACAGAAATTGTTAATCTAGCGGAAGGATGAGGGTCGGATTAATTATGTTTCCAACTTAGGGATTACCAATAAATAAGGGCGGACAAGATGTCCACCCCACAATACTTACAGGAGTCAATTTTGTTAATTGGGCAAGTAGAGCATCTGGGCATTCGGAAAGCCCCAAACTAGCAGAAGTGGTACAGAAATTTTTTCAAGCAAATCGAGGTTGTAGGTTTGATATGCGGGTGTGAGGTATTATTTACTCAGCTTGCTAGGAAGGAACCTAGTGATGCTTGGGAAATAACTCAGAATGGTTAAGGCCACAAATTGACCGATACACCATGCACCAAACTGCTATGCCGACTGCCAATGACAATCCCGCCCACGACTGCCGATGCTTGGGAGTCTAACAGATCCTCCAATTCGGGAACTATAAGATCCTCGAATTCTGGAGCTTGCTGATTTTCTTCTTCTTGCTTTGAAGCAAAGATTTTTTTAGTCATTTTATAAAGTTGTTTGACGTTTGTGTTGCTGATTATATCAGTCAGATGTTGACTGCATGCTTAATGTATCAAAGCCTTTATTGAAAAATCAAGGGTTTATTGAAACATTTTTAACCTAGTGAACAGTCAGAACTTATAACTAAATACTAGTACTTTGTCAAGCTGCTTTTGAGGGTTTGTAGTAAGGAATAAAATCCTTACTACGAACTTACTTGATAACTAATATTGGTGTGTTGTTTTGTCAAGATATGAGATCAATAACTGCTCACTGTTAAACCAGCGCTGCTGTTGCTTTTAATGTAAAAATCTTCTCAATCACATCTTCTACCACCTTATCTGGTGTAGAAGCACCAGAAGTAATTCCCACAACAATTTCTCCATCTGGCAACCAGTTTTCTGTAATTATTAACTGCCCATTTAATTGCCGATGTTCAATGGAATCTCCTGATTTAATTCGTTCAACAGTATCAATATGATAAGAAGAAATTCCGCGCTCAAAGGCAATTTGTTGCAATTGAGTAGTATTCGAGGAATTAAACCCACCAATTACTACCATCAAATCTAAATTATGTTCTACTAATTCCAACATGGCATCTTGCCGTTCTTGGGTAGCATCACAAATAGTATTGAAGCTTTGGAAATGCTGATTTAACTCAGTGGGGCTATACTTCTGTAACATAGTTCGCTCAAAAAGCTTGCCGATTTGCTCAGTTTCGCCTTTAAGCATGGTAGTTTGGTTAGCAATACCAACTCTTGCTAAATCGCTATCGGGGTCAAATCCGGCTGAACAAGCTTTAGCAAATTTTGTCAGAAATTCTTCACGGTTTCCGCCATTAATAATATAGTCAGCAACATATTGTGCTTCTTGCAAATTCAAGACAATCAAATATTTGCCAGCAAAGGAACTAGTAGCAACTGTTTCTTCGTGTTTATACTTACCGTGAATGATTGATGTGTAATCGACTTTTTTATGCTTTTCTACTGTATTCCAAACTTTAGAGACCCAAGGACAAGTTGTATCAACAATTTTGCAGCCTTTATCGTGAAGGATCTGCATTTCTTGAACGCTAGCCCCAAAAGCGGGTAATATGACTACATCACCAGTGTTAACAACAGAAAAGTCTTTTTTAGTTCCTTCAATGGGGATGAATTCTACTTCCATCTCCTGCATTCGCTGATTTACAGAAGGGTTGTGGATAATCTCGTTAGTAATCCAGATGTGTTCTGTGGGGAAGTGCTGACGAGTTTCGTAGGCCATTGCTACAGCCCTTTCTACACCCCAGCAAAACCCAAAGGCTTGTGCTAGTCGGATTGTGACATTACCCCGTTGTAGGGTGTAATTGCGATCGCGGATTTCCTGAATCAAGTTACTCTGATACTCAGATTGCAACTGGGTCGCAACTTCTGCTTGATGACCAAAGCCCTTGCGATTGTAATTTTCGGAATGTTGGAGGCTGCGCTTAAAAGCTTTTGTATCCATGATATTTTTTACTTAAACCACTATTTCTTATTTTCTCGCGCCTAGACGCGATTGATACAGAATTGTATTCAAAGATATTACTTCTTTTTGGGCTTTAGCCTTTTTCTGCCACAGGACTTTAACGCTGGGATTTTAATTCAATCTCGCTATAAATCTGCAATGCAGAACGCCAAACTATATAGCCTTCAGGTGTTAAATGTAAGCCATCAGTAGTAAATTCCCGGCGGAGATTTCCTTGCTTGTTGGTAAACAGGGGATATAAATCGAGAAATTTGACACCTTTTTTGGTAGATATGCTTTGCAGTTGCTGATTCAACTTGCGAATGCGACTATTGGCGACACCCAGAAGTTTCTCTCGTCCTTTCCAACTTGCTTCTTCTGTGGCATGTGGCAAAATCGATTGGACAACAATTTGCGCTCTGGGATGCGTCTTTTGTAGGTAATTGATAATTTGCTGCTGATTATCTAAAATTTCCCCATTGCTTATCCCCCGAATGAGGTCATTGATGCCAATCATCACAAAAATCACCTCTGGCTGAGTGCGGTCAAATATTTTTAATCTTTTCAGGAGTCCATTGCTGGTTTCGCCAGAAATTCCTTGATTTAGCCAGTTTCTACCTTCGGGTAATAATTCAGGGGGAAACCACAAACTCAGAGAATCTCCCGCCAGAATAGTTAAATGCGGAGGATGTTGGTCGGCGGCGACTTGAGCTTCTTGGTTGAGGATTTCTACCCACTCTTGATAAGTGAGTTGGTGACGGCGACCTAAATCAGGTGTAGCAATTTGCGATGAGTTGTTTAGGTTGATTGACTCTGGGGATGTGATGATCCCAAAAAAAGCGGCCAATCTCTGCTGTTGCCAAATCAGCAGGATGACCGCCAACATTAGGATGCCGTTGGTTAACAGCGAGAAAAATGCCCAGATTGGAAAGGTTTTTGCAGATGTAGACACGACTAGCGAAATTTACCAATTATTTGAATCAAATTTTAACGCTAGCGATCGCAAATTACACAATTTTAAATTGGGAGTGAGGGACATGAGGGAGGTGAGGGAGATAAACAAAACTCTTAACTCCTAACTCCTAACTCCTAACTCAGCACTCAGCACTCAAAACTCAGCACTCATTAACTAAGTTGGACGATCGCCAAACTCGGAGTTGTAACCTTCTTCGCCGTGTTCGTTGATGTCCAAACCTTGCAATTCGGCTTCCTCTCTGACTCGTAGCCCGACTGTAGCATCGATAACTTTGAGAATAATCCAGGTACCAACAGCTGCGATCGCATAAGCAACGGCAATTGCTGCTAGTTCAACTCCCAATTCACCCAAATTACCACGCAATACACCGTCTTTACCTCCTCCGTTGACTTGAGTTGTGGCAAAGATCGCCGTTAAAATTGCCCCCACTGTACCACCAACGCCATGCACGGGAAAGGTATCTAAAGCATCATCAATTTGTAGCTTGTGCTTGAAACTGATGGCATAGAAGCAAACAAAGGCGGTGATGAAACCAATAAAAATCGCTGATAGCGGTGTGACAAATCCGGCGGCGGGAGTGATGCCCACCAAACCAGCAACGGCTCCTGTAGCTGCTCCTACGGCGGTTGGTTTGCCCCGTAAAACTGCTTCCAAAATTAGCCACATTAAAGCTGCTGCTGCTGCTGCTGTATTGGTGGCGACAAAGGCTGTTGTTGCCACATTTGTAACTAAGTTACCAGAAGTTCCGCCAGCAACAGATAGGGCACTCCCAGCGTTGAAGCCGAACCAACCAAACCACAGCAAGGCAGCACCCAGCAAAATGAAGGGGACATTGTGCGGTGGGCTAAGGCGATCGGGATGGGTTTTCCGAGGACCAAGGACGATCGCAGCTACTAGGGCTGAAACGCCAGAACTAATATGAACGACTGTGCCACCTGCAAAGTCCAGGGCACCCAATCCACCAGCCAAACCTAAAAATCCACCTTTCGCCCAGACCATGTGGGCTAGGGGAGCGTAAACAAAGGTTGACCATAGTAAGACAAATAGACAATAAGCGCGAAAACTCATCCGCTCTACGATCGCTCCAGAAATTAAGGCTGGGGTGATAATGGCAAACATGGCTTGGTAGATCATGAATGCCTGATGGGGTATTGTTCCGGCATAAGAGACGACTTCCGGCGGGTTTGACCCTTTGAGATAATCGGTTATCTCTAACCCGACACCATTCAACCCAAGCCATTGCAATCCACCGATAAACGGTAAACCTGGCGCAAAGGAAAGACTATAGCCCCACAGAATCCAGGTAACTCCAACGATCGCCATTAACACAAAGCTCATCATTAATGTGTTTAGGATGTTACGCGATCGCACAAATCCACCATAGAAAAACGCCAATCCTGGTGTCATTAGCAGCACAAGGGCTGCTGAAATCAGCATAAATGCTGTATCTCCGGTATCAGCAGTAGGTGGAGCAGCAGTTGGGGTTTGGGCAAAAGCATTACCCATCAACGGCCCTCCGAAAAACAGTAGAGTCATAGCTCCAATCATCACAACTTTCTTCAACACTTCTTTTTATTCCTAAGCACCAACGATTTGTATACTTAACTACATTTGATTACGTTTATGGACACATTTTTGTCTTGAAAGTTACTTAATATGAATTTTCTTGAAATGTTAACAAAAATATAATCCTAATTGTCGTTGCTAAGGTTTAAATCAGCGTGTAAATACGCAATCATTACATTGCATCTTTTTTTTGAAGATTAGTATTGTATTCAAGTCCCACAAAATTCCCAATTTTTATTTACGTACTGTTACAAATCAAAATAATTGTGAGATTGACAAATAAAGCAAGTGGCGTGAAGGTTGGGGAGGAGTATACCTCATGTAGTTGCAAAATGCTGCATCATGAGTTCTGAGATTATTATCTGTTTAAAAGGGAACAATATAAAAGCAGCTATTGGTCAAAAATCATATAGAAATTTTACTTAAGTTCTGGGAGCAAACATGATAATTAAAACACTAACTATTGCTAAACATACTCCGATTAAATCGTAGCGATCTGGAGTTACCCCGTCTACCTTCCAACCCCAAAGCATTGCCATTGCAATAAAAACACCGCCGTAAGCTGCATACACTCTGCCAAAATTTGCCGGTTGGAGTGTTGCAATAACCCCATAGACAGCTAAAGCAATTCCTCCCAATATGCCCCACCAGAAAGGCTTACCTTCGCGCAACCACAACCAAATCAAATAGCCGCCTCCAATTTCAAATAAACCAGCCCACAAAAAATACAGCAGGGATTTAATCATTTAACTGATGATTTAATGACATAGAACTCAGTAAAATTACGCTAACGCTTTTAACTAAACTATTGTCATTAATTAAAGTAAGTTTGTTGAACTGGGTATTGGGTATTGGGCATTGGGCATTGGGCATTGGGCATTGGGCATTGAGCATTGGGCATTGGTTATTAATTCTTCTCCCCCTGCCTCCCCTGCCTCCCCTG
>NZ_JABXKI010000138.1 GCF_017115095.1 Nostoc sp. NMS4 | reverse complement strand
CTATAGCAAATCTTTTAGTATATCCTCGTTGTTTGTCAACAAAATCTAAAGTCTCTAACCCTTTGTCATGCTTAAGTTGTAGCTATACATTATTGTTGATTTTTAGCTCTTTTTTTCAGTTAAAATAGTTTTTTCTCATAAGGGGATCGGTAGAACCTCATATTGTCTTTTGCGATCGCACCAATGATTTACAATCAATCAGAGTTTAATTTACGCTGTGAGTGGGGACAACAAGGAGTTGCTCAACTCGCTCCCATCAGTGATGTAATTGTAATAGTTGACGTTCTCTCTTTTTCTACCTGCGTAGAAATTGCCACCAACAACGGCGCGATAATTTTTCCCTACGCCATGAGAGATGAATCTGTCATAGATTATGCCAAATCAGTGCGAGCAGAGTTGGCAAGTCATCGACAACGTTGGACTATAACAGGATATTCTCTCTCGCCCAAATCGGTGGCTCAGATTCCTGCTGGAACTAGACTAGTTTTACCTTCACCTAATGGTTCTTTTCTGACTTTACATACAGGGAATACACCAACTTTGGCTGGCTGCTTGCGAAATTGCCAAGCTGTGGCGCAGTTTGCTCAAAAGTATGGTAGTAAAATTGCTGTGATTCCTGCCGGTGAAAGGTGGAAAGAAGATGGTAGTTTACGCCCTGCATTTGAAGATTTAATTGGTGCTGGGGCAATTCTCAGTTATTTAGATGGCAGTCTATCACCAGAAGCCGAAGTCGCTGTGACAACATTTCAGGCTTTCCAGCAGGATTTACTAGGGTACTTGAAAAAATGCAGTTCTGGTAAAGAGTTGATTGAAAAAGGTTTTGAGTCAGATGTTGAACTGTCCGCCGCCTACAATGTTAGTGATTGTGTGCCTTTGTTTACTGATAATGCTTATGTAAATTACAGGCTACAGACTAAAGAGACTTCCAAATAAAAAATATCCCAAAACTGACACAAAAATCCTCTTTATTTCTCCTCTCTCTGTGTTCTCTGCGTCTCTGTGGCTAGTTTATTTCTTGGAAATCCCTAATTAAACGTCGCATTGATTGGTTTGGCAATATTTGGCATTATCTATAAACTCTTGCAACTTATTCAAGGGAATTATCTGCAATGATGACCCACCTTGCACCGCCGCCGTGATGTAAGCAAACTTTTGCCCACGATAAAACTGGTCACGTCCAACTTTGGTGATATACCTAGACTTCTGGAAGTCATTAGCAATATTAGAATTATAAATATTTTGTAACAGTTTCACCGCTTTGACATTTTTTGTGGTGAATTTGATGCTTAAGTCACCACTCACAGTTATGCCTTCTTTAGTCACTGTCCCATTTTGAGAAGTGACATCAGCATAAAAGTATAAATTTCCCTTTGTACCCTCGTAGCCGTGGGCTTCGCTGTTGTATCTCAGAGTTGGTAGTTGAGGTCTAGTCTTTGCCCACTTCACAACGGTGCTGATGTTTTGTTCTGGAAGCGCATTTGCCGGAGTAACAGCTAAAATAATTGCGATCGCAGACAAAGTAACATTGAATAAATAGTTAAATTTAGAACTCTTGTGCATAGTATTTACCCTATATCTAAATGCTGATATTTACAGATTAAACCACCACAAATTAAGAATTACTTCTCCTGTCGTGTCAGTTGGAAATAAGAGTTATTTAGTAGCAAAAACAACTTAACATCGACTAATAACCACTGTCCAGTGACTAAGTACAACATTTATTAATTTCGTAGCTAATTCTCTGCGTGCCTCTGCGCTTACCTCTGCGCCCCTACCCTACGGGAAGGCGTTCGCGTAGCGTCTCGTAGAGAAGCGCCTATGCGTTTAAATGAAAAAGAAATTCAGTAGACAGTTCCCAACCTACTACTTAGTTACAAAACTTAGACTTAATCTCAGACAAACTGGAGTATGCACTCTTAAGACAGGAGACATTTAAGATACAGGTTCTACATACTTCTTAATAAATCCGCCTTGAGAACGCAAAACGTTCTAATCTAAAAGCTAACTAGGTTAATTAACTGGCAGTTTTGTAGGCAACACTCTCAAGCTCATAAAGCATAGACGCAGCGATGTGTCAAGCCTCAAAACGATCCAGACTTAACACATAAACGCTTATGATGGGAGTTTTACAAATCCGATGAGTGTTAAGGCGAGTGGTGGAAGCTCGGTTGCGCGTCCGCAACTATATCAAACCCTAACTGTATCCACAATTATCCAAGCAGAGCAGCAAGACCGCTTCTTGGGAAATGGTGAATTAAATGAACTGGCAAGCTATTTTGCCTCTGGTGCAAAGCGTCTAGAAATTTCTCAGACGCTGACAGACAATGCTGAGATTATCGTATCTCGGGCTGCCAACCGGATTTTTGTTGGTGGTTCGCCAATGGCTTTTTTAGAAAAGCCCAGAGAAGCAGAACTAGTAACTGCTGGTGGTGGTGCTAACGTTCAACAAGGGATGCAACTAGGAACTGTAACCTACGTTGAAAGTCGTGGTGGGTTCCTAGAAAATTTACGCTCAATTTTTAACTCATCCCCCAGCGGCCCGACACCCGCAGGTTTCAGACCAATTAACATTGCTCGTTATGGCCCAAGCAACATGGCCAAGAGCTTGCGGGATTTATCCTGGTTCTTGCGCTACGCTACTTATGCGATCGTTGCTGGCGACCCCAACATCATAGCGGTGAATACACGGGGTTTGCGGGAAATCATTGAAAACGCCTGCTCTGGTGAAGCAACGCTAGTAGCTTTGCAGGAAATCAAAGCCGGGTCACTTTCATTTTTCCGCAAGGATGCTGAGGCTACAGAAATTGTGTCTCAGTACATGGATGTTTTGTTAACAGAATTCAAAGCAGCCACACCTTCAAACAAAGTCCGCCAACGCCCTTCTAGTGACCAGCAAGGGTTGCAACTGCCGCAAATTTACTTTAATGCCGCAGAACGTCGTCCCAAGTTTGTGATGAAGACTGGGTTATCAGCTAGCGAAAAAAATGAGGTAATCAAGGCTGCATATCGGCAAATCTTTGAGCGCGACATTACCCGTGCTTATAGCTTATCCATATCTGACCTGGAATCCAAGGTGAAGAATGGCGACATCTCTGTGAAAGAGTTTGTCCGTCGTTTAACTAAATCTCCCCTTTACCAAAAACAGTTTTACCAGCCTTTTATTAACAGCCGAGTCATCGAGCTAGCTTTCCGTCACATTCTAGGACGGGGGCCAAGTAGCCGCGAAGAAGTACAAAAATACTTCTCGATTATTTCTAACGGTGGTCTACCAGCTTTAGTAGATGCCTTAGTAGATTCTGCTGAATACAGCGACTATTTTGGTGAAGAAACAGTACCTTATCTGCGGGGTCTAGGTCAAGAAGCACAAGAATGTCGCAACTGGGGGCCGCAGCAAGACCTGTTTAACTACAGTGCGCCTTTCCGCAAGATACCTCAGTTCATTACCACATTTGCGGCTTACGAACAACCGCTACCAGATCAACATCCCTACGGTTCTGGTAATGACCCCTTAGAAATTCAGTTTGGGGCGATTTTCCCGAAAGAAACTCGCAATCCCAGTACCAGTCCGGCTCCTTTTAGTAAGGATACCAAACGCATCCTGATTCACCAAGGGGCAGGGATTAATAACCAAAATAGTAATCCCAGAGCGCGGGGTGAAGCTCCTGGTACCCTTGGCCCCAAGGTGTTCAAGCTAGATCAGCTGCCTGGTACTAGAGGTAAAAAGGCTGCCAAAAATTCTAGCGTCAGATTCTCCGAAAGCTCCACGCAAGCTCTAATTAAAGCTGCTTACCTGCAAGTTTTCGGTCGCGATCTTTACGAAGGTCAGCGCCCGAAGGTATTGGAAATCAAGCTGGAAAACGGCGATATCTCTGTACGCGAGTTTATCCGTGCTTTGGCTAAGTCGGATGTATTCCGCAATCTGTACTGGTCATCGCTCTATGTTTGTAAAGCGATCGAGTATATTCACCGCCGCTTGTTGGGTCGTCCGACTTATGGCCGTCAAGAAATCAACAAATACTTTGATCTCGCTGCCAAACAGGGCTTTTACGCGGTAGTTGATGCCATTATTAACAGCGTAGAATACAACGAAGCATTTGGTGAAGATACAATTCCTTACGAACGGTATCTGACTCCTGGTGGTGTATCAGGGCGACAATTGCGCGTTGGTAGCATTCGTGAAGATATTGCCGCAAAAGTCCAGAAGGAAGTAACACCAAGCTTTGTGACATTGGGTACAGTCACAGAACAACGGTCAGAACCAGATATTCAGTTCCGCATTAACCAAGGTGTCAGCAAGCAACGCGAACAGACTAAAATCTTCAAACTGGTGGCCAATACCAGTGACAAAGTTGCAGTCAAAACTTTGATTAGCGCTGCGTATCGTCAGATATTTGAGCGGGATATTGCACCCTACATTGCCAAAAACGAATTTACTAAATGGGAAAGCAAGCTGGGGAATGGCGAAATTAGTGTGAAGGAATTTATTGAAGGTTTGGGTTACTCTAACCTCTACCTGAAAGAGTTCTACACACCTTACCCCAACACTAAAGTGATTGAGTTGGGAACCAAACACTTCTTGGGACGTGCGCCACTAGACCAAGCAGAAATCCGCAAGTATAACCAGATTTTGGCTACTCAAGGTATTCGTGCCTTTATTGGTGCTTTGGTAGATAGTGTGGAATATAACCAGGTGTTTGGTGAAGATACGGTTCCTTACCGTCGTTTCCCGACCCTGCCGGCGGCAAACTTCCCAAATACTGAGAAGCTTTACAACCAGCTGACCAAGCAAAACGATGACGTGGTTGTACCCAGCTTTAAGCCAGTACAAGCCCGTGTCGGAGTTAGTAACGATACACCGCTCTTGGTACAAGCGATCGCAGATATCGCAGCCAAAACAAATGGTAAGCCATCCTTTGCTGAACTAGGTCGTTCCTACAACGATGCTAGCGGACAAACCGTGGAAATGGCTGTGCGTAAACATGCACGCATTTACCGTCTAACAGAAAACACCAACCAAGACGAAAAACAACAGGCAATCAACGCCATTTATCGTCAAGTATTGGATGTATTTAGCGGTGAAGTGCCTGATAATTTCCGTAGCACTGACCTAGATAGCAAACTCCAAAATGGTGAAATTTCCGTCCGGGAGTTTGTGCGTGAACTAGCTAGTTCCCAAATCTATCGCCAGCGCTTCTTATCACCTTATCCTCATGCCAAGGTCATTGAGTTCCTCTTCCGTCATCTGTTGGGGCGTACACCCGCAACTCAGGAAGAAATTGGCCAATACAACAAGCTGCTAGCCGATAGTGGTTTGTCATCTGCCGTAAAAGCAATAGTCGAAAGTCCAGAATATAGCCGCTACTTTGGTGAAGATGTTGTACCCTACAACCGCTTCCCATCTTTGCCAGTAGGTAACTACCTCGGCAGTGTAGCGGTTGATTAAGGAGTAGGGGGTAGGGGCAGGGAGCAGGGAGCGGGGGAGGCAGGGGAGGCAAGGGGACAAGGAGATAAACAAAACTCTTAACTCCTAACTCCTAACTCCTAACTCAGCACTCCTAATGTCCTGTAACCTTTCCCCTGTCCCCTTCTTAACCTTTCGTAATACCGCTCTCAGATTGCAGTTAAAACAGTAAATTCTGAAAAGCAATATTACAAAGTATTAAGAGCAGTCATAAATGCTCAACAGAATGCCGGAAAATGTTTTGCGGAAGGTAGCTGAGTTTGAAAGCTTGTGTACTTATGTTGACTCAAGCAAACTCGTAATTTTTTAGCCGTAGCAGTTGTGAAACTGTTGTATTTAAAAAGACGATAAAACAAACTCAGTAAACCAAACTCAAAGTCGCACCAGTTTAATCAAATCCTGGTTTCATTCGTATTGGAGGAATCCATTAATGAGTATTGTCACGAAAGCTATCGTGAATGCTGATGCAGAAGCCCGCTACCTCAGCCCTGGTGAGTTAGATCGGATCAAGTCCTTTGTTGCAAGTGGTGAGCGCCGTGTGCGGATTGCTCAAGTTTTGTCAGAAAATCGTGAACGGCTCGTTAAGCAAGCTGGCGATCAACTGTTCCAAAAGCGTCCTGATGTTGTGTCTCCTGGTGGTAACGCTTACGGTCAAGAATTGACTGCTACTTGTCTGCGTGACCTAGATTATTACCTCCGCCTCGTTACCTACGGTATCGTTGCTGGTGATGTCACCCCCATCGAAGAAATTGGTGTTATTGGTGCCCGTGAACTGTACAAGTCCTTGGGAACTCCTATCGATGGTGTTGCTGAAGGTATCCGTGGGCTGAAGAATGGATCTTCATCATTGCTCTCTGGTGATGACGCTAGTGAAGCTGCTGGCTACTTCGACTACCTAGTTGGTGCCCTTCTAGGATAGGGTAAAGCTGTTTACCTACTTAAACAGAAGTATTGCAATACGGTTGGAAATAAGGAATTAACAACATGGCTCAAGACGCAATTACCGCTGTCATTAACTCCGCAGACGTTCAAGGTAAATACCTTGACTCTTCTGCTTTAGAAAAGCTAAAAGGCTACTTCGCTACTGGCGAACTACGGGTACGTGCTGCTAGCACCATCAGCGCTAACGCTGCTGCGATCGTTAAAGAAGCTGTAGCAAAATCTTTGCTATACTCTGACATCACCCGTCCAGGCGGCAACATGTACACCACTCGCCGCTATGCTGCTTGCATCCGCGATTTGGATTACTACCTCCGCTATGCTACCTACGCTATGTTAGCTGGCGATCCTTCCATCCTAGATGAGCGCGTACTCAATGGCTTGAAGGAAACCTACAACTCCTTGGGCGTTCCCGTTGGTGCTACCGTGCAAGCTATCCAAGCAATCAAAGAAGTAACCGCCAGTTTGGTAGGTTCTGATGCTGGTAAGGAAATGGGCGTTTACTTAGACTATATCTCCTCTGGCTTAAGCTAAGAACTAGTTTGCGCTTAAGAATTTAGGTGCGGCTTTATTAAGGTCTGGAAATCAGCCGTGAGTGCTAGAACGTTGTATTGCTTATCTTGGTAAATTATCAGTGATGAGTGTTGGTGGTCTAGTATTGATGTTTGATTTCCAGCCTTTGAATGATTAAAAGATTTGCACTCAAGATTTTGAGATAAAAAAGTTTTCACAAGGTATACAGGAGATTTTCAAAATATGTCCCGTTTGTTTAAAATTACTGCTCTAGTTCCCAGCCAAACCCGAATTCGTACCCAACGCGAACTGCAAAATACTTACTTCACTAAGCTAGTTCCTTATGAAAACTGGTTCCGCGAACAGCAACGCATTCAAAAAGCAGGTGGAACAATCATCAAGGTAGAACTGGCAACTGGTAAGCAAGGTGCTAATACTGGTTTGTTGTAATTCTGTAAATAGAACATTATTTTAGGAAATTGGTAAGAGGTCGAGAAAGACCTCTTTTTTATGGCTTAGATTTTTGCAAATCAAAAGTTAAACATATTTAAAAGGCGATACCCGCGAGTATAAAGTGGAACTGGAGCGTCAGCATTCTGTCTATTCTTAGCCTGTTCAACAGTTTCATCAAACACAATTAGCGTTTCTTTCCCAACCTTCAGCCAGTCTTCATAAGGCACGCTCATATCTTCTTCAATACCACCAATATTAGGTGCGACCATTGCCCGGTAAGCTTCATTAAATTTCCTGCGGAACCGGAAATCTACTGAAATTCTCAGACCTTCAGTTTTCCTTCTTACTGTTTGATGCAATCCACGCGCATCATTAAAGTACATTGTGCCGTGTTGTAGTTGTGCTTCTGTGTAGGAGACAACCATCGGAATATCCCGACCTTCAGCGAAGTCTGACATCACATGCATAGACTGTAATTCCATTTCACGGGGCATTTCACCCGCTTCGATTGTGATATTATCGATGTCACCAAATAGTGGCAGAACCACTACAGTCGCATCAGCAGCAACACCAGCCCAAACATCACTATGGCATTTTGAGCTAGCGAAGGGCAAACCCAACTTCTTGGCATCAGTCTTGCCATAGACCATGCGGAGATTGACTGGTAAATCCACTGCATCAATCAGGTCATTTGCTCCTAGTTGGTAGAAAGCCTCGGCGACACTTTTTTGAAAGAGGTTAAATGCCAAAATGTATTCTCGCTTGGGCATCAAAAGACCAGTGCCGGTGTAGTTCGGCAAAGTACTTCTTGCTTCTAATAGTCGTTCAAGCATTTCAGCTTCCGAAAGAATGATGGGACTATTCAGACAAGCTGAAATATAACCCGCAGCAGCAATTCGGATTTGTTGGAATAACTCAGGCTTTAATGTGTGTTCAAACAGTAGTCGGTACTGTCGCCTTGTAGCAATTTTATCAGCAAGCTCATCAAAGAGGCGATCGCCAAGCTGAGAAAATGCGGTCGCACGTTCATATTGTAAGCGATCGCGCACTGGTGATTCTGCTAATAGTTCTTCTAACATCATTTTTTCCAACGTTATTCTAAATCGGCTAAATAACTCATACATCCAAAGCCATTCCGTTTTCAAAACGAATCTGGCTATTACAAATTAACAAGGTTATTCTCTTTATACTTCGTAAAATATACTGTTTTATTTCTCTTACTTCGCTTGATTAAAAGAGTCAATTCTAACTTTATTAGTAAAGTATAGATAAAGTTGGAGTTTAAAAGTCGAACTATTTATATATAAAGTTGCTGTTAACTAAGTAACAACGCAAGTTCATAAAGTTAAATCTAAGTTTAGCTGTTTATATTTGAAGAAGCTAACAAGATAAGAATAATAGTAGTATTTTTTATGGATAAAGATAGATTTTAAAAGCAAAATTAACAAGCAAAATAAAATCAGTAAAATCAACATTATTAACGCAACTTGTTAATTGTTAAAACAGATACATCCACTATTGCAGTCTTGTCGGACTAAATTGATTAAGACAAGCATAAATCTATGTATAAATAAATACTTAAAAATGTCAAATGTGAATCACAAAGACTCAACTAAAAACTTATATAATAACACAGCATCAGAGTGGATTAGAGGAGAACCTACTTCACTATCAGACTTTACAGCCCGCCCCTTTGTACTAGAGCTTTGTCAGCCTGTTGCTGGGCTGCGAGTACTTGATATAGGTTGTGGAGAAGGTTATTGCAGTCGAGAACTAAGCCGACGTGGTGCTGCATGGGTACATGGAATAGACCTTTCCCAAGGCATGATTGCAGCAGCAAACTTGCAAGAATTAGAAGATGCATTGGGTATTAGCTATCAAGTAGGATGTGCTACCAATCTCAAGCAGTTTGATGATGGCGAAATTGACTTAGTTGTTGCAGTGTTTCTATTTAACTATTTGACAATTGCTCAGACCCAAGAATGTATGGCAGAAGTCGCACGCATTCTTCGTCCGGGCGGTCGATTTGTATTCAGCGTCCCCCATCCATCTTTTCCATATATGCGGGAGGCAGCATATCCATTTTATTTTCAAGTTGAAGGTACAGGCTACTTCAGTAAGCGAGATCAACAGTTTCCTGGTCGTATTTGGAAACGAGATGGTTCTTGGCTAAATGTGCAATTGATTCACAAAACTCTTGAGGATTACTTTAATGCTCTGAAAATAGCTGGCTTCAATACGATGCCAATCTTACAGGAATTGCGTGTGACTCCAGAACATATCGCAATAGATGAATCATTTTTTAGCCCTTTACTTGACCAACCCCTTCATCTAGCCCTACAAATATCACGATGATACAAACATCTTCTTTAGTTAGAAATTCTTTCCAAGAAATAACTGTTAATCATCCTCTATGGAATCATGAGTTTCTAATGCGCTGTCGGGCTGGAAATTTATTTTTACCAGACGTACAGGTACTAGCTGTCCAGATGTACAAATTCTCTAAAGAATTTAATCGGATCTTAGCTAGCATCTTGTCTTGCTGCGAAGATGAAAGTAGTCAGTTAGTCATCTTGGAAAACCTATTTGACGAAATGGGACAGGGAGATACAACTCAGTCTCACCCAGAATTGTTTCGTCAATTTACCCGCGCCCTGGGTATCCACGACGAAACTCTGGCATCACTACCCACTGCACCTGAAACTCGCGCTCTCATTGAAACCTACTTGCAGATGCCACATAAGTACGGCTATGTAGCTGCGCTGGGTGCTGTCTGTTATGCTTCTGAAGGGATTGTTAGCTCGCTGTACACACAACTATATAAAGGAATTGTTGGCGCGGCTCCTTTACCCAAAGAATCCCTGATCTTTTTTGAAGTCCATATTGATGTGGATGATAGTCATGCAGCGAAGCTAGCAGCAGTGATTGAACCTCGAATTACCATGAATGAAGAGGATATTAAGGTAAAGCTGGCTATTGCAGAAGCTATGGATGCCCGTGTCCAATTTTTTAACGGTATTCAGCGTCAAATATCTAAATATAGCTTGTATCCTGATTCATGGCTGCCTTTTGATGAATCGTTGTAGTTAGTCTGTCAAGTTTAAATTGATAGATGAGTAAGTTTGTAGTAAGGACTAAATTACTTACTACGAATCCTCAAAGCTAGCTGGTAAAACGAATAAGTGAAAATACGGTTGTAATAACAAGTATTTGTAGCATTAAAATACAAACAGTTTTCCCTATTTTTTCGGTTTTTAAAGCTGTAATAAAACATTTCAAGGTTTGATTACAGAAAATTTTCTCTTCTCATTTAAATAAGCCTTTTAAAGAATTAGTTGTCGAGTTTTGGGGAAATTCACAAAGCAAAATTAGGTATATCAAAAGGAGGCTTCCATGTACGGATTAGTGAACAAGGCGATTCAAGACATGGTGTGCAGTCGCTTTGGCGAAGATACTTGGAAAAAAATCAAGCACAAAGCAGAGGTGGATGTAGATGTTTTCCTCAGTATGGAAGGCTATCCCGATGACATCACCCACAAACTGGTAAAAGCTGCTAGTATCATTCTCGGTTTATCTTCTTCAGATATTATGCAAGCCTTTGGGGAGTTCTGGGTTCAGTACACAGCTGAAGAAGGCTATGGCGAAATGATGGATATGAGTGGAGATACACTACCTGAGTTTTTAGAAAACCTTGATAATCTTCATGCTCGTGTAGGAGTTAGCTTTCCTAAACTCCAACCCCCATCATTTGAGTGTACTGACATGGAAGAAAATTCTCTGAGCTTACATTATCGCTCTGATAGAGAAGGGTTAACGCCAATGATTCTCGGACTAGTCAAGGGATTGGGAAGCAGGTTTGATACAGAAGTTCATGTTACCCAAACCCAAAATCGAGATGAGGGTGCCGAACATGATGAATTTTTAGTGATTTATAAACCAAATTGAGTGCAGTAGCATGGCTCCTCCTCACCTTACACTTTCGCCAGAGTTGCTAGCGAAAGCTTTTCCCTTCCACTTTGCCATTAACCGTAATCGGGAAATTGTACAAGCTGGTGATGTTTTCGGGCGCATTTGTCCTGAACCATTGGTTGGTAAATTGATTGAGCAGCATTTCCAGATCAATCGTCCAAAAATTTTACTCGATTTTGATGTTATCAGTAAACAGTCTCGTGCGCTGTTTATATTAGAGCTTCTCCACAATGGAATGCATCTCAAGGGTCAGATGATGTATCAACCAGAGGAGGAGGTGATATTTTTTTTAGGTTCTCCCTGGATTACAGATACAACTAGTCTGGTTCCTCTGGGTATTAAACTCAAAGACTTTGCAATTCACGATCCTATTGTTGATTTCCTGTTTCTGCTACAAGCTCAGAATACTGCTTTAACTGATGCCAAAAAGTTAACAAGTGAACTGAAACAGCAAAGGGCACAACTACGGAGTGCGCTACAAATCAAGGAGAATTTAGCAGAAATTGCTGAGGCTCAGTCTAAAAAATTGGAAAAATCCCTCCGAGAGCTACAGCAAACTCAAGCTCAATTAGTCCAAGCTGAGAAAATGTCCAGTCTGGGGCAGTTAGTTGCAGGAGTTGCTCACGAAATTAACAACCCTGTTAACTTTATTTACGGTAATTTGAAATATACAAAGGATTATACACAGTGTTTACTAAAACTTGTGCATATTTACCAGCAAGTTTATACCAATCCTGTACCAGAAATTCAAGAATGCATTAAGGAAATTGAGTTAGATTTTTTACTAGATGATTTGCCAAAAATCCTAAATTCGATGGAAGTAGGAGCCGAACGGATCTCTGAAATTGTCTTGTCCCTGCGGAATTTCTCTCGTCTTGATGAAGCAGAGAAGAAAAGAGTTGATATTCACCAGGGACTGGATAGTACTTTACTGATTTTACAAAGTCGCTTCAAGAATAGTGTCGATCGTCCTGGAATCAGAGTAGTGAAAAATTATGGAGATTTGCCTTTGGTAGATTGCTACGCTGGTCAACTCAATCAAGTATTCATGAATATTATCAGTAATGCAATCGATGCGCTCGATAACTATGATAGTAAACGCGCGATCGCAGAAATTCATGCAAATCCTAATACAATTACAATTACTACAGAAATCATCGAAACAAACTGTGTGATCCGAATTGCTGATAATGGTTCAGGAATAACCGAAGCAGTTAAGGAAAAACTATTCGATCCATTTTTTACAACTAAGCCTGTAGGTAAGGGTACAGGATTAGGTTTATCAATTAGCTATCAGATTGTAGTTGAAAAACATGGGGGAACGCTACGATGTGTGTCAGAACCTGGGCAAGGAACTGAGTTCTGGATTGAAATTCCCCTATCTATGAACAAACAACTAGTTAATTGTGTGAAATCACTAAGTCTAACTAAATAAATACTTTAAGTCAATTTTCTAGCGATCGCTCTTAACTATAGCAATTATAACTTTAAGTATAAAACACTACCCTTGTGGCACGAAGTAGAGATTGCAATTTGTCAGAAATATTGAACTAGTGGTGTATTGAAGCTAACAACTCTAAGATTTATGGTTGTAAAGCCTACTTATGAGTTATAAGTTATGATTTATGAGTTTTATTTTTAACTCCTAATTTCTAACTTTTTACCTGTACCGATCGTGAATCTACGCCGCCTGATTCCAATTTTTGATAGTTCAGTCTCCAACTGGGCATTAGAAGCGCGGTTGTTGCGCTGGTTAACGTTGATTTGGCTGTTCGTCGGCTTGATCATGCTGTTTTCAGCATCCTATCCTGTCGCTGATGCCCGTCAGAGTGATGGATTGTACTACTTTAAACGTCAACTGCTTTGGGTCTTAGTTTCCTTAATCGGATTCAACATTATTGTTAATTCGCCGTTGCAGAAAATTTTGGGATTATCCCATTGGTTTTTGTTGCTGTTTTTGGGGTTAATTTTTGTCACACTGATCCCAGGATTGGGAAGAAAAGCTTTTGATGCAGCGCGTTGGATTGCGATCGGGCCAATTCCGATTCAGCCTTCAGAATTAATTAAACCCTTTTTGGTGTTGCAAAGTGCGCGGCTTTTTGGTCAGTGGGAACGAATCAGTTGGCGGGTTCGCTTGGCTTGGTTGGGTGTTTTTGGTCTGGTACTTTTAGGAATTCTTGCCCAGCCTAACTTGAGTACAACAGCACTTTGCGGTATGACTATTTGGCTAATTGCTCTCGCAGCTGGCTTACCTTACAAGTACCTGGGCGGAACAGCAATTGGTGGAGTGATGTTGGCAGTACTCAGTATTAGTATTAAAGAGTATCAGCGTAAGCGGGTGATGTCATTCCTCAATCCTTGGGCAGATGCTACAGGAGATGGGTATCAGTTGGTGCAAAGTCTACTAGCTGTGGGTTCTGGTAAAACTTGGGGAGCCGGATATGGGCTTTCTCAACAAAAGCTGTTTTATTTACCAATTCAGGATACCGATTTTATTTTTGCCGTGTTCGCAGAAGAGTTTGGCTTTGTTGGCAGTATGGTTTTGTTGGTACTTTTAGCTACATTCGCCACTCTCGGATTAATTGTGGCGCTGAAGGCTAAAAATATAGTACATAGATTAGTAGCGATCGGCGTGACGATTTTGATGGTAGGACAATCATTGCTCCACATCGGTGTTGCTACAGGTTCTCTACCAACTACTGGCTTACCTTTGCCCATGTTTAGTTATGGTGGTAATTCTATGATTGCCAGCTTAATAGCTGCTGGGTTGTTGATTCGGGTAGCACGTGAGAGTAGTGAAGCTGAGGTAGTACCGTTGCGAAAACCTCTGCTTGAAAATGGGCGCAGACGTAGAGCTTTTCATAAAACCAAAAATTGAGCTAGGAAAAGCCACGATAGACAAAGTTTTACGCTCTTTGCAAGAATTGAATAGATTATGAAAGATTTAAAGGCATTGCATAGAAGATGATTTTGGAGGCAGTCTGCAACTTTCATGATATCTCTACTTTTCACATCACCCAAAAAGTTACCTCTGAGGCAAGGGAATCTTAAATGGGCTATTGTTACGTGGCAGAGTACGTGGAATTGTATTAAAGCCAGGTATAGGAGTAGGAGTAGGAGTAGGAGTAGGAGTAGGAGTAGGCTCTACTTTTTTGAGGACTGTGATTGCAAATCCTCTTTGCTGGGGTTGTTGTTTACCAGATATATCATTAACTAGCAGTCCGATTTGAGGGGGGAAAGCTTGATTGACTGGAAGCTTCATTGAGCCAACTGGTGGAACGTCATTGCCGTATGGTAGAAGTTTAACCTGAATATTTTCTCCCTCTACTTTCCAACTCAGGGTAGCAGATTGGCCTTCCTTGAGAACTAGATTTGGTTGCTCGCTACCGTTGATTGTAAAAGAGACAATTTTAAATGGTTTTGGTAATATTTCAATTTTTGATTCAGTCTTTTTAAAACTAGTTTTTTGACTTCCATTGTTAGGAAAAGCTTTGATTTCAAATGCATATTTCCCAGCTTTATATGCTGCTAAAGGAATATTCGTACATCGCAGTTGTTGATTTTGTTGTGTACATAGCTTTTGAAGTTTCGGGTCGGTAATATTACCTTGATTAAATTTATAAATAATTGGTTCACTATATAGTGTACCATCATCTGCACTACCAGCAATTTGAATTTGTGCTAACAATAATGGACGACCGATCGCCCAGCTTAAAAGAATATTTTGACCTTTTGTATACAGTGGTTTATCTGCTTGAAAACTAACTACTTCAGCAATTTGCTTTTCAGCTATTTCTACTTGGGTTGTTTGGCTGGCTACTTGATTCTTGGGAGAAAATAATTGGATACCATTGCGATAAAATGCTTGTAAATCAAAAGTATAATTACCTTTTGTTTTCACTCCAGTTTTAACATTGCTACAAATTAGCTCTTGTTTATCTTGTACCTGACAAGGAGGTATTTCATTTGCATTTCCCTTACCCAGTGCTTCAGGAATGCCATTGCTAAAGTCATAAGTAATAGGCTGAATAGGTTGCGAACCTTTGGCTGTCAAAACCAACTTTTGTAACTGTTGATAGTTGTGAATGTCCCACTTCAAAGCTACTTCATCGCCTTCAGTGATTTGAGAGTCATTTGCACTAAAACTTTCTAATCTCAAAGGATCGGGGCTTAAAATTCGCCAAATAATGAATCCTATGCCTCCTAGTAAACCCAAAACTACTAAAATTAATAGCAGAAATTGCCACCAGGAGCGGGGTTTCCATACCAATGTTCCTTGAGGTAATGTGTTGGGTAAAGGTAAACTTTGTTGGTCTTTGATGTCGAGTTGAAAGTTGACCACTAGCCCTGCACCAAACCACGGTCGTCGCCACCAAGGTTTGGGTTTGACCGTCAAATTAGCCACCGCATTCCTATTAGGTAATAATCTTACTTCAGTGGGATCAAATTTGTAAGTATATAGTTCTTCTTCGTCTCGACTTTTTAAGCTTAATATCAGTTCGCGGACAATATTCCCCTGGTTAGCTAGTGATAACTCGTACTTACCAAAACTACGGCTAACTTGTCCCAAGATGGTATTGAGTTCTATATCTAGGCGATAGTTTGTGGGAATTTGGATATACACCAAATCCAGCAGTACTAAATCTGGAGAGTTTTCGGAATATAAGCGGATTGTCGGAGAATAACTTCCCGCAAGGGTATCCCCAGGTGGGTGAAATTTTAACAATATTTGACCTTGAGTACCAGGGTTGAGTTCTAGTGCAGTGGCATCAGATACTAACCCTGGACCCTCAAATCCAGTTGTGGGATAATTAATTGTGAACCAGTCATCATCTAAATCGGGGCAATTCAAGCGAAACCTGTCTACGAGATAAGAGCGATTATCAACTATTACCTCCACTTGCAGAGATTCACTAGGATTAAAAATTAGTGGTTTGTTGGGGTTAGTGTTAGGTTTAAGGGAAAATGTCGGATCGTTTACCCGAATTGCTGTCTGTTCTTTTAGCAGAACCTTAATTTGATTTGGGAAGGTTATAGGAGTATCTTGGGGATAATGTAGAGGAGAATCTACGACTAGTGTATATTCATAGGTTCCGGGGAGAGCATTGGCGGTAATTTGAAACTCAAATTTTACTTCGTCACTATTTTGCCCTGGAGCTAATGCTAAACTTTCTCTGGGAGAACTAGTCCAGCCAGTTAAATTTTGAAATACTTCGTCAAAAGCAAAATATAAGTCAATAACCGCACTTTGATCTCCCTGATTGATTACAACAACATAGAGTTCAATGGTATCTCCTGGCATCCCAAATTGAATGCCAGGTGGGTTGAGAATAACTTGCAGGGGATTGAATTTAGCTTGCATATCATCGACTTCCTTATTTGATGCGGTGTAGTTTGACTTGAAAATCTTCACCACCACTCACAATCATGGTTCCTTGATTGGTTTTCAAGTCGATACTATTGATTTTTTTAGAGCTTTGATAAATTGTTTTACCTTCTGCTGCCTTTGTTTTGTCGAGCTTATGTTCGGGAGTTAAGTGCCAAACGACCACTCGTCCATCATCGCCACCACTTACTAAGAGACTACCATCATCACTAAATGCGAGAGTCCGCACAGATGTTTTTGATACTGACCAACGATCTAGTGGTGAACAATTTAATTTATTTACTTTTTCGAGGGGATTTGGATTTTTGATAGTTTGACATTGATTCAAATTCCAAATCGTAATGAATCCCGCAGAATCGGAGGTTGCGAGGATTTTTTCTGTTGAGTCAGGAACAAAAGCCAAGCCCCAAATATAGTCTTCACGCCCAACTAATGGGTCTAGTTGTTCGAGATTTTGCACTGATAAACCGGGGAATTGTTTATCAGATTGATTTGGATTCCACTGCCATAAAATGAAGCGCTTAAAGTTGCCGGCAATTACGAGAGTTTTTGCATCTGGGCTGAGATTTAATGCCCGGACTTGGAAACCTGATAGTTTCAATGTACTTTGTACGTCGATAACTTGCGGTTCTGGCAGAAAATCGCTGTTAGGCGCTGGTCTTGACCATAGTCTCACTTTACCACTGCCATAACCACTGAATAAGTTAAGTGAGTTTGATGTGAAAGCTAGGTCAAAAACGCGATCGCCTTTTGCTTTAGGATCTTTAAGGTCTTGAAGTTGGCTAATCTTGGCACCGGATGGGACATCTCTGAGTTCAATTACACCATTATCTAAACCAACAGCTGCGCGATTATTTTGTAACGGCATGAAGCGTAAGACTTGTACTGCGTCATCGGTAATCGCCATCAAACCCTTGGGCTGTTGCGTTTGCTCGCAAGCAACGGGCTGCCCAGCGTATTTTACTGTATCATCTGGGTCTAACCTATCAGTACCAATTCTCCAAAGCCTTAAGGTGCAATCATCTGAGCCACTGACTACAGATAAACCAATGCCACTAAAACGCACTGAGTTTACAGAACGGGTATGCATTACATCTCTTGGTTGGAGGATTAATGCTAGGAGTGCGGCTAAAAGTGCGATCGCTGCCAATTGTAGCCATAAAGGTATAATTGGCAGAGTCTTTACTTCTAATGTCTGCGTGGCTGGGTCTGTAGTCCCTAAACGTTGGTCGGATAATTCCGATTTAGCCTCCAGTAACAAAGTTTTGCCGATTCCTACCCAAGGGCGTTTTGTTTTCACATCAAGGATAACTTTACTTGTCTCTCCGAGATGGAGATTGGCGGTTTCAGGAAGCTTTTTAAAAGTACATTTTCGCCAGTCTCTACCTAGCACCTGCACATTAATTTCCTGGTTGACGTTGCTAGCATTTTTAAATAGTAATTCAAAGGAAGCTGTATCAGATTTCCAGTCAGGCAACCATATTGATTT
Source organism: Nostoc sp. NMS4 (assembly GCF_017115095.1). GTDB lineage: Bacteria > Cyanobacteriota > Cyanobacteriia > Cyanobacteriales > Nostocaceae > Nostoc. The sequence goes on along the minus strand of NZ_JABXKI010000138.1, from coordinate 16,583 downwards.
ACTGGGAATTTTTAGATATTTTTTGGTGGTGGTAAAGTCTATAAAACCCACTGGCAAAACTTCAATGTTGCCTTCAGCATTAGTTGGATAACCATTATTGCTAACAGCTTCAATAGTAAAAGGATAATTTTGACTGGGCGCTTGGACTACAGAAGGAGGTTGGCATTGAAATGTAACTTCAGTTAAACCACCTGGATCTAAGGGTAATCGCCGTTCTGCACTGCCAGCTAGCCAAGACGGATCGACACCTGTAAAACGTAGCATTACCTCAGTCGGTTGTTGTCCCAAGTTCCGCACACGTACTGGTATATCGATAGAATTGCGGGGATAAACTTGGAACTCTCGTACAGGTAATTCTACACTTAAATGTGTTGGTTTGTTGTCTCGCTCGATTTTCAGGCGTAGCACAAGTCTGCACTGTTGTGCTAATTGCGGTGAAAAAATATTTACCATCAGATTGACAGTACCAACAAATCCTGGAATGGGTGTATTGAATACAAAAACTTGGAAGATAGTACTACTGCCTGGTGGCTTGGCTGCCGCTACCTCTGGTTCGAGTCTATACCAGCGATATCCTGTGTTCCGGGTTTCTCCGGCTGCGGTCATTTCGATCTGAAAATTGACGAAGCGATCGCTATCATTATTGACAGTTACCTCAAATGATACAGGAGTATCACCTGGACGAAAGGTTAGGTTCTGAGTAGAAAGGCTGGCATTAATAACACTTTTTTCCATGCTATTACTTATAATATTTTCTTATATTCTGCATGACTAGCACTATTAGAAAATTCGTAATTCGTAATTAAGTTTTGTGTTAGCGTACCCCTTCGGGGAAGCAAGCTACGCAAAGCGTCTCGTAGAGAGCGTCTGGGGATTTAGACCCCGACCCAAAACGTTCTGCCTGTCTTGCTGGGGAATTAAACCCCTAAACTTTGTTAAAAAATTAATGTCTGCAAAAACGTGACAATAGATTTTTTCCTTTAATTATTGAAATTTATATACTATTAAATATTGTGTAATAAATTGGCCAATTTATAAAAGTCATTTTTAGAAGCGATCGCTAATAGAGATACAGCAGAATTCAGAATTCAGAATTCAGGAGTAAAACACGCTTTATACCTGGGTAACAGAGTTAGCTTGTGTACCTCACGCGAACTATCCCCTCCTTTTCCACATCCCGTGAAAAGTCAGGATAGCTTGTCTGTTGAAGAGCAGCGTAAAGCTTGGACACCGCTTGATCGTGAATTGTTTGATTTCGACAGGAGTGAACCCAGAGTGGTTTAGGATATGAGGTAATGGTAACTTATGATTCTGTAATAATTCTACCCAAATGCTTGAGGATTCTTAAAACTCCAGATAAATTGTTAAGATATTGCGATCGGGTTGCAAAGAGATCGGAAATACCATACTGTTTACCCAAGGTTTTGACAAACAAATAGCTGCTACCATTGGCGATCATGCCATACAGTGGTTGTTCGGGGTTGGGATGAATCGCCATGTAAGCTAATGTTTGGGGAATCGCTAATTCTAAATCAAAAGTCGTCTTTTTTGACTCAATTAGGACAATCCATAATTTACCTTGCAAAACTAAAACATCAATTCTGCCCCGTAAAATCTCATCATTATCTCCTTGTGCAACAATATCAACGGATACCTCGGTTTTAAATCTGTAGGGTGCTTGATAGAAGCCTGCAAGTTCAAGTAATGGAGACAGCACGACCATTTTGACAGTTTCTTCTAAAAGACTTCCATCTGAGATTTGGTAGAGATAGTTTTGTCGAACTTTTTCTAATCTTGTCTGCTCTGCTTCACTTAAAGCTGGTAAATCTGCCATCCATTCGGTAAAAAATTCACTATCACCACTTAGGATTAACCCCAGTTTTTCCTCAACTTGGCGAAGGGTGGTAATTTTTTCTGCAATGGCTATGCTTGTGGTCATGATTAAATTTACCTACTTGCCTAATATTAGGATAATTGAATTTAACCTATAACAGTTACTACAAAAAAGGGCTTACCAAGATGCCAAAAAAGAATCAAATCTTTTATAGGGATAATGTCAAAGTACAAAGTTCTCTTGGTTTGCGTATTTTGGAAGGACTTACCGAAGCGGAAATTTCCCAACTACTCGATAGTTTATTTGCTGTTTTTTCTGACGAACAGCACCAAACGGCTTTTGTTCAACCCAGCTTCTGCGTCGATTTCCCTATTTATACCTCTTACCCAAACAGACAGTTAATTTTGATATTTTATTTCTTATGAGTAATGTATCTCGGTCATCTTTAGCTTCTAACTCCCAATCTGCAACTTCTCCTTTACGGTTACTTGTATTAAGTAATGGTCATGGGGAAGATATGATTGCAGTTCGGATTTTGCAAGAACTCCAACAACAACCAAACCCACCAGAGGTATTTGCTTTACCTTTGGTGGGTGAAGGACGTGCTTATGAACAGTTGGATATCCCCTTTATCGGTTCAGTCCTTAATATGCCTTCTGGTGGCTTTATTTATATGGATGGCCGCCAATTAGCGCGGGATGTAGGCGGTGGTTTATTGCAACTTACCCTCAGCCAAATTAAAGCCATCCGTCGTTGGGTGAGTTCTCAAAAAAAACTAGGTAATAAAAGAGCAATTTTAGCAGTGGGAGATATTATCCCTCTGCTATTTGCAACATTCAGTGGCGCTAATTATGCTTTTGTTGGTACCGCGAAATCTGAATATTATGTGCGAGATGAAGCTGGATTATTACCACGGAAATCTAAAGACGCACGTTGGGAAAACTTTTCGGGTTCAGTTTACCATCCTTGGGAACGTTGGTTAATGAGTCGTCGCCGTTGTAAGGCAGTGTTCCCTAGAGATGCGCTGACGACGGAAATATTAAAACAATGGCCAATTCCAGCTTTTTCTTTAGGTAATCCCATGATGGATGGTCTAGAACCGACGTTTTCACGCCAACAATTTTATAGTCAGAATACCCAACAGCAAGAGATAGTTCGACCTTTTATAGTGACTCTTCTTCCTGGTTCTCGTCCGCCAGAAGCTTACACCAACTGGGAAACAATTATGATTGCGGTATCTGCATTGATGGCAAGTTTTCAACAGCGAGATTCAATCTTCTATACTTCTAACACAGTAGTGTTTTTAGGTGCGATCGCTCCCGGTTTAGACTCTAATATTTTATCCCAAAGTGTGCAATCCCAAGGCTGGCGCACTGAATCAGCATCTCCTATCCAATTTCGCGATCCAAATCTATTGACATTTAAGCAAAGAAATGCATATTTATTGCTGACACAACAAGCCTATAATGATTGCTTGCATTTAGGAGATATAGCGATCGCAATGGCAGGTACAGCCACAGAACAGTTTATCGGTTTAGGCAAACCTGCGATCGCAATTCCTGGTAAGGGGCCACAATATAACCCTAGTTTTGCTGAAGCTCAAAGTCGTCTTCTCGGTTCGTCTTTGATTTTAATCAATCAACCGGCAGAAGTAGCGAAGATTGTACAATCTCTATTTAAAAACCCTGATAATTTGCAAATTATTGCTGAAAATGGTAGCCAACGCATGGGCAAACCGGGAGCAGCACTACGTATTGCTAATTGCTTGCGGGAAAAATTGGGATAATTGGGCATTGGGCATTGGGGATTGGTTATTAATTGTTCTCCCCCTACCTCCCCTGCGCCCTCATCTCCCTCATCTCCCTCATCTCCCTCATCCCCTCATCCCCATTTTCACGCTACCAAACCCGAACGCAAAGCCCTCACAGCAGCTTGAGTGCGGTCATCAGCACATAGTTTATTTAGAATATTACGAACATGGGTTTTTACAGTACCAACTGTAATATATAGTTTCTCAGCAATTTGCCCATTGCTACATCCAGCTACAATCAGCTCTAGGATTTCCAATTCCCGTTGAGTTAGGGGGTATGTTTCCAAAACTTGCTCGTATTCTGTCGCCAGTGCCTCAATTTTTACAGTCTTCGGCTTGTCAGAACCTTGACTTTCTCCAGGAATACCTTGACGCATCTTCCGCAATACCACGTTGGCAATTGCCGGATCGATCCAAGAGTTACCGCCGTGAGTTGCTTGAATCGCCTCAGTTAATTTACTGATGCTGGTTTCTTTCATATAATAAGAATCAGCGCCAGCTGCGAAGGCTGCAAGTACAGCGTCCTCTGTATGATCCATTGTCAAGATGAGAATCTTCGTAGTAGATTGTCCATTTTCAGCCTGTGAGCGCTTGAATTTACGAGTGAGTTCGATGCCATCCATGTCAGGCAAGCCGATATCTACCACCGCTACATCTGGCTTTGCAGTTTCTAAAAGTTTTAATCCTTGGGTAGCGTTTGCCGCTTCACCAATTACTTTCAATGCACTATGAGACTGTAATGCTGCTCGTAGCCCCATTCGCGTTAAGTCATGATCTTCAATTAAAATAATACTAATTTCATTCATCGCTACACTCACTCTTGCGCTGTTTGCATCTTTCAAGATATTACCTTTTGTTACTACAATTATCTCTTATTTTCCCAAACTAAAGATAGATGATATTTCACCCAGTCTGCATCCACCGATAGAAATAATAAGTATCCAAAATTTTTATATTTAGATAGAGGACAAATCTAGCTGAAGATATATAGATAGTTACACAAAAAGTATGAAATATTGAAACGAATGCCAAATTGCTGCTCCTTGCTGATAATTCAGCTTTGAGTTGCCATATTCCATTGGTTAATTAGTATTATTTTGGATCAACTTTAAAAAAAGCCTACGAGAATGAAAAAATTACAGCGAGTCAAACTTGCTTTACGAGAAAGTGTGGGTGTCCGCACCTGTCCTAATATTCAGACCGGACAAGGATGCCCACCCCACAAGAGGGATAATTTATTTCTTGGAAGTCCTTAATACAAGCCATCTGTGCAAACCTCTCGCTTTTTAGGTTTGGAATTTCTGCCTAACTTTTATCGGGAAGCTTTCTTGGCTGTTAAGGTTTGGTAATTTTGCGAACAGCTATAAGTCTGATATACCTGGGAAAATACTAACACAGGTCTGGCGATCGCTAAGAAAATTGTCGAATTTTCAGGATGTAAGATTACTTCAGATTCACAAAGTATAGATAGTACTTTTTATTTAGCTACTCTAACTAACCTGAGATTTAAAACTGTTCAAGCTTATGGTACACGATAATCTTATGTAACTCTCACCAATGACTGACGACGGTGGCTTGTTCACTCATTTACAATTGTTTTAAGCTTAGTAAAGTAATTTATTTTACTTGATATTAGCTTTGTCTGCTTATTAATTACTGATTTTTTCCCGGATATTGGTCATTTCCAGGGAGTTTAGTTACGAGAGTCTGGTAAATTAACCAGATTGAAGATACAACAGACAGAATTCAAGCCAAGGAAAGGCTCGAAATACTACTAGCGGAGGATAACGAAGTTGATGTGATGAATATCAAGCAGGTATTAAAGTAGATATTATGCAAAATGTCTTAGTTAATCAAATTACAGATTTTAGATGTCCGAAAATCTTATATTCTTTAGTTGGATAGTCTGAAAAAAGAAATGTTATACATCAACCTATGTTTGGCGGCGAAAATAAAAACCGATGGAAGAGACGCTGAAAATTTTGGTTGTAGACGATGACGAAGTAGACCGGATAGCAATTCGTTCTGCCCTGACTACAGCAGGTGTTCAGATGGAACTGTCTGAAGTAGGCGATAGTCATGATGCATTCTCGATCTTAAGCACTACTGCCTACGATTGTGTTTTTCTCGACTATCGCTTACCAGATCGAGATGGACTAAACTTGATTCAACAGCTACATTCTTCAGAAATTAAAGTTCCTTTAGTAGTCCTAACTGGTCAAGGAGATGAACAAATTACTCTCAAATTATTAGAAGCTGGAGCTACAGACTATCTTTCTAAGTCTAGGATATCCCCAGAAACTTTGTCACAGGTTTTGCGGAGTGCAATTCGGATTTATCGGGCAGAAATGCAGGCCGATTTGGCAAACCAGCAGATCAGAGAAAGTCACGAACAACTCACTTGTAAGAACCAAGAATTAGAGAGACAACAACAACAGATTCAAATGCAAAACTTAAAATTATTGGAGGCATCACGCTTAAAATCACTTTTTTTAGCAACTATGTCTCACGAACTGAGAACGCCAATGAATGCAATTATTGGTTTTTCCCAAATCCTACTGCGTCCTAAGTTCGGTCAATTAACGCAGCAGCAAACAGATATGGTTGAGCGAATTTTGAATAATGGTAAGCATTTGCTGATGTTACTCAATGAAGTTCTCGACTTTTCCAAGCTGGAGGAAGGAGGATTAGACTTAAAAGCGGAAATATTTGATGTATCAAAGATAATCAATCTCGTTGTCAGTGAAATGCGTTCCCTAGCTGAGGCTAAAAATCTTTCATTGTTAGTACAAAGCGATTTGCAAAATCCTTTAGTATTTAACGATCCGGTTCGGATTAAACAGATTTTAATTAACCTGCTATCCAACGCCATTAAATTCACAGAGTCGGGTGAAATTTGGGTTGAGGTTAAGGAACTAACTGCAAATCGAGTAGTAATTATTGTTCAAGATACAGGTATTGGCATCGCACCCAGAGATTTTAAACATATTTTTGAAGCATTTCGGCAAGTCGATCAAACTATCACTCGCAAATATCCAGGTACAGGTCTGGGTTTGGCAATTATAGATTCGCTAGTGCGAATGATGGGCGGTAAAATATTTCTTAAGAGCAAATTGGGGGTTGGTTCAATGTTTAAAATTGAATTGCCGCGTCAAATTACATTACCGACTGTAGCAGCCAATACTCCAGCTTCACAGTTAGATAACGATGGTTTTGTTTGCCCTGGTAAAAATCCTCATCACTCATCTTCTCAAGCCAATACAGCATCAAGATAATATCCTAAATTTAAAAATTACTTTCACAAAAACTGATAAAAATTTATAAATCATGTCTGTAGTTGAAAATAATAAAATTTATCGTATCCTCGCAGTTGACGACACTCGAGATAATCTCATTTTGGTTCAAGCAATTTTAGAAAGTGAAGGGTATGAAATTGATTTGGCTTCAGATGGAATCAGGGCTTTGCAGCAAATTGAGCAATCTCCACCCGATCTGATTCTATTAGATGTCATGATGCCGGGGATAGATGGTTATGAAGTCACACGTCGAATTCGGAAAAACCCGGCGATTTCTTATATTCCAATTCTGTTGATTACTGCCTTTCACCAATCCAGCGTTGTCGAAGGTTTAGATGCTGGTGCTGACGATTTTATTCGGAAACCATTTGATACTGATGAACTACTGGCAAGAGTGCGATCGCTATTACGTCTCAAGCACAGTTTGGACGAACAACAAAAAATGGCCCGCCAACGGGAAGACTTTGTTTCCCGTCTAACTCATGATTTGCGAACACCGCTAGTAGCTTCCGATCGGATGTTGAATTTGTTTGAAATGGAAACATTCTGCAAAATTTCGCCGGAAATGAAAGAAGCGATCGCAGTGATGATTCGCAGTAACCAAAATTTGATGGAAATGGTAAACACCCTGTTAGAAGTCTATCGCTTCGAGGCAGGTAAAAAAACGTTGAATTGGGAGGAATGCGATTTATGTGAAATATCTCAAGAAGTAGTCAGCGAACTAAGTCCTCTAACTAATGAAAAAGGCTTGACTCTAGAAATCGATACCCGTGAATTAGATCCACTGAGTCAAAACGCTGGTATTATCATGGGCGATCGCTTGGAATTACGGCGAGTGCTAAACAACCTGATTGCAAATGCCATCAAATTTACAGATACAGGAGGCATAACAATCCGCATTTATGAAACATCACCTCATCCAGATTCGGTAATAATTGAGGTACAAGATACAGGATATGGGATTGCGCCAGAAGATCAGGCAACAATTTTCGAGCGATTTCGCCAAGGCAGAAATAAACGCTCAGGTAGTGGCTTAGGACTACATCTATCCCATCGCATTGTCGAAGGACACGCAGGAACTATGCAGGTCGTTTCTGAACCAGGTAAAGGTAGTTTGTTTACTGTGCAACTACCTAAAAACACTTAAGTTTTTCTTATTCACCAGAGATTATTTTGGGGATATCTGCCAAGAAATTACATTTAATTATTAGTTGTGTTTTTATCAAACAGAATTCTTCTTCAAGCCCCCAATAACAATTAAATTAGCTTAAATTATATGGATTAATGACAGCACCATTTGAAGGTGAATCCAATCATAATATTGCTGGATAACTTGGATCTTCTAATATTTGTATACTCCCAACGGCATATCTATCGCTCGAAAAAATAATTAAATTCTGCTTTTCTATCATTCTATGGGTAGTATAAATCATTATTTTACAGAGTTATTATTCAGCGTATTAATGCCTGAAAAACGTGTATTCACCCTGGAATAATACCCAGGGTCTTTTTTATATATTCGTAGGGGATGAATGGACAGAGGTGCTGTTAAAAAGGATTATAAAGTAAACTAAAATACAAACCATTTTCTTGTAATGTTCTCTCATTTGAGTTAACAGATACTAAAGGAATACCCCAGTCAAGACGAACCGTGAAGCGATCGCCCTGTGACCAACGCAACCCCAGACCAACAGAGGCTAGAGTATTAGGGTCGGGATTATTTCTACCAGAACTATTCCAGCCAACACCAAAATCTACAAACGGGACAACCTGTAACGTACTATCTATCTTGGGTAAGCGCAGAATCGGTACTTGAACTTCCGCAGAAACAAAAGTACCATTATCCGTTAGCAAATAATCTTGACGGTAGCCCCGAATGCTATCCTGCCCACCTAAGCCAAATTGCTCTATAGGCAAAAGCGTTCTAGATGCTAGTTGCGTATTTAAACGTAATAACAATAAGGTTTTAGGAGCTAAAAGACGTGCCCACTGCGCTTGACCTTGCCAAGCAAAAAAACGGCTATCGGGAGGATCTTGATTAACCGTGGCATTCAACACATCTATGCCCAAACTGAATTGAGAGCGTAGGGCGATGACTTCACGACTGTTACGACTCGTCCATTCTTGAAAAAATCGCAAGGCAGATACCCTGGTGCGTCCCTGTTCATCAGCACCAGGCGAAAGTAGAGAGGGGGAATACCCATATCTCTGTAGGTTCCACGAGATATCACTTTCGCGTCGCGAGGCTGTTAAGCCAAGAGCTAATTCTTGCGTAGGAGTTTGAACTATGGGCTGGCGGAATGTCACTTCGTAGTAGCGAGATGCCGATTCGATATCTAAAGATTTGAAATCAGGTTCAATGACATTACTCGACGTAGTGCCATAGTTGAAGGTAAGTGTTCCGTTGCGGGGATTAAGAGGCAATGTGTAACTGGCATCAAAGGAGTTGCTACCATCGGTATTGGTGTAGCCTAGATTCAGATTATCTCCCAATCCGAGTAAGTTGGCTTCATTCAATCTTAATCCGCGTCGAAAACTGCCAACACTAGGCGATCGCCCATTATCAAGAACTATTTGACTACTAAAGGTTTTTGCCTCAGTGATTTTAACTTCTAAGAGACTCGTACCCGTCCGCGATCCTGCTGAGAGTTCAGCAGTCACGTTTTGAATCAAAGGATTAAGTTGCAAAAGTTGCAGTGCTTTTAATAGACGCTGGCGATTCAGAGGCGCTGATGTCGCTATTGCAAGTCGGGTGCGGACATAATTCGGATTCAACCGCCGAGTCCCAGTTACCTGGATATCTTCTAATTTACCTTCGACCACCTGAATTTTGACAACACCGGATTTGATTGTTTGAGGTGGAATATAGGCACCAGAAGTAATGTAATCATTTTTGACGTATAAATCAGTGATTTTAGAACGTGCTTGATAAATCTCACTCAGCGAGATCGGTCGTTTGGTAAATTCAGCAGTGGCTTTGGCTAACTCTTGGGCACTGAAAATTGTGCTACCAACAACTTCAAACCGTTCAACCACAATAGTTTGAGGAAAGTTACCAAGGGGTGGTTCATCAGGTGTGAGAGTTGGGGTAGAGGGTGGAAATAGTTCTGCTGGTGGGGGGAGTGGCTGTGGCAGTTGAGGTGAAGGGAGTGGCGAAGGTGAGGGTGGTTGGACATCCTGTGGTTGTGGCAGTCGTTGTGATAGGATGAAATTATTAGTTGGTAATTGTCTAGTATCAACAGCCAGAACTTTCAGGACACTAAAAAATGTACTGCTGAATAATAGAAGCATACTCAGAGGTAAGCAGGACACTATAAAATTCTGAGGGTATTTATCGATCATCGCCCTAGACTATTTTTTGTCAGTAACTATGGAATTATACGGGGACTGCTTCAAATGTGAATCTTACTTCATCTTTTGTCGCTAAAGTTAATATTAGGACTTACGCATTGACAGAAAAGCCAAAATGACAGGTATACTTTTCAGGGCTTATAGCTAGATTTTTCAATAAAATTTTAGCGATCGCACCCAATCAAGGGTGATTGACAAAAGCCTGAAACAACGTATTTACGTTGATACACAAGATAGTTATTTTGTACAGTGTGTAAGTCCTAAATATCTTGGGCAAATCTCAATTTATAAAGTGAAATCATCTGGTTATTGCAGACTTACGGCAGAATTCAGAATTCAGGAGTAAAACACGCTCTATACATGGATTTGAGACTTAGCTTGTGTACCTCAAAAACTTGAAACAGGTTAAACTTATTTATCTCAAAAGGTAAGCAAAAATATTTAGAGCAAAGAAAGTGTTGTCATAGTTATTCCAACCTCATACCTTCTTCACTCCATACCTTTTTGCTTAAACATTCCCATCAATTTACGTTTACGAGCGTGGGTTTGCATCAAGTTTTGCCGATAGCTTAACCAGTCAGCTTTCTTGCCAGATTCCAAGTAGGCATTACGCGCCTTTTTCAACCATTCAACTGCGTAATAGTAGTATTCGGCTTTACCTGCATCCATAATCTTTTCAGCACGGCGACGAGCATTAGCAATCACCCAACCAGGATTATGAGGGATAGCAGCATCCATGACTCGGTGAATTAACTCTGAACGATCGGAACTGAGTTCAGTAGCGATCGCAATTGCATCATCAATTAGCCCCTCATGCAAGAATATATCCACCTTGGCTAATTCTGTTCCCCAACCATTATAAGTACGGACAATTCTCAGCAGGTCTGTTTTGACACTTTCCCAGTTTTTCCCAGCCAATTCTGTCATCCTTTGGTAGTCCCCAAAGGAGGGCTTGATTTGAAAAGCCGCCTTGATTGCTAATAAAGCAACTTCACTATTACCCAACTCAACAGCTAAATCACTTGTCCAAATTCCCAATTCGTACTGACAATTCCCTGGTAAATTTAATCCACTCTGCGCTATATCTAATGCTTGCTGTAATGCCCCCTGAAGGCTGAGTGTTTTCGCCAGAGCAAAAGCCTCTTCCATTGAGTTCATCTGGGTTTGAGCAGCATCAATTGCTTCTTCTACCCTGCCTAAACGCCCCAACATGGTCAGATATTGCTGGGTTTGCCCTTCCGCTTCTGCTAAATACAAGTATTCTTGATAACGTTCTTGACGTTCGAGAATTTTCAGGCGAATTAATGCCAAATCGTCTGCATAATCTGGCACATCTTCTTCCCAAGCTCCCCTTTCACTAATATTACCCTGGAGAACTTGTAGCAATGGTGGATAATCCCAACCTTGGCGTAAAGCTTCCATAACTAGACCAAAATCAGCATTCCACTCATCCTGCCAAGTTTCTAAATTTATTTGAATATCAACTTTTTCCTCTGGGGTAAGTTCCACACTGAGAATTGCTTCACACCAAGCATTATTTAATTCCGCGACAACTTCATCGTTTTCAGCGCCGTATTCAGCAACATCATCCCAATTTTCCACACAGGTAGAGGTAATCGCCTCCAAAATAGCGATCGCATTTTCACCTTCTCCCCGTTCGCTAAAATCTACCGCAGTTTGCACTACACTCAGCAAATCTTCGCCAATCGGGTCTTCTTCGTGTCCCTCTTCAAAGTAGCGCACGGTATCCTTGAGAATCTGCCGGACTTGCCGCCGAAAGGGAGTCGGGTCAATAGTCCTACGGCGCAGAGGTTTTATGGTTGTTTGGTTGTCAGCAGGATTCGTCATCCAACTTACATGGCGGTCAATCGCCTCAATCAGTGGCGGGTATTCTGCCACCAACTCTTGCAACAGCCTTTGAGTTTGGATACGATCTAGGCGATTTAGTAGTTCTTCTAGGGTGGGGCGCTGCTGAATATTCTCTGAGTTACGCGCACAGACGAGCATCGTCGCTACAATGTGCTTGCACCACCCTTCATGGTCATAGGCACAGGTGCATTTTACTGAGGTTAACCCACTGCTATCGAAACTCAGGTTGACATGATAAGGTCGAGCTTCAGTGCCGACAACATCCGCCTGGATCTGATGGCCACGTTGGATAACGGCATTGACAGCACCAGTCTCATAATATGCCTCGCCTCGCTGGAAAGATTTGGCGTTGGCATGACGGCGGATAGTAAATTCACTAATTTGGGGAATAGACATCGAGCGATCGCCTGTGTAAATCCTCTGGATAAATCCTAAATCCAGCTTAGTGTTACGCTAACGCGCTGTAAAGAAAAAGGTGTGGAGACTCTGAATCAGACTGCAATTTCTATTCATTAACTAGCTCAGAACTAGGAATCAGCTTCATTACCCTGCAAATACTCACTTAACAAATTTAGGGGTTTAAGTCCCCTGGTTCAATAATCGGCAAGTTTTGGGTCGGGGTCTAAATCCCCGTCACAAAACTTACTTGCGACTTGCGACTTGCGACTTGTTTTAATTTCTTGTCGATTTTCTGGGAAAACCAACCCATATAATGAAAATATCCATATTTTCGCCAGAAGTAAGTGAATCATAATTTGGTTAGCAATACCCAAACCTGAAATCAGTGAACAGTCAACAGTAAACAGTCAGGGTAATCTAAGGTAAGGGATTTAGAGTTCAGCGATAAAACTGATAACTGATAACTGTTAAAAGGGTTGCGCTGATTGTCAGTCAAGTTGAGAATAAATAGGCGAAGCACACGGGGAAACTAACGTGAGTCAAGGATATGATTACGATTTAGTAATTATCGGCGCTGGTGTAGGCGGACATGGCGCAGCCTTACACGCCGTAAGTTGTGGTTTGAAAACAGCAATTATTGAAGCTGCTGATATGGGAGGAACCTGTGTTAATCGGGGCTGTATTCCTTCTAAAGCGCTGCTGGCAGCATCTGGACGTGTGCGGGAGTTACGCAATGCCCACCACCTCAAGTCACTGGGAATTCAAATTGGTAGCGTGGAATTCGATCGCCAAGCGATCGCTAATCATGCTACCAATCTCGTCTCGAAAATTCAAGGCGACTTAACCAACAGCCTCAAACGTCTAGGAGTCGATATCATCACGGGTTGGGGAAAAATCGCTGGGGCGCAAAAAGTCTCGATCGCTGGAGACGGTGGTGAAAAAACCATCACAGCCAAAGATATTATCCTTTCCCCTGGTTCAATTCCCTTTGTACCTCCAGGAATTGAAGTAGACGGCAAAACTGTCTTTACCAGCGATCAAGGTGTCAAATTAGAGTCGTTACCAGACTGGATAGCGATTATTGGCAGTGGTTACATCGGCTTGGAATTTTCTGATATTTACTCAGCTTTGGGTTCTGAAATCACCATGATTGAAGCCCTAGATCAGTTAATGCCAGGATTTGACCGCGATATTGCCAAACTTGCCGAACGGGTGCTAATTACCCCCCGCGATATTGAAACCAAAGTGGGGATATACGCCAAAAAAGTCACCCCCGGTTCACCTGTGGTAATTGAGTTAGCAGATTTCAAAACTAAAGAAGATGTAGATGTCATCGAAGTAGATGCTTGCTTGGTGGCTACGGGACGCATCCCGGCGACCAAAAATCTTGGTTTAGAGTCTGTAGGTGTAGAACTCGATCGGCGGAATTTTATCCCAGTTGACAATCGCATGGCAGTGCTATCAGCAGGTGAAGTAGTACCGCATCTGTGGGCAATTGGCGACGCTAATGGGAAGATGATGTTAGCACACGCGGCTTCTGCTCAAGGCATCATCGCGGTAGAAAATATAGTTGGGAGGGAAAGAATAGTAGACTATCGCAGCATCCCCGCAGCTGCCTTTACCCACCCAGAAATCAGTTATGTGGGCTTAACAGAAACAGCAGCGAAGGAGTTGGGACAAGCCGAAGGGTTTGAAATCGCCACCAGTAGGAGTTACTTCAAAGGAAATTCCAAAGCGTTGGCAGAAAATGAAGCCGATGGTATTGCCAAAGTGATATATCGCAAAGACACCGGAGAAGTCTTAGGCGTTCACATTTTCGGACTGCACGCCTCAGACTTAATTCATGAAGCGTCAGCTGCGATCGCAAACCGTCAATCTGTTCAAAGTTTGGCACATCTAGTTCACGCCCACCCAACACTCTCCGAAGTCTTAGACGAAGCTTACAAACGAGCCATTTAGTCATTTGTCCTCTGTCATTTGTCCTTTGTCAATAAACAAGGGCAAATGACCAATGACTACTGACTAATGACCAATGACTAATGACTAATGACTAATGACTAATTATGCAAATCCGTCGTCGTTCACCGAACCCAGCTATTAATGTATCCATGTTACGTTACCAGGCTGTCGTGCCTGATGCAGCGCCAAACAACATCTTGGAAGAAATTGTCTGGCATAAAGAAGTAGAAGTTGACCAAATGCGGGAAAGGCTGCCTTTACGGGAATTGCAAGATCAAGCACTTTCCGCGCCGCCAACCCGTGATTTTGTCGCCGCCTTGCGCCAAGGTAAGACTAAACCAGCATTGATTGCCGAAGTCAAAAAAGCTTCACCTAGTAAAGGTATTTTACGAGAAGATTTTGACCCAGTAGCGATCGCCCTGTCTTATCAACAAGGTGGTGCAAGCTGTCTTTCTGTGCTGACTGATGTCAAGTTCTTTCAAGGTAGCTTTGACAACTTAGCCAAGGTGCGGGCGGCTGTAGATTTACCGCTACTATGCAAAGAATTTATCATCTATCCTTACCAGATGTACTTAGCGCGGGTTCAGGGTGCAGATGCTATTTTGTTGATTGCGGCTATCCTGAACGATCAAGATTTGCAATACTTCCTCAAAATTGCTCACAACCTGAAAATGGCAGCCTTGATTGAAGTCCATAATTTAGCAGAACTTGACCGTGTGTTAGCCTTAGATGGGGTCTTGTTAGTAGGAATCAATAATCGCAATTTGGAAGATTTCTCTGTTGACCTGCAAACTACTTGCCAACTTTTAGCTGCAAGAGGTAGCCAATTGCAAGAGAAAAACATCCTTGTTGTCAGCGAGTCAGGACTATACAACCCAGAAGATTTGAGTTTAGTAGTGACAGCCGGTGCATCTGCTGTACTCATTGGAGAATCTTTGGTAAAACAACCAGATCCCGGCGCGGCGATCGCCCGTATATTACCGAGGAATTTCTGAAAAGTTACACCTCCCCGGTACTAAGGGTGCAGGGCAACTGCACACAATAGTTAGGCAATTGGGCATACTATGCGTAGACACGCAGCAATTTGCCATCAAATATCATCAATATCTTTGCCAAATCTTCATTGCTAATCAAATCAAAGCCATAAGCAACTAGTTATTTATTATGTAACAATTTATTAATAAGAGAGAAACTGTGACTAATACAAAATCCCAAATATGAAATCAAAATTTAACTTCATGGAGCAAATTCCTCTACCTTCGCCTATTCACTACGAACTTATACTTCAACTATTAGAAAGACAAACGATGTTAGCAGTAAATGATAATCCAGATTTACGGCATCAAGTTAATCAACTAATTATTACTCTTCGTAAAGCTGCTGTGCAACAAAAGCGACTAGAAGAAATTTGCGAGTTTTCCTCTGTAACTATCGATCATCGTTGGTCAATCAACCATCATAACGATAACAAAGTTGTTGCCCCCGATTGAAGTCGATAACTTAAATATCTCAACCTCAAGTTTGGCATCTTTGTTAAGTTTGCTTACCATCATCAGAAAATATATATCTCTGTGTATTGAAGTGGTCAGTGCTTAAAAGTTCCACTGCACCTGCTTGACTCAAACGCACAGTTTTAGGTGTGATTTAAAAGGATTTACATAAATTCTACTTACAGAACTTTCTCTACTTTGCAAAAATAGCTAGAAATACTAGATGAAGATTTAAAATAAACAGTTTCAACACTCAGGCTTTAGTTGATATAAATTTTACTTTATTGAGCTAGTTGTTTACAGTTATATATAGTTATTGTTTCTCTAACTACTAACTTAGCTTTTTAAAATTTATACAAAAATTCTATTAATCCTGTAGAAATAATTGTCATACATATTTATTTATAAGACAATTTTGCAAAATTTCATCTTGATTTATAGGAAACTATAGATAAGTTAAAATATTGATGAGATTCCCTCTCGAATTTGACGAAAGATGAAATACAACAGCATTGATGAACCAGGGCAAACGCATCTAAATTACTCTTAATCACAACCAACGTTAAGAACCAACG
>NZ_JABXKI010000235.1:24356-34877 GCF_017115095.1 Nostoc sp. NMS4 | reverse complement strand
TTGTATCAAGCTTTATATCTGTGGACAGCAACCTGTAATGCCAGAACAAACTATATATCCACTAATCGAGCAATATAATATCTGGCAAGAACATTACAAGTTTACTAACTACGATGTTTGGGCGATTTCAGATATACATAACACTCCTGGCTTCCGAAGTTTGCAAGTTGCTTTTCAACCAACTAAAATTCGCAGCGTGTTGATGATCCCACTCCAATATCGTCAGCAGTTGTTGGGCTACTTAAGTATTTTCCGCAATGAAGTAGACATAGAAACTTTATGGGCGGGGCAGCATGAGTGCGATCAAAGGCAACTGTACCCCCGACGATCCTTTGAGGTTTGGCGCGAATCTAAAACAGCACAAGCTCAAAAATGGACAATTGAAGAGATTGAACTGGCTAGAAACCTCAGTAAACACTTTGCTTCCGCAGTTCAGCAGTATGAATTACAGCAACAAGTACAAGTCTTCAATGAAAATTTAGAAAAACAAGTTAGAAGACGCACAGTTGAGTTACAACGGTCGTCTGAACAAGAACAGGCTGTGTTTAAAGTTATTGCCGAGATTCGAGAATCTCTGGACACAAATACGATTTTTATAACCACAACTAAAGAAGTTTGTCAATTAATCAAAGCCGATCGCGTTTCTGTTTATCGTTTTGATGCTAATTGGGGTGGTGAATTTGTCGGAGATTTCGAGGCTGCTAGTCCATACTGGTCGAACGAGTCAGAACTAGGTATTAATACAATTTGGAATGACACCTACTTACAAGATACAGAGGGAGGACGTTACCGCCACAATGAAACATTTGCAGTCGATGACATCTACAAGATGGGGTTTACTCAGTGTCATATCGACAATCTACAGCAGTTTCAAATTTACGCTTTTGTGCTTGCGCCGATTTTTGTTGGGCAAAAACTTTGGGGTTTGCTAGCAACTTATCAACACACTGGCCCCCGACAATGGAAAACTTCTGAAGTTAACTTTCTCAGCCAGATTGCGGCGCAAATGGGTGTAGCACTCCAGCAAGCTGATTTACTCACTCAGACACAACAACAAACATTAGATTTGCAACAAGCAGCAGAACAACAACGGGTATTGTTTGAAGTTGTGGCGAAAGTTAGAGAATCTCTTAACCTAGATGCAATTTTTCAGACAACCACCCAAGAAATCTGTAAATCACTACAAGCGGATCGAGTTGCAGTCTACCGCTTCGAGGCTGATTGGAGTGGTGAATATATCGCCGAATTTGTGGGTGATGGCTGGGTAAAAGTAGTAGATTCAGATACCACCACAGTTTGGCAAGATAGCTATTTGCAGCAAACCCAAGGTGGGCGATATCGTCACAATGAAACCTTTGTAGTCGATGACATTTATCAAGCTGGCCACTCTCAATGCCATGTTACAGCTTTAGAGCATATTCAAGCAAGAGCTTATGCGATCGCACCTATATTTATCGGGCAACAGCTATGGGGCTTACTAGCAGCTTACCAGAATTCTGCACCCCGCCATTGGGAAGCCTCAGAAATTAAGTTTATTACTCAAATTGGCAACCAGCTTGGGGTTGCACTCCAACAAGCCCAATTACATAATCAAACCAAAGAGCAGACCCAAAAACTGACTCAAGCTTTGCATGATTTACAGCAAACTCAAACCCAGTTGATCCAAACTGAGAAAATGTCCTCACTAGGTCAACTGGTAGCTGGTGTGGCTCACGAAATTAATAACCCCGTGAATTTCATTTATGGCAACATCAATCATGTCAACGATTACACTCAAGATTTGCTCAGTATATTAGAACTCTATTTACAAAATACTCCCAACCCTAACCCTGAGATTAGCGATCGCGCACTTGAGATCGACTTAGAATTTATCATAGAAGATTTGCCCAAAACTCTATCTTCCATGAAAATTGGGGTCGATCGCATCCGGCAGATTGTCTTGGGTTTACGGAATTTCTCTCGCCTTGACGAGGCAGAAAAAAAGCCAGTTAATATTCATGAAGGCATTGATAGCACCTTGCTAATTTTGCAGCATCGCTTGAAAGCAAAACCAGAAAGTCCGGCGATTAAATTAGTCAAAGAATATAGTAACCTTCCTTTAGTGGAGTGCTATGCCGGGCCGCTAAATCAGGTATTTATGAATGTTTTAAGCAATGCAATCGATGCTTTAGAAGATTACACGCAATCTCAATTAAAACATCATAACAGTCAAATTACTATCAGTACTGCTCTTGGAGAACTTGAAGGCAATATCAAGAGCGTAATCATTCGCATTGCAGACAATGGACCAGGAATACCCGAATCTTTAAAGGCGAGAATTTGCGATCCATTTTTTACAACTAAGCCAGTGGGAAAAGGCACTGGCTTAGGGTTATCAATTAGTTACCAAATTGTTGTAGATAAACACGGTGGTGTGTTGAGATGCGATTCTCAGCCGGGGTTAGGTACAGAATTTTGGATTGAAATTCCGATTAAACAAATCACCAAATCGCACCATCAGCTCCCCTAGTTTGGGTTGAACAAAGCCAAACTCAACAAAATCAGGCTTTTGCAAGTCCCTTATTTAGGATTAGTAACGTAGGTCGAATCGTAGTAGGTTTTACCATCTTGGGTAGTTTGGGTGATTTAGCGCTGATTATGTGAAGCTGAAGGGGATTGAGGAATTGAATAGCGTCGGCAGTTGCCTGGGTGCGGTGTAGAGAAGTCAACTGCAACAGTTCAACAGCAATTATACGTAAAGATTCCAATCAAGCTCTTCATGCCATTAGCAGCCAGTCTGTATCGCTCCACCTGGCAACCCGATTTCAATATTTTGTATAATTTCCGGTGTTGGGGATTTAGTGCCGGGTTTCCCCCACCAAAAGCTCCCCAACACGGAAACGCTATTTACTTACCACTGTCTGGAAGTGACGAGGAAATTTGGAGTGCCATTACCACCATGACTACCAACAGCAGGAATTTCCAGTAGACTATCTGTGGCTTTGCCAGTACCATCATTGATCACGTATGTAGAATCACCCGGATGTCCATTTGGAACAAACAGTTGTGGGTGATCAAATGGCGCCTTTTCATAGCGGACTCGCTCATCAGTGAGCGATTTGAGGAAGGCTACCAAATCATTTTTTTCGGCTTCAGTTAGTCCCAACACTGCAAGGGCGCTTTGTTTGCGGAAATCTCCGCCACGACTGTATAAGTCTACCACTTGCTGCAAAGTTAAAGAACCACCATTGTGAAAATAAGGGGCAGTCAGTTCGACATTGCGGAGTCCAGGAGTTTTAAAACTACCATCCGCAAGTATTGTGTCCTTAGAGCTAACTGTGGTGTTGGATGGGGAACCGAGAAGTTGCTGGAAAGTTCCCAGTAGAGCCAGTCTCGTTTCCGAAAGCGGATTCCCAAATGGGTCATTACCTCCAACACTAACATCTTCTAATGTCGGTCTGATGCCGATATTGAAAAAGCCATTGTCAAAGACGAATCTACTGAAATTAGGGATCTTAAGAATCCCAATCCTTTGTTTCTGCACAGAACTCACAGAAGCACTGCTAAGTTCTGCCCCATTATGACAAAGGTTGCATTGAGCTTTACCCTCGAACAGTTGTTTCCCCCGTTGCTGTTGCCCAGTTAGGGCAGTGGTGTTTCCTTCCAAGAAGCGATCGAGTGGGGTATCGTTAGCGATGAGCGTAGATTCGTACATTTGAATTGCCAGCCCAAAAAATAGCGAGAAGTTGTACTCTATTAACCTGTACTCATTGGTTTCCAAAGAGCGATCCGGTTTCTTAACAAAAGTTCTCACACCCTTAGCATCAATTTGAATGAGTTGATTAGACTTCCACCACTCCGACTTGAAGGCATCTTTAATTAGGCGATCATAGCTTTCATCTCTCAGTCCAGGTTCAGGCCATCTGCTATCTGTACCTAAAACACTGTCCTGTGGATGCACAAGTTGTTTCCCTAGCGGCCTCAGAGGAAATAACTTTTTAGCAAGTTTTCTGGGGAGCTTCTTACCCTTGCTAACGCTGGCGGATTTGCGATCAATTGATCCGAACTTATCACCTATTTCTTCAAAGGTAAGACCATCAGAAGATTCCTCGAAGGAGCTAAGTGGTGGATCGACTGCTTGAGAAGCTAAAGACGAATTATTGAGGCTGATTTTGACAAATTTTAGCTGATTTGGAGTCTGTGCTTTGACGACAGAAGCATGAGAATCTCTCAAACCAAAGGAATTCACTCCATTAAAGATGTTTTGCGCTCTACCGTCCCAGAAGTTGCGGAAGTTAAATACTGCATTAATCGCAGTTGGCGCGTTACGTGGCTCGACGCGACGTACATTTACACCTCCCACGTTAAACACGGGATCTGGTTGAAGCGTTACTTGGTCTTCTGCATTACCCGGTATTACATCAACAAACTTGGTATTGATAACTCCTTGGGAAGAGGCGATATCATTCCGGTCAGACACAACTGTTGTCGGATCATTTGGATTTGACAACTTGTGAAAGGGAAAATCTTCTGGCTTGAGCTGGTAGTTCGGCCTACCGCCGACATTAAAAACCGTATCTGGGTTTTCTGTGCCATCCGCGTTGATCCGCATCAGACCAGGAGATATCTGATTTTTTGATCTGCTGTCGGCTCCGGCATGGAAATGGCAAGTAGCACAGGAGGTTTTTCCATCGCTACCAACTTGCATATCCCAAAAAAGAGCCTTTCCTAACTTAATGGCGGCTACTTTGTCTTTTATAAAGTCTCCAAGATTATCAGGTTCTGGAACCGAAACAGTCTTGAGAGAAGCTAGAGGTGGTAACGCCGTAACCTGAGCAGATACAGTATTTCCAGCTATTACTGCTGCCACAACGATCGCAGCAATTGTTATAGTTTTTGACAGTCTTGATACCAGCCCGTTAGATTTTACATAACCAGATTCCCCCCTTTTACGCTTTGGATCAACTGGAAATTTAAATGATGCTCCACGATCCTCTTGGTCATTAAAAGACCATAATTTGAGATTTTTTAGTAAACTCCGAATTCCCTGCTTGATCTGCACTACCATCGATTTGAGCAAAAATCGACCTTTGCCGGTTAGCAGCAAAAACATTGCAAAGGTAGCAAAAAGCAATCCCAAACTGACTATGCGTAAAATTACCATGTTTCCATGTCAGAAAAGAATCAAGTGATTATACGACTTATCTAAAGTTTTTCACACACTCCTTTAGGATGATCTTATTTAATTGATCAAGTTAAAATTACACCAAGTTAGATCAGCTTACCCTGTCCTGACGAACATCCCTCTCCTTACCAAGGCTAGGGTGTACACACAAGTCTTATAACCTAGCCCCACAAAGTTTTTATCCCCCCTAGCCCCCCTTAAAAAAGTGGGGGAAAAGAATAAACCGTAAATTCTGTTAAGAGAGACTTATGTGTACACAGTAGCTTTTTAAGGAGGGTTAGGGAAGATAAAATCTTAACCCAAGCGTATTGAGTAATAAATCATTTATTGGGTTTATATCATTCTTTTTAACTTCTAAGTTGCACCGGCATAGCTAAATAGGTCATTTTCAAACCGCCCAATGGTGTAAAAATCACTGGAGTTAGGCTTTGATTCAAATGCATTTGAATTTCGGAAGATGGTAACTCTTTCAAGCCTTCCATCAGATATTTAATGTTAAAAGCAATGTCAATATTTTCACCAGAAATGTGTGCCGGCATTGACTCTCTACCACTACCCACATCTTGAGCTTCACATGATAAGGTAATCTCTTGAGCTTCGCTATCAATACTAACCTTGACAATATTGTTTTTCTGATCTGCTAACACAGCAATCCGTTCTAAAGTGCTGACAAATTGTCGCCGTTCAATTGTTACTTGTCGCTCAAATTGGCGCGGAATTAATTGTCGATAAGCAGGATATTGCCCTTCTAATGTGCGACTAGTCAAACGTTGATTTTGCCATGCAAACACGACTTGACCTTGATCGAAATATAAAGCTACAGGTTCATCTGATGAGGCGCTATGAGCTAGCAT
This sequence comes from Nostoc sp. NMS4, assembly GCF_017115095.1. Classification (GTDB taxonomy): domain Bacteria; phylum Cyanobacteriota; class Cyanobacteriia; order Cyanobacteriales; family Nostocaceae; genus Nostoc. Next base: position 28,859 of record NZ_JABXKI010000235.1, on the reverse strand, counting down.
TCGTTGAAGTTCGCGTAATGCTCTAGCTGGTACTGTCACTTCTAATTGACTAGTTCCGCCTAAAGGGCGCTCGTTGCTAGTTTCTACTACTGCGAGGCGATGTCCGTCGGTAGCTGCAAATTCTAGGGTATCTTGTTTAACTGTTAAATGTACTCCGGTGAGTACTTGCTTGGTTTCATCACCACTTGTCGCAAATAATGAACCGCGTAATCCCTCAATTAATGCGGTGGTGGTGAGATGGATTACTTCTGTATTTTCAATTACAGGTAGTTCGGGAAATTCTTCTGGCCCCATCGCTCGGACTTGGTAATGTCCACTTTTGGGTGTGAGTGTAACAATTAAACCTTCTCCACCAGATGTTGCACCTGTAAGGGCTGATTCATCATCAAGAGTGATTTCGCCTTCTGGAAGACGAGAGGTGATGTCTACAAGTAATTTAGCAGGAAGTGCGATCGCGCCACTTTGCCATACCTCTGCATTAAAGCTGGTGCGGATTCCCAAGCTGAGATCGAAGGCTGTTAAGCTTACTTGGTTAGTTTCAGCATCCGCTTGTAACAGCACATTGGCAAGTACTGGATGAGTTGGTCGTGAGGGTACTGCACGACTCACAAGTGAGAGGTTTGTACTGAGATCGCTTTGGGAGCAAACTAATTTCATAAGTCAGATTCAGCTGGTGAAAGATATACTAACACCCTTATTGTTAGTATGCGAGTAGTGGGTGGGTATCTTATTTGTTTACTGATATCCTGCATTTGTCCAATCTCCCACCCTCGCTTAAGTTAAGACAATAAGTCTCTGGTTTCACAGTAGTGTAAATAACCATTCTGAAATCTGTCACATAAGACCGTAAATTTACCATAATGGTCGATAAAGTTTTAATTAAAACATCATATAAATTGAGTTTAGGTAATTTCCGAATAATGAAGAGTTTGCTGATTCCTGTTCAAAAGTTGCAACCAAGCGATCGCACTGCCATGTATGCGTTGCTACAAAATCACTTTCAAGGTATAACTTGGGATGGATTTGAAATTGATCTAGAGCGTAAAAGCTGGGTTTTATTATTGAGAGATGAAACATCCAATGCACTTAAAGGATTTTCAACTCTGATGTTATGCCAAAAGACTTTTTTAGGAGAAAAAATTAGTGTGGTATATTCGGGCGACACTATTGTTGATCCGAGTGCTTGGTCGAGTACAACACTACCACGAAGTTGGATTGCGGCCATCAATTTTCTGCATCAACACTATGCAGAAAATAAACTTTACTGGCTGCTAATTTGTTCTGGTTTTCGCACTTATCGTTTTCTCCCTACTTTTTGGCAAGATTTCTACCCTCGTTATGATGTCACAACACCTATTGATATTCAGCATCTAATGGGGAATTTGGCACAGGGATATTATGGTAGCTTATATCAAGAAGCAAGTGGTATTGTCCGGTTTCCCCATCCCCAAATTTTGCGGGAAGGGTTGATTGAAATTCCGTCAGGACGACAGACTAATCCTCATATCCAGTTTTTCGAGGAAAAAAACCCTGGCTATCGGTTAGGTGATGAATTGGTTTGTTTAACTGAAATTAATTATGATAATCTTACCTGTGCTGGACAACGGATGTGGCGGTCAAAATCATTGTTAGAATCTGTGCAAGATTCTGTTCTTATTTAATTTTTATTCGGTATAAATTAAAAAAATTGCGCCAGATAATTTAATTACTTTTTCTGGCTACTACGCTTGGGTTAAGGCTAGTAATCTTTATCAAAGCAATTTTTTTAACGAACCGCAGAGGCGCAGAGGACACAGAGAAAGGAAAGAGAAGGAAAAAATTGCTTAACTGAATTATATTGCTTTATATATGAACTTTAATGAGCATCGGTGATATTTTATGCATTCTACCAGCCCACATTTAAACTTTAACAATCCAAGGCAATTTGTAGAGGGATGGTACTGGGCATTACCATCGAAAGAATTAAAAGTTAGCCAGGTGAAAGCTGTAACGTTGTTGGGTAGAAATTTGGCAATTTATCGGGGAGTTAGTGGTGAAGTGGTAGTGGTGGATGCTTATTGTCCTCACATGGGCGCTCATTTAGCAGAAGGTAAGGTAGAAGGTGATGGAATTCGCTGTTTTTTTCATAATTGGAAGTATGATAGTGACGGAATTTGTGTAGATGTTCCTTCTCTCGGAAAACCTTTACCTGTGTGTATTAAAACTTGGTATACGGCGGAAAAGTACGGCATGATTTGGGTTTGGGTGGGAGAAGAAAAGCCAAGTTTGCTGCCTTTTGTTCCCGAACTAGAACACGCAGATTGTGATTATATATTGGGGACTCGGTTTGTCAAAAACTGCCATCCCAATGTGTTACTAATTAATGCGATTGATGCTCATCATTTCAATACAGTACACAATCTGCCCTTAGAGATTGTATTTGATTCTCAAGACCTCAACTCTAAAGCTATTACCTTCAGTAACACTACACGGGGAGGCGATGATTCTTGGATAATTCGCCTGATTCGTCCTCTATATCGCAATGAAGTTACTTATAGTATGTGTTATTGGTATGGGAGTACTGGTACTGTCACGTTAGGGCCAGATTTCCTACACTTTTACATTATATTTACGCTGCGAATGCTCGAAAGTGGTAAAACAGAAGGGCAAACAATTCTTGTGACTCCCAAGCGTCCGGGATTTTGGGGATGGGTTTTAAATCGTGGTTTGTTATGGTTAACTCAGCAGGTTGGTAATTATTTTGCAAAAGGTGATACGCAGGTATTTCAAACAATTCAGTTTGATTTGAAGACTCCCACCAAAGCAGATCAATCTATTCTGCAATTTATTCAGCACGTTAATCACCAGAAAGCTTTAAAATGGGGAACTTGGGAAACTCTTAATTATCCGAATATTCAAACCCAAATTGAACAGGAAAAAAATGGATTTAAAATATAATATTGTTGGTTTTGACCTACCACACACGGATTCTGATAACCGTTTGCAACGGATATTAACAGGAGCATTACCTAATCAAAATAATTATGCTGATTACCCGCAATTAAATTATTGGGATGCTGATTTTTTTAATTTACATCAAGTCAAAGTTTTTCAACAATCTAATAGTAATGAACAATCTGCTATTCTGGAAATTGCCAACCGCAGTTTATTAGAAGAATCATACTTCATTGAAAAAGCAGGTGTTGGCTATATGGCAAAAATGGTACTGTTAGCCGAAACAGTTGAAGAACGAATGCTTTATGGATTGTTTACGGCTGATGAAGCTACCCACCTTCATCAAATTAGCCATTTTTTACCAGCAATGGAAGTAAAAAGTACGGACGATCCGTTTTTACGCTTACTATCAGAAGTGGTGGAAAGTGCAGATAAAACAGTTTTATTGTTTGTGCTGCAAGTCGTTTTAGAAGGATGGGGTTTAAGCCATTATCGGCGTTTAGCAAAGGAATGCCGCTATCCAGTTTTAGCAGAACTCTTTTCTAGTTTTTTACAATCTGAATCGCGTCATCACGCTACGGGAACCACCTTGTTTAATCAAATTACTGTTTCAGTATTTAGTCAAACAACAATTCTTGATGTATTGGCACAGTTTTTGTTTATGGTACAGGTGGGGCCACAAAGTTTACTCACAGCAGTCGAACAAGTCAAAGGACATCTGACGCGATCGCAAAAAATCCAAATTTTAGAAGAACTAGATACAGAGACTCATAGCGGAACCCGATTACAAATATTGCGATCGCTCATGGGAGGAAAATCAGCCCAGTCTATCCTGCAAAATTTAGAAGAACGCGGAGCTTTTGAACCACTCCCCGCCCATCAATGTGTGTAATAAATATCAATCTTATCTCTGCGTGAAATAAAAAAAGATATGGAAAAAACTATTCATCGCAAATTACAAATTAACCACACCCGCAACAAACAGCAAGATCATACTGTTTTAATGGATGAAGCTGTCACCAAGTTTCGCTATGAAGATTGTCAAAACGAGTACTGGAACCCAGAGGAATTTTCACTGCTATATGGTACACCTTTATGGTCACAGTCCAGCCAACATCAGCGTATAATTTTAAACCAACTTTACTGGGTAGCTTACTACTCACAAATTGTTTCTGCTGAAATTGCAACTATCTTTTTCAATCAAACCAGTGCAGCCGGACTTTACGCTCAAGAAGATTTTCGCTTAATCTGCGATACATTAGATTTGGAATCCGCCCAAGAGCGATCGCACATTAACGCCTTCCGCACAATTGCCAAAGAGGTTGAAGAAGCGTTATTTGGGGAACTGATCTTTACCTACCCCATGCGCGGCCCCTTTACAGAAACGATGGTTTATGCTGACACCAATGCCCTAAAAACTTGGTGGAAAAAAATTCAACTTCAATACTTTGGGCTGATTTCTGCGAATAATACTTTTTTAGCTTGTCAGTATTTCACCGTGCGGGGAGTGCGGACACTAAACGGCAAGTTAGTACAGCACAAACTCAGCAATTATTATCAAAAACATCC
>NZ_JABXKI010000235.1:0-24121 GCF_017115095.1 Nostoc sp. NMS4 | reverse complement strand
AAGATTTATCGGGTGTTGCGATCGCCAATTTTTGAGATGAGTGACAAAGATGCTAAAGAAATGATGCGGCGTTGTTTTACGGAGGAGTCGGAAGGATTGCAGCGCAGTTTTTCAACTCATCAGGAGGCGATGAAATCTTATCAGGTGTATGTTGAAAAACTCGATTATATTTGGCAACGTAATCGGAATATGTCACTAATGGCTACTAATTCAATTTCTCGATATTTAGAAACTCAAAAAAGGGCTTTTCAAGGTTTTGAACACCAAGAGGATTTGTTTTTAACTCACGACCGGCGCAGAGGGGAATGGAAGAGTGTTGTTTAAGTAAAATTGTTGCGTATTATGGCTGATTTATGCAAGATATCTTTTCCGGGAAGTGATTCTGTTCCTATCACTCTGGAATGTCATCAAAGTTTGTCTGAACATCTCACGATTCAGAATTCACCTGTTTTATTTGGTTGTCGGACTGGAATTTGTGGCACTTGTTTGGTTGAGGTTATTGGTGATATTCCTCCTCCCCAACCTAATGAACAGGAAATGTTGGAGACTTTAGCACCTAATCATACTAATATGCGGTTAGCTTGTCAGGTTAATGTTACAGGTAATGTTGAGATTCGTAGGATTTAGATGGTGATTTAAAACAACTAAAAGAGCAAGTATGGATTGGTTAAAGCGCGTCGCAGAAATTCGTAAAACTTGTAACGTGCCAGCACCAGCCCGAAATGTTGCTATTGCTAGAGTATGGGTAGATAAGACGTTTACCGAGCTATTCGCCTTTAGTGGTAAGCTGTTGCGAGAGGGAGCCGTTATTTTACCGAATCAACCGATGTTTAAAACATTTGAAGTTACCGGACATCGAAGAGACTTAGACTCAGAGTACAAAATATTAGAAGCGATTGCCGAAAAATATACAAATAATAGAGAAGTAGAGGGTAAGATTGAGTTATTCACCGAGAGAGAGCCATGTGATTCGTGTGAGTATGTCATTAAGCAGTTTAGGCAAACTTTCCCGAACATTCAGCTAAATATACATCACGGAAACATTGCGTAAAGGAGTCGGTATAAATGTCAATTCGCAATTTACCCGAACCACTTCAGCTTATTTTTAACGAAAATCAGCTTTCGCCATGTTCAAATTTGGAAATAATTCAATTTGAACAACAACAAGGTATTACTTTGCCCAGTATTTACAAAGACTTTCTCAAGATGATGGGGCATGGTGCTGGTAAGTTTTTGCGTGGTTCAGATTGCTTCTACCAGCATCTACCGCAAATTCAAGAATGGGCTAAAGAACTTTTGGTAGAAAATGATTTTCCTGAAGCTTTGCCAGAGGATGCTTTTGTATTTTTCATGCACCAGGGTTATCAGTTTAGCTTTTTCAGGCTTTCAGAAGGTGATAACCCACCAACTTACTCATATTGCGAAGGGCAGGAAGAGCCTTATTTTGTTAAAAGTCATGATACGTTTAGTGACTTTCTAGCGGTGGAAATCGAGCTATATTTAAAATCTTCGATGTCTCTAGCGAGTTAGATATTTGCCATATCAAATTGACAATCAGTTTTTCTCCTACCCAAGACTTTTTCATTTGTACCCACTAAAAGCAAATTATAAAACCTTATTTCCTGGTAATGATAGATACACTGTAGGATTGCACGACCTTAAACATGGGACTTAATGATTATGCGAATTAAGCAAATTTCTGTTAGCGGGTTATTTGGGATTTTTGATCATACAATTCCGTTGAACATGGATGATAGGATCACTGTCATTCATGGACCTAATGGTTTTGGAAAAACAGCAATGTTGAGAATTTTGAATGGATTTTTTAACTCTCGATACTCGGAATTGCGAACTATTCCATTTAGTAATTTTTGCGTTAAATTTAATGATAGTAGTTATATTGAGATAATAAAAAATACTGAACATTCCGAAACAATAGATAATAATATGGTTTTTAATTTTTATCAGCAAAATTTAGATGTATTAAGTTTTCCTTTAGAACAAATAAAAATTCGTCCTGATACGCTAGATTTTCCACTTTCTGTTCTTGATAATTGTATCCCAGGATTAGACCGAATAGGTCCTAAGACATGGTTATATAATCCGACTGAAGAACTTCTTTCTTTAGAGGAGGTTTTAGAACGTTTTAATAATTTATTACCTTTAAATTTAAAATTACAAGAAGAACCTGATTGGCTAGGAAAATTAAAGAACAACATTCATGTTCGCTTAATAGAATCACAACGTTTGTTGAACTTTGTTCCTAATCGTCGTTCCAAATCAGATAATAGAACATCTTCAATGTTGTCAACTGTATCTGCATATTCTTATGAACTTGCCAAGCTAATGCAAGATAAGTTTAAGGAATATGGCACAATATCTCAATCTCTTGATAGAACTTTTCCCATGAGGGTAGTAAAACAACAGTCATCACCAGATTTAACAGAGGAAGAACTGCGTAATCAACTCAATGAACTTGAAGAAACTCGTTCTCGTCTTATAGAAGTAGGTCTTTTAGATCAAGATGAAGATTCAGAGTTCCAAATTCAACCACAAGACATAGATGAAAGTACCAAAAACGCTTTATCCGTATATGTTGAAGATGTAGAAAAAAAGCTAGATGTTTTTACTGAAATAGCGACAAAAATTAATTTACTGAAGATAATTATTAATAATAAATTTTCCTACAAAGAAATAAATTTTAGCAAAGACAAGGGATTTGTTTTTAAAATACTTTATAACTCCTCGTTATCTGATTCAAAAACTCTATCACCAACTGATTTATCATCGGGAGAACAACATGAATTAGTGCTTTTATATGAACTACTATTTAAAGTTCAGCCTAATTCCTTAGTATTGATAGATGAACCTGAATTATCTCTTCATGTAGGCTGGCAGGTTCAATTTTTAAGGGATCTGCAAGAAATTACTAAGCTTACTGATTTAGATATTCTCATGGCTACTCATTCACCAGATATTATTCAAGATCGCTGGGATTTAACGGTTGAATTGAAAGGTCAAGGAAAATGAGAGAGTTTCTGACCGTTGACCGTGTTGCGAACAAAATTCGACAATTGAGACAGACTTATTCAGGAGCTTTCTTATTAGTAGAAGGAAGTTATGATAAAGTTTTTTATGAAAGATTTGTTGATAAATTAGCTTGTCACTTAGAGATTACTGCGGGAAAACCATCCAGTAAGCAGCGTGCTATTGAGATTTTAGCAATTTTGGAAACATCAAATTTTCAGGGAGTTCTAGCAATTGTTGATGCAGATTTTGATCGTCTGCAAAATATACCAGTCAAAAGTCCTAATCTACTCCTCACCGACACTCATGATCTAGAGACTATGTTAATCCAGTCACCGACTCTTGATAAAGTAATAGCTGAATTTGCTTCTGAAGATAAAATTTCCCAGTTGAATCGAGATATTAGAGAGGTATTACTTTCAGTTGGTATTTCAGTTGGTTATTTACGCTGGATTTCTCAGTCTGATGGATTGAATCTCACTTTTGAGGGTATTATATTTAGCAGGTTTATTAATGAGAAAAACTGGCAATTTAATGAATTAAAATTGATTCAAGAAGTTAAGAATAAATCCCAAGCTTTTTACTTAAAAGACGAAGAAATTCAACAACGCTTAAACAGTGAGAAAAGTAATAATCACGATCGTTGGCAAGTCTGCTGTGGTCATGATTTGGTAGAAATCCTATCACTTGGTTTACGCAAGGTTATTGGAACTAACAACGCTGCTGATGTTGAACCAAATAGTCTTGAGCGCAATTTACGGCTTGCTTATGAAGTAGCTTACTTTTGCAAAACTCAGCTATATTCGGAAATTCGCCTATGGGAAACCAACAATCCACCATTTAAGGTTTTGCGGAATGACGCATAACTCTTTTAATATTCTCCCCACCACCCACTATGCAATTTGCAGATTTCTGGTATATTGTCGCACTCAGCCAACAGCTACAACCTAACAAGGTATTATCACGCACCGTTTTAGGAGAATGGTTAGCGATATTTCGCGGTGAAGATGGACAACCCGTAGCTTTGCGCGATCGCTGTTTACACCGCAATAGCCGTCTATCATCAGGTAAAATCTGTAACGGTGCTTTACAATGTCCCTATCATGGTTGGGTATATGACGGGGTTGGAAACGTGATTGCTGTTCCAGCCGAAGGAGATGATTTCAAAGCTTCCCCACAGCGTCGAGCCAAGTGTTACGCTACCAAAGAACAAGATGACTATGTTTATGTGCGGTTAGCCGATACGCCAAGCGTTGATCTTGAACCCTTTTCTATGCCTCACTACGGACAAACCGGATGGGAAACGGTGCGGGTAATTAACCGTTTTGCTAACAATGTGACTAATTGTGCGGAGAACTTTATTGATATTCCCCATACGGCTTTTGTTCATCCTGGTGTTTTCCGTACTTCCCGCCAACAAAAGTTAGAGATGACTGTTGAACGCTGTCATGGTTCGGTTTTGGTGGAGTATCGCAACGAAAACAGTAATTTGGGATGGTACAGCCGTTTTCTCAATTTGCAGAGTGCAGAGATTAAACATAGCGATCGCTTTTATATGCCAAACATTACTTCTGTAGAGTATAAGATGGCACATAATCGCCATTTGTTCATTACCAGTCAATCTATTCCAGAAACCGATAATTCAACCCTGGTTTATACTGATGTCACTTATAACTATGGTATTTGGAATAAATTAGCACGTCCCTTTGTGCGGTGGACTGCTCAACACATTATCCGCCAAGACGTGGAAATTTTGGGTATTCAAGGGGAAGCGATCGCTAAATACGGGACACAATTTTATAATACCCCTGCGGACACAATTCATATATTTGTAGAGTCAATTATGGCAGCCATATCTCGTGGGGAAGATCCGCGTTTATTGCCAAATCAATCAGTAGAAGTTACATTTTGGGTTTGAAAATAATTTGTAATTACCCCCCTTAATCCCCCCGATGTATTGGGGGGAGATCGGAAAATCCAGTTCCCTCCCCTTTATAAGGGGAGGGTTAGGGTGGGGTAAAACCCATGTTTAAAATCAGTGTGAGCAATCAAAAGTGGAAATAAAAAACTTTGGACAACTAATAATTTTTGGTACTTTTATCGGATTATTTGGTTGGACTATTACCAATCACCTTGGACTAACTCAATTGAAACTAAAAACTCGTGAAGATTGGTTGCTAGATGGTACAGGATTAACGATTCAAGGAATTTTGATTCCCTTACTACAAGCTACTTTAGTTTATTCGCTATATCAACATATATTGCCTGTTCAACAAGGAAGTTTAAAACTATTATTAATACCGACTTTTATAATCAGTTTTGTTCTAGTTGATTATTTATATTATTGGAATCATCGTTTATTACATACTAAATTGTTGTGGAAGGTTCATCAAGTCCATCATACTGTTACTCAGATGGATGTATTAGGAACTTCTCGTAACACACTTTGGACAAGTTTGTTAATTGTTTATTTATGGATACACACTTTGTTTTTGTATCTCTTAGCCGATCCAACAGGTTATCTACTTGGAGTCAGTCTAACTTCTGCCTTAGATTTATGGCGACATAGCAACTTGATAATTCCTGAAAATAGCTGGTTTTATCAATTTTTATCTTCTTGGTTAATCTTACCACAGGATCATGCTTGGCATCATTGCCGCGAAATCCACAATTATAACTATGGCGCTAATCTGAAAATTTGGGATAGGTTACATGGAACATGTTATGAAAGCAAAAAAATGCCATCTATAATCGGAATTCCGATATCATTAAACTTGTTCCAAAAACTTTTATTCCCATTTACATGACAGTTATAAGTAAAATTCTTTTATTTTTTCCCACCTTTATATTATTGCTAACTGGAGCAGCAATAGTCTACCTCGCCTATTCACCGAATATCTTCAGCATTCTGGCGGTATTCTTTTCTATTTATGGGCTACCAGTACTAGTTTACCGCTTGCATGAATGGGTTTATCCTGTGCGGGAAGGTATTAGTTATCTACTAGGTAAAGAATATAGTCCTTGGTGGGGTAGTCATCAAATTCAGGTAATTTATATTGCCATTCCAGCTTTAGAAACAGTGTTGCGATTAATTCCGGGGGTGTTTTCTTGTTGGTTACGATTGTGGGGTGCTAAAGTAGGGCGAGATGTTTACTGGACACCAAGTTTAGAAATTGCCGATCGCAGTTTATTAGAAATTGGCGATCGCGTCGTTATTGGGCATCGTGTCGCTATCTATTCTCATATTATCAAACCCCGCAAACAAAATTTAATGTTGTATGTCAAAAAAGTCAAGATTGGCAGCAATGTTTTTGTGGGGGCTGGATCTAATCTTGCTGCTGGTGTAGTCATTGGTGATGGTTCTTATATACCAGCAACCAGTAACCTTTATCCTAATCAAAAGGTGCAATAATGCGTCCGATTATTCAGCTTTTTGGGCAAATCCTTGCGCCAACTGCGAGGCGATTTCATCAAGCTTTAGATAACCCAGAGTTAATGCAAATATCTGTACAGAAGGAAATTTGCGATCGCTTAATCAAGAGTGAGTATGGCAAAACTTTAGGAATTCATTCTGTAGACGATTGGCAACGTGTACCAATAGTAGATTATGATGCACTCGAACCCTACTTCAATCCAAAACAGCAGCAAATTTCCCTCACACCAGAACCCATTTTATTCTACGAAAAAACCTCTGGTAGTAGTGGTGCAGTAAAATGGATTCCTTATACTCAATCTTTGCGGCGATCGTTTAATCAGATGTTTTGTGTATGGGCGCATGATTTGATTTTACACGGGCCAAAATTTTCTACAGGCAAGATTTATGCTTGTATTTCGCCGCAATTAAATGTAGCTGATAGCCAAACTTTACAAGATGATTTAGATTACTTAGATGGCTGGTTGCGTTGGTTTTTGCGTCCTTGGTTGGTGATGCTAAATCAACTTAATCGGCTCCATGACGCGAACTTATTTAAACATCAACTGTCTTTAGCATTATTAGAGACTGAAAAACTAGAAATTATTTCTATTTGGAGTCCTAGTTTTCTCCAAGTACATTTAAAATATATTCAAGAAAATCAGAATTTATTGCAAGCAGAATTACACAACCGGATTTCACATAGTCGCTTGCAAATCCTCAGCGAAAGTAACATTCCCTGGATGCAACTCTGGCCAAATTTAAAACTGATTTCTTGCTGGGATAGTGCCAATGCAGCAGATCAAGCGCAAGGATTAAGATTACAATTCCCAGGTGTATTGATTCAAGGTAAAGGACTACTAGCAACGGAAGCCCCAATAACGATTCCGTTGATTGTCGCTGGGGGATGTGTGCCGGTTCTCGATGAGGTGTTTTTCGAGTTCGAGGATGAGACTGGTTCCCTGTATGCTTTACATGAACTCAACATTGGCAAGGAATACACGGTTATTTTATCGCAGAAAGGGGGTTTGTATCGTTATCGAATAGGCGATCGCATCCGAGTAACTCATTACTATCGCCACACTCCCTGTTTAGAGTTTCTCGGACGACATCAAGCCGTTAGCGATTTGGTGGGCGAAAAGTTGCAAGAAACCTTTGTGAAAAATGCTCTGACTCTGTTAAACTTGCCAGAAATTAATTTTAAAAGCTTAGTACCAATTGCCGATCCTCCACACTATATTTTATTACTAGATTCGGCAAAAGAAACCCCAGAAATTCTTGCTCAACAACTGGATCAGGCTCTATCAGCATCACATCATTATAAAATAGCGCGATCGCTAGGTCAACTTGCACCACCACAGGTTTTAATCTCTAATCAAATTCCTGAAATATTAGTTTCCCATCGTATCCGCACTGGAAGTATTTGGGGAGGTATTAAACATCCAATTCTGGCAACATCACCCATTAGCATTGAACTTTTACAAGAATTAATGAAAATTCTAGATCGCTAAATATATGACTGATTATTGTAGAGACGGCGATTCATCGCGTCTCTCGCCTTTTATTAAATATTTAGCGTGATTCTAATTTAGCAACTCGCTCCTCTAATTTATTAACTTGCTGTTTCAATTCAATCACTAAAGTTGCAAGGCGATCGAACATCGGATCTTGCTGTGATAAGTTCCCTCTAGAACCATTTGATTGTCGTGGGGTAAGTGTTGTTCTTGAGGATGGAGACTGACGGGTTTTACCTAGCTGAGACTCTAGCTGATTTAACCGCGACTCAATCCGATTAAAGTCTGCTTCTAAGTTATTGATGCGGGACTCCACTTGCTGCGATGAGGCAGTTTGAGATAAAAAACTGCCCCAAATAATTGTTACTAAAATCCCGGCGATTACTAACACCTTGATTTTTTTCATATCAATAGCTGACTTGTTAGAACAGTCTATCTAATCAGACTTAATTGGGATAGTTTCAGACTAAAAATCTGTGGATATTTCATCTCTTATCCGGTTGTAAGCTAGAAAATAAACTCTGCCAATCAATGGAGTTGACAGTATTTTCTCCCTGCTTAACCTCAAATGTAATATTAGACGCTTTTCCTATTTTTAGCGCTTGCACACAAAGTTCTGCCACATCCTCACGGCTGATTTTGCCTCGAATATTATCACCTTGCTCAAATATTAATTCCTTACTTCCTGCATCTTCAGTTAAAGCACAAGGTCTAATAATTGTATAAGGAATTCCGCTTTCTCTTAAACTATCTTCTCCCTTCAACTTCCAAGTTAAAATTCCTCCTAATTGGTCATTTAATTTCACTGCTGGGGGTTCTTCATCTAAATTAATGCCAGGGCGACCAGGACGAGTTACACCTGCTGAACTAACGAGGATAAATTGTGGTAAAATTGTCCCTCCATAAGCTTTAATTGATTCCAATTGGAAAGCAAAACCACCTGGAGAAAACTTGGGATTTAAAGCGCCATCGTATTCAAATTTGCTCAACATCAGTTGGAATGAACAAATTCTACTTTGCTCAATTGGCGGTGCATCTTTAACAACTTTTGCCCGAAATACAGGAGTCAAATCTGCAAAGGGAATGTGAATATCTATCCAAGTATTAGCTACGGTATCGAAAGAATAGCTGTAGCCAATACCATCCCATTTTGTATCTGTCCGTAGAAAGATTTTATAACGCTGACCGTCACCTTTGACGCACAATTTCACACCTTCATAACTAGATAAATTGAAGGGCGGATCAAAATTCTTCGTTCTGACAGAAGCAAATCCACCAGAGTTAGCGGTGGAGACATTACCCGCAAATAAAGCTGTATTTTCTACTAATTGGATATTACTGGCACTCACACCACCCATGACGACATCATCCAATGCCCCCCAATTATCCTTTAATTCTGCTGATGGCTTGGTGAAATCAAATATTACTTTTTCCTTTGCTTGAGGTAAATATTTTACCGCCGCTTCGACTAAGTTTTTAACACCTTGATATTCTACATTTTCTGGAGTATCACCAACAATTTCAGGTTGGTAAAATTTAACACCTTGATAATATTTTGCTCTATCTGCTGTGTCTCCCTCAACTGGTTGTACACGCACTGCTGTGCAACAAATTACAGCTTTGATATCAGCCATAACTAAAGGAGTTAAAGTTTCTGGTTGCGTGATATCCGCAACTACTAAATCGATATCATTACCAAGAATTGAGCGCGCTTTGTCAATATCTCGAACTAGGGCGCGAACTTTATAACCTTGTTGAAGCGATCGCAGCACAACTCGTTTACCGACACCACCTGTTGCACCTGCTACTAATATTACCCCCACGTTTCTTCCTCCATTGGGTCTATATTGATTATCTTTAGGACGACCTTGGATTAACTGCTGTACCCAGTTAAGGAAAGGAATTACCTCAAAGTAAGTCAGGGTTTCGAGAAACCTGCCTAAGTCCCATTGAGAACGATTTTTGTCAGTCATATTTGCGTCCTCATAATTTTCTTCACTCTAACAATTTTGGGGGGAGTGGCGAGTAATGTAGTTAAATTACTTGAAAAAGGACAATCCCAATTTACCCTCCGAATTTTAGATTTTAGATTTTGGATTTTTTGGGGTACAAGCCCCACCCCACATGGAGTGGAAAAATCTAAAATCGTCAATCTAAAATCCAAAATTGGTTGACCAAAACAGGGTGTAGAGTCTAGGGCAAAGACGAAATGGTAAGCTGAGATTGTAGTTATCTCCGACAACAGGCATTAATTACTATCGTTACCAGAGCAGTAAAGCAAGCAGAATATAGCTTCCGGGCAACAATGCAAAAACTCCTTTTTAATGACAAAGACAGATTTAGAGCGCAGGCCCTATTCCTTGGTAAAGGTATTAACTTACAGACGCTGGATAATTACGTTTGCTTGGCGAGTATGCCAGTAATAGTTAAAGTCGGTGAAGAAGGCTACGCGGTATTGCTGTCCTATGGTGCAGTTGTCCTGTTTAACCTTGAACCTGTAGAAAAGGTCGCCTTTTTGACCAAACTCTCCTCTCAAATTAGCGGCCCTTTTACCGATCCGGAAACAGAAGAGGTGGAAGTTCATCTCAGTATTGGTGAGAGTGAACGAGCTAAAGAAGGAAAAATTTTACTGCATGAATTGAGTATAGAACGCTTGCAGATAGTGGCTGATATTCTCGCCAAAAGTGTTGTGCTGTCTCACTATGAAACCAGCCTAGCAACTGTATTCGATCAAATTGAACCGTTTGCAGCTAGTCTCCAGCGTGAAAATAGGAGTAGACAACAAAGCCGGGAATTACTGCGCCAACTAGGGACTACCCTATTAGTTCAACATAAGATTGTGGGTCAAGTAGAGATTATCGATAAGCCGGAGTTGCTCTGGGAATCTCCACAGCTAGAAAACTTATATCTGCGCTTGGAGGATGAATACGAAATCCGTGAGCGTCACCATGCCCTAGAACGTAAACTAGACCTAATTTCTCAAACCGCCCAAACGGTGCTGGAGTTCATGCAGCATAGCAGTAGTCAGCGAGTAGAGTGGTATGTGGTGATTCTGATTGTGGTCGAGATTTTGCTGTCACTTTATGACATCATTTTCAAAGGCTGATGTTAAATTTGGGGTTGTGATATCAAGTCCGCCAAATCAACCATAATAAACAGTTTGTAGTGGGGACTTCAGTCCCCAAAGCCAGGACTAAAGTCCTTACTACGAACATTTTTTATTCAGCTTGATTAACCGAACATGATATGAAGTGGCGATCGCGCAGCGCATAAGGTGAACAAAGCAAATATCGCGCAGCGTCTCCCACAGGAGAAGGATCGTTTAGAATTCAGAATAAATTCTGACTCCTGAATTCTGACTTTAACGCTTCTTCAAAACTTGTTCAAAGCCTTGGCGATCGCTGCTTTCTTCACTCGCATTGCAAAATCGAGTGGGAAAAACCTATGATCATCCAACTGATTCCAACTCACTTCCTGTTTCAACTTACCTATCTCTCCTTTCAGCTCTAATATCTGGATAGTATTCCGATTCTGAATATTGTTCTCTACAAACTCTGGGGGGACTGGTTGAGTGGGTTGCGTAATACTTGGATCTGTGAGAGCTTGTATCTGCTGATCTCTGTCTTGCAGATATTTTTCCAGTACATCATTGTAAACTTTTTGAACTGCACTATCTTTCTTATCATCATTCAAGCTTAAACTAGAGAATATCAGGTCTTTTTCTTCGTCGCTTCTTGATGCTTCTAGCTTATCGGCAATATTTCCAGCAAGTTGACTTTGAGCAGCTTTTTTAGCAGCTTTTTTATTATCTATGGCCTCCTGGCTCTGCATTTGCTCCATAAGTTTTTGTATTCCTAGTTTTCCCATGTGAAAGCTTGCAACAGTTGCACCCGCAATAGTAGCAGTCAATAATCCGTATGGCCCACCCAGAGCATAAGCTGTAATCCCACCACCTGCTGTAATAGCACCAAGAGCAGTCTTGACACCTGCACGGGTCATTTTCTTGATCTGTATTTTTTGAAGTTCTGTTAGCGTGTTATCTCCAATTATACCTTGACCGCTATTTCTTTTACCTAGACCTGTATAATTCTTGTAAGCCTTCGTAAGTTTGTAGGCTCCTTGTAAAGTCTCAGCAGCACCTACTACCGTACCAGCCATAGGAGCAACCGCTCCGCCCGAAATTATTTGCACTGATTCTGCGCCTACCAAGCCAGCATTATTTAAACCACTAGCAATATCTTTAATTGCACCGGCTGTCGATTTTGTCAAGTCTGCAACGTTTTTCGCACCCCTAAGCCAAGATTTGTAACTGCGATAATTCTCTTTTTGATAAGCCTTCATACCCTCATCGATATAAGCGTTGATCTTTGGCAGGGTTGTGAAAACGCTAGCCATTGACTTACCTAGATCAAAGACTGTCGATTTACCACCGATCAAAGCCCCTTGTTGGATAGAGGATACCGCTCCTCCTATCTTTCCCCCTTGTTTGATAGCTGATGTCAATGTCGATGCAGGACTAGTCTGTTTGTTATTCCGAACGTGTTCGACACCCCTATATATTTGGGTTGATAGTATTCCATTATATGTAAGCCAAGAAGCAAGCTCACCGAAACTATTAGATCCATCTGCAATTCTTTGCCTAGATGACTTCTTCTTCTGATTGATCCATGCCGCTTCCAGTAAGCTCTCTGAATTCTCAAAAAGTAGCATCCAACCATTAAAAGCTTTGGTTAGATCCCTAGTCATGCCAATGAAGGCTGCATCATTTCCAAATTTCTCAGACAGTCCAAGACCGGGAGGAATAGGTTTTAGAATCGTTATTGGGTTTGCTTCATTTGCGGGAAGATTCTGTGCAAAAACTTGATCGGTATTTGAGTTGGGCGAATTTTGCCCCAAAATTTTGTTTAGATCTGAATAAGTCTCATAGTGCTTTGTCCCTGCTACAATTTTCTTCCTCGCCTTTTTGGTGGAATCAAAGTGTTTACCGATCCTTCCTCTTTTTTTCTTTCTTGTTGCGGGTGGAGGTGGCGCTTGTGGCTCAATGATTATCCCTCCTAATCGTCTAATTTCTAAGTGTTGGAGCATTTGTTGGTCTATTTCCCTCAACTGCTCTCTTATTTCCCTGATGACAGGATCTGTGGTACGCTGCTGCAAATCTGTAAGTGCCTCTTGTCTTTGCTGATCGGACATCATTCGCAAACGTCGTACTTCCGGTACTACAGGTATTCGTTGGCGCTGCTGTTGTTGCGGTCTCAGGGGTGGTTGCTCCTCTACCTCTTGCTGCGATTGCGATCCAGAGGCTGAAACTTCAACTTCCTTGTGCTTCCCTCCAGGCTTAGGCAACTGCTCCATTTTTATTGAGTTGAAGTAGAACTCACCTCCGTCTCGCTTCTGCCTCCCGTTCCTACGCGATCGCCACATTCCTGGGTCTAAGTCGGACTCATCTTCCCACTCTTGTGCTTCCTGTTCCGGTGTCAGGGGTGGTTGCTCTTGTAATCTTTGCTCCGACTCAGACGCTGAAACTTCAACTGCCTTCTGCTTGCCTTTACTAGGCTTAGGCAACTGCTCCATTATCGAGTCTAAGTCGGACTCATCTTCCCACTCTTGTGCTTCATCTTGCTTCTGCTTCCCTTTACGCTTAGGCAACTGCTTACCTTTACGCTTAGGCAACTGCTTCCCTTTACTACGCTTAGGCAGCTGCTCCATTATTGAGTCTAAGTCGGACTCATCTTCCCACTCTTGTGCTTCCTGTTCCGGTGTCAGGGGTGGTTGCTCTTGTAATCTTTGCTCCGACTCAGGCGCTGAAACTTCCTTCTGCTTGCCTTTACTCTTAGGCAACTGCTCCATTATTGAGTCTAAGTCGGACTCATCTTGCAACTCTTCTGCTTCCTCTTGCGGTGTCAGGGGTGGTTGCTCCTGTAATCTTTGCTCAGACTCAGGCGCTGAAACGGAACCTTCCTCCGGCTCCTCCTCTTTGCGCCACTGCTTTATTATTTCGGCCAGCCGCAGAGGTTTCAAAGCTGTTTGCCTCTCTTGTTCCTGGGAACTTACGGGTGCTTGACTCTGCCCTGAGTTTTCTATCTTAGCCTGTTGACTGAAGAACTTCTGCCTTTTCTCTAGCGTTGATAAGATTGCAGACCGTGTAGCCTCAGATTCTACTATCGCCTTTTG
Organism: Nostoc sp. NMS4; assembly: GCF_017115095.1. Classification (GTDB taxonomy): domain Bacteria; phylum Cyanobacteriota; class Cyanobacteriia; order Cyanobacteriales; family Nostocaceae; genus Nostoc. The sequence goes on along the minus strand of NZ_JABXKI010000235.1, from coordinate 9,997 downwards.
AGTTTGTTCCTGTAATAATTTTTCCTGTTCTTGCTCATTAGACAGCTTAGGTTCTTCTGCGTCCCTACTTTGGGAAGTAGAAGCCTCTGGTTGTTCAGTAGTTAAAATTTCTCTTTGAGTGGAAGATTGATCGTTGTCTGAATTATTAGTGGGCGACCCTGGCTGTTCTCCTGTCTGAGATAACATCCGCGTTTGTACAGCAGCAGCAGCTACGGGACTCAAAAAACTGTCTTCCTCAACTATTCGGCCTAATTCTTCTGAAGGGGCATTTTGGATACCTGCCACCACCCTAGTAATATTTTCTCCCAGAATTCCACCTATCGCAGCTTCAAGATTAGGGTCTTCTTCAGGATCGGACTCTTCTTGAGCATCAAAAAATTCTTGGTTATCGTCATCCTCAACTGCTGGCTGATTTCCATCAACCATACACTGCACAACATTATCTTGAGCAGACATCCGTTGTATTCCAGAATTCGCAGTTTCAGTTACTTGTGCTGGCTCACCCCGCGCGGCTTTAGCACCTAGCACATCGGCTTCAGCCTCTAATTGAGGGTCAGCATTAATGGCAACCCCCTTAGACTGAGGCGCGGTCACTCGCCCCTCTTGTTGTTGTATTACGTGACCTAATTCGTGTCCTAGTATCTTTTTACCTGACGGAGTGGTGGGTCGATACTGACCTGGGGGAAAGTGGATATTTTCTCCCTGAGTATAGGCTAGTGCGCCGATCTTCTCTGCTTGTGGCCCTTCGTGAATGCGGACACCAGAAAAGTCTGTACCAGTACCAAAGGCAGGTTGCATCTCTTCTTGCAACCATTTCGCCATAGGTTGACCGCCGCTATTGGGAGTTAGGTTTATTTCCGAGAGATCGTTGAGTGTCTCCTTAGCTTGCTTGAGCTGAAGTGTCTCAGACATTGCTGGTTTCACTCTTGGAAATATCGGGATCTCGGCATAGTTAAATCTTTTATGTTTTGTTTTCTCTGGTGTCTGGGTTAACTCCTGACGCTGTAGGGTAATGTTTGCGGCAAAAGGACGCGACTTAATTTTAGGTTGTATTGGGATGACAGCATCTGAAATGGTTTTTTGAATCTTTTTCGTATGTAACGTTTTCATTCCAAAGTCTCCTTAAGTGATGGCTATCAAACTTACTAAACTTATTTTTTTAAACGCTAGGATAAGTGATATCAGAGTTTTGTCTATATATTTACACAGACAAATTATACTAATAGTTACAGATTTTAAGTTAAGAAAAATGAAGTTTTGGCAAACAGATGGTTACCAAGACTTATCCATCGACTTGGATAAAACCAAGCTTAGGAGGCTTTGGGTTTGATAAACTTAAGACTCATGCGATCGCTCTCTCCAATGGTGAGGAAGTGTTGCCTGTCTTTTTGACCTTGGCTCAAGGTTGGTGGTAGTGTCCAAACTCCGCCCGGATAGTCCTTGGTATCTTTTGGGTTAGCATTAATCTCTGATTTGCTCACCAATTTGAAGCCAGCCTTCTCCACAGCAGCAATTACCCCATCTTCTGACATATACCCAGTTTTAATACTCTCTTGTAAAGAAATCCCTGGTTTGCCACGGTGTTCTTCCACCCCTAAAATGCCCCCTGGCTTCAGTGCTTTGTAAGCCGCCGCGTAAACCTGCTCGGCATAGCCAGCTTTCACCCAGTTGTGAATATTGCGGAAGGTAACAACCATATCCACAGAGTTTTCTGGGGCTAGGGTCAGTTCATTTGGGGGATTGATTTGGGCTACTTTGACCTTACCAAAAACCTCTGGATTAGCTGCGAGTTTCTCTTGTAAAGCCAAAGCGGGTTTACTTGTGCTAGGAGTCAAGTTAGTAACTATGAGTTGTCCCTTGGGGGCGAGAAATGGGGCTAATATCTCAGTATACCAACCGGTACCTGGCCACAATTCAACCACTGTCATGTTTGGGCGCAAACCGAAGAATTCGAGGGTCTGGGCTGGGTGGCGGTACTTGTCTCGGAGGCGATTCTGCTCTGAGCGATGACTGCTGGTGAGTATGGTTTGAAGTGTGGTTGCGCCGTTGAATGTCGCTTTTTGGCTCTCGTTGGCTAGTACAGTTGGAGGCATTACGGATGCCAAGAGGAGGAAAGCTAGAGTCAGGGTTTTCAGCAAGCCTTGGCGGGGGGTGAGATTTTGTACAAATTTCATAGCTGTTGTTTTTATTTCCCCCTTCAGCATAAAGGTTAATAGCGTTGCGATCGCACACCAATTCACTACAACTACAAATCAACTCTTAGGACATAGAAAAGTCCCCAGCTTTTGGTTGCTAGGGACTAACTACTTTCGGCTCGTAAACTGATTTACTGATTTAGCAGTCCGATAGCCATTTCAAGATACATTTTAGCCTTGTGCAAGTTCAGTAAACTCTCTTGGTCGTATCGGTCGGGGTAGCTCATCGCCTTACGCTCTAAAGTTATCCGAATTAGTGCCGCTTGTTCATCAGTGGGGGAGTTCATCTCATCTACGACCCCTTCGAGGAATTGAATTACACTGAAGCCTGGTGATTTTAATCCTCTTCCTTGCCTTAATTGAGAGAGTGCTATCTGTGGGAATGCCATTAAGGTAACAATCCAACTAGTCTTGTACCCTCCATTTCCGGTAGGCTTTAATCCGTAACGCCTACATAAATCTCTCAACTCAGCAGTGGTTTTGATTTCGAGTTCTGACCTTGTGAACATAAAATAGAATTACCCATTTGTAAAAGTGGTATCGGTGGATGCAAACTTTACCAGGGTGAACATCCACCAATTAAACATTTTCCACTGGTAGGCACGTGGATAATATGATTATTTATATTTCTATACAAATGACCAAGAACAAGGGCAAGCCAGAGAATTTAAAACCGTTCACTACAGACAGAGAAGAACCATTAACCGAAAGATTAAATTTACGCATCACTAAGACAATGAAAGAGGAAGTGCAGCAACAAGACGACCCTCCTGAGTTTTGTAGAGAAGCTATTCAAAAAGCATTGGATGAGAAAAAAGGGAAGTAGTGAAAAGTTGTTGGAGTTTAGTGCAACAACTTTTCTAAATTCATTAAAAACTTTTAGGTTTCTTATACCAATTCTGTATGAAGATGCGCTAAACCATAAGTACAAAAAAGAAAAACGAACCGCAAAGGACGCATTCGCGGAGCGTCTCGTCAGAGAAGGACACAAAGAAAGAAGTTAAAAGGGTTTGGCCTAGCCTCACAAAGAAATGGTATTAAGCTGTTACGCACAGGTAACGAAAAATCGAACCACAGAGGCGCGGAGAACACGGAGAAATGAGAGTTTTAGAGATATTTTGCGTAAGTCCTGTTTATGTTTGCCCTACGTTGCCAAGTGTAGGCGTAAAATTCCTTGAATTACCTCTTGTACAGCTTCTTTACTCAAGCTGCCATCTACGCGCACAATTCGTGAGGGATGGGAGGCGGCTATTTGTGCGTATCCTTGCTGAACGCGGCGATGAAAAGCGATTGTCTCTTGTTCAATGCGGTCTAGTCCTACTTTATCTGAGAGTTTGCGGGACAGTCCCACTTCGACATCGACATCTAGCCAAATAGTTAAGTCGCTTTCTAAACCACCAGTAGCAATATTGTTCAGCTGATTGATTAAACTCATGTTCAGACCGCGACCATATCCTTGGTAGGCAATGGTAGAGTCAGTGTAGCGATCGCATAAAATATATTTCCCGGCTGTGAGATTTGGTTTAAGTTCTTGTTCGACGTGTTGCGATCGGTCAGCAGCATACAATAAGAGTTCTGTCACTTCTGCAACGGGTTTATCTTCTGACTTTTCTAGTAGCAAGCGGCGAAGATGTACACCTAACTCTGTTCCCCCTGGTTCACGAGTTACCACTACAGAAACACCTAGACTTTCCAACCACTCAGAACTAAGCTGCATTTGGCTGGTTTTGCCACAGCCTTCCACCCCTTCAAATACAATTAATTTGCCACCCATGCTTTTTTGTTCGCTGCAATAAACTGATTCGCTGACGTTTTATCAGATCAAGAATAGCGCGAAGTGTAAAATCTTAATTTAATTACCTAAAATTTGCTGTAATTTAAACGGTATAATATCTCGCCAGCCTTTGGCACAAGCAAGATGCCTTCATCCTCTCGGTTAGCCCATTCAGTGGGTTGAATAGTAGCCGGGTCACGATAGTTTAAGTTATGAGCAGCACAGCGTTCAGCAGAAATGCCAGTAGCTAAAGTCACACGAATCCGCGCTTCTTCCCCTTTTATCGGATCAAAAGTACCCATCCCTTTTAAGTGAGTACTATGAGCCAGCACTCCAGCCGGATACTCTTGAAATTTATGCCACTGTTTGAGAAAGTAATCTCGCACATGATAGCCAATTTGTGATAAGATTTCGCCGTGTGTATAGCTAAACTCGGTAATGTGAGGAGCATATATAATTACCTCGCCTCCGTCAGCAACTACTGGCTCTAGCTTGTACATTCCTTTAGCCGCAGTCCAAATGTCATCATACATTTGGGGCATGACTGAAAGCACTTGTTTAAAAGGCTGCTCGACATATTTAATATGCAGTTTAGCTGATAATTTTGCAGCGTCTTCCCAGGCGGATTCTGGTTGATCTATATAAAGTCCAGCTAGCTGATTTGTTTTGGGTGCGACCACCATCGCCAAACAAAGTTTTGGGGTAGAAATCAGGTTAGCGGCTCGGTTAATCAAACGCCGGACTGGTGTGATTCCTAGCGTACCGATAATTTCGTAACAAGTAATTAAAGCGCCTAACCAGTGTGAGAGATTAATGACTTCTTGACCACTAATACCAGGAAAAAAATATTTATTTCCACCAGAGAAGCCGACAACTTCGTGAGGAAAAACTGGGCCGCATATTACGATTAAATCATATTCTTTTACAAGTTTATTAACACGCACATCAACTGACTGATGTAGCATTCCACCGCTAATTTCTGCTATTTCATCTGCCGAAATTATTCCACAAGAAATAAAGGTATCTGGCTGATTCCAAAGGTGGTTAAAGATGCGAACTTTTTTAAAAGTTGTCTCTCGCTCCTCTGGTGTTACTCCTACCAAATGATTGATTTGTTCTTCACTCATGGGATTATGTGTACCCAGAGCAATTAAAAAATCTAGAGCCGCTACTCTTTGACTCAATTCTTGATGAAGCAATCGAAACATTTGCGGGATGGGAGCAGTGCGGGTACTATCTGGAATTAACACCAAGATGCGCTGTCCATCAAACTTCCGGTCTGCTAAAGCTTGATGAACTAACCCGGAAACTTGTTCATCTGAAAGTGTTCCATTATTTACAGCCAGTGAATACATGATTAAACTCCACTGTAGATACTAAATCCACCATCTACCGGCACGACTACCCCGTTAACAAAACTAGAACCAGAACTACATAACCAGATTAAGGTGCTGAGTAACTCATCTGGTTTTCCGAAACGTCCGGCGGGAGTATGGTCAATAATTTTTTGCCCGCGAACAGTCAAACTACCATCAGAATTTAAGAGTAAATCTCGATTTTGTTCCCCAATAAAAAAACCTGGCGCGATCGCATTTACTCGCATTCCATCACCATACTTTTGGGCGAGTTCTACCGCTAGCCAGCGAGTAAAATTATCTATCCCCGCTTTCGCCGCAGAGTAGCCAACCACACGGCTAATTACTCGAATAGCAGACATAGAAGAAATATTGACAATGCAACCGTGGGGTTGACTTCTTTCCACCATTGCTTCACCGAAAACCTGACAAGGCAGTAGAGTCCCAACTAAATTGAGGCTAACCACTTCCTCAAAAGCAACGCGAGGCATATCAAAAATAGTCGCATCAGCAGTAATCGTAGCAGCCGGAATATTACCGCCAGCCATATTTACCAAGATATCTATTTCACCCCAACGCTGTATAATAACATCCCTAGCGATTTCTAATTGAGAGCGATCGCTAACATCTGCCACCACAGCCATACTTTCTCCACCATTAGCAGTAATTTCAGCCACCACCGCACCCGCTCGTGCTTCATTGCGACCCAAAACGACGATTCGCGCTCCCGCAAGAGCTAAACCGCGTGCCATAGCCCCACCAAGCACACCAGAACCGCCTGTGATTACTGCCACCTGCTCCTTTAAGCTAAAAAGTTTATTTAAAATCAACTCTGGCATCAATAGATTCCCCCGCTTATTTAAATTCGTAATTAAAAAAGTCAATATTTAATCTGGATTTACAGGTTTATTCTGTAGCTAGAACTAACCCTTTTCACGTAGGTAAAAATTATCCAAAATTAATTCCTCTTATCTCTGTGGTCTTTGAAGACGCGATTTATCGCGTCTCTACAATAAGGGTTTTGGGGTTATATGAACTGTATTGACTTATAATCCAATACAGTTCACTTAAGCTCCTCTTCCTTCTCTTCCTTCTCTTCCTTTGCGTCCTTTGCGTCCTTTGCGGTTCGTTAAAAAAATCACTTTTACAAAGAGTAAAGCCTTGACTGAACCGCATTGACTTATAACAAAAAAAGAGATTTTACAAGTCACCTTGAAAGGGCTAGCCCTAATAGCTTGATTTCGGAAAATTGGTATTAGTCCAACTTGTAAGCAACCTTAGCAAGGTCATAAGCCAAAGCACGAGCCATATCATACCCTTCCTCCTCCTCAACCAATCCCCGTGCTACCAATCCAGCCAACCAATTACAAGCCACCCGCCGCCAGACATGATGACGAGCCGGAATCGAAACAAAAGCCCGCGTATCATCATTAAATCCGGCTGTATTATAAATACCAGCAGTTTCCATCACCTGATTGAAATAACGCTCCATACCATTTAGGCTGTCGTGAAACCACCAAGGCGGTCCAAGCAATACAGTGGGATAATGACCAGCTAACGGAGCCATCTCTCGGCTGTAAGTGCTTTCATCCATACCAAAAATGATTAAATGAAAACGCCGATCGTTACCGTAAGCTGACAACAACGGGTGCAGATTTTGAGTCCACTCTATTTTTAACGGAATATCAGCACCTTTATCAGATCCAAATTTCTCAAATAAAGCCGGGTTATGGTTACGCATCACACCACAATGCATTTGCATCACCAAGCCATCTTCTACACTCATCCGCGCCATTTCCATGAAGATATGACCGGTAAAATGTTCTACATCTCCTGGATTCAGCTTGTCGGTTAATGCTCTGGCAAATATAGCTTCGGCTTCCTGTTCAGAAAGGCGTGTGGTATAAGGTGTAGCTGCACCTTGATCGGTAGCTGTCGCGCCCATTTTTTTAAAGAAAGCTCGACGTTCTTCTAAAGCTTGGACAAAATTGGCGTAAGAGTTAATTTCTCTACCGATACTGCTTTCCAACTTGCTAAGATTTTCCCGCCAACCAGGAGCATCCAGATTAACCACTGCATCGGGGCGAAAAGTTGGTCTAATTTGAGTAAAACCTGATTCGTGGAGCGATCGCTGATTCTCTAGATTATCACTGGCGGCATCGGTAGTACAAAGCACTTCGATGTTAAAGCGTTTGAATAAAGCACGAGGGGAAAACTCCGGTAAGGCTAACAAACCTTCTAGACAATCGTAGATATATCCTGCGTTGCGAGAGTTTAAAGGTTCATCCACCCCAAAGACGTTATTTAGTTCCTCTTTCAGCCACAACCCGGATGGAGTACCCTGGAATAGATAAAAATGGTCAGCGAACAATTGCCAGATTTTGCGGTGGTCGGTTTCTCCTGGTGAACCATCATTAGTAGGTATGCCCAAAGCTTGCAGAGATACGCCCTGACTATAGAGCATCCGCAAAAGGTAGTGGTCAGGAATAATCAGTAATTCGGTTGGTGAACCAAAACGGGCTGCGGGATTAGCCAACAAAGCTGGATCTACGTGTCCGTGTGGACAGACTAGAGGTAACGCAGATATACTATCAAAAAATTGATGGGCTAATCGTCTTTGAATTGGTTCTGGAGAAAAACAGCGATCGGCAGATAAATTCGGTTTTTTAGTTAACATAATTTTTGTATCAATTGTTTTGAATCTTAAATTGTTAATAATGCTGCACTACTACCACGCTGTAATAGAAAAGGAGATAAAACGCGGTTTTCTACAGTTTTTTCTGCTAATAAATCGAGTAACATTTGCATGGCATAGCCACCAATTTCTAACATTGGCTGGCTAACTGTAGTTAGTGCCGGCGTAACGTAACAACCCAAAGCAATACCATCAAATCCGACAATACTTAAATTTCGCGGTACTAAAATACCTAATTCTTGACAGGCTAAGAGAGCGCCAACTGCTACCATATCGTTGTAACAAAAGATGCCTGTTACTTCCGCAGCCAATAGTTTAGAAAGCATATTTTGGCCAGTGGCAACATCGCTGGTTCTAGTATCATATTCATCACTAATTGAAACCCAATCAGTATTGTGTGGGATACCAGCTTCCGCAAGGGCTATTCTATATCCTTCTAGGCGCTGCTGGTTTGACCTGCTGCGATCGCCTACACCCAAATAACCAATAGCGGTATGTCCCAAACTAATTAGATGCTCTGTGGCTAATTTAGCACCTAAGCGATCGTCTATTGCTACTGAGTGAAATATTTCCGATTGATCTTCAGTCTGGCTATTAATCAGAACTGTTGGCACAGCAATTTGTGTGAGTTGTTTAGTATGCTGTTTACTAATTCGTGAGTCGGCTATTAACATCCCGTCCACTCTACGGCGATGAAAAGTATCAATAGCTGCCATTTCCTGCTCAAAATCTCGGTGTGAAGCACTCAATAAAACACTCAAACCTGCTGGTTTGGCTATCTTCTCGATTCCCTCTACCACCTCCGCAAAAAAGGGATCTGAAATTGAAGTTACTACTACACCAATGGTATTAGTACGTTTATTTTGCAAGCTTTGAGCAATAGCATTCGGCACATAGCTCATCTCCTGCGCCAGTCGCTTAATTTCTTCTCGCACTTTCGGGCTAATGAGAGCGTTATCTCTCAAAGCGCGTGAAACTGTAGAATGAGAAACACCTGCTCTACGGGCAATATCTTCAATTGAAATTCTTCGTTTATTCATTATTTTAGCTTTTAAATATTGCACACGTGTGCATTTGTATGTATTATAGAAAATAATCGTTATTTGTCAAGAGATTTTAATACAACTCACATTTTGGATGGAAAAGAGTTAAAAGTCCTAGTACACCACGGCGGAAATAAACCACTTTAAATCAATGAAACCCTTGTGCTGTATTCATTTTGAATTTTGAATTTTGAATTGTTAACTCTGTCTGCGATCGCAACTACAATTTCCAAATTAGTTTAACTTTTATTAAGAAAAAAATGATTATTATCCTAATGGGTGTATCGGGTTCTGGTAAAACTACCATCGGAAAACTGCTAGCAGACTCCTTAGAATGGGAGTTTAGCGACGCTGATGCTTTCCACTCGCCAGAGAATGTTGAGAAAATGCGGCGTGGTATCGCTTTGAGTGAAGCAGACAGGATGCCTTGGTTACAAGATTTGCAAACAGCCATAAAGCATTGGCTGCAAGAAAATAAAAATGTGGTGCTGGCGTGTTCGGCTTTAAAAGATAGCTATCGGGAATTTTTATTATTGGATAGCGAACGCATTAAGCTAGTTTATCTCAAAGGGTCTTATGAGTTGATTCAAATGCGGTTGAAAGAGCGTAGCAATCATTACATGAGCGAAAAACTGCTCGACAGCCAGTTTTATACACTTGAAGAACCATTAGACACTCTATCTATTGATGTTGCACAGTCACCGCAGATAATTGTCCAAAATATTAGAACGGCTTTGGAAATTTAGCTTATGGTGACAACCGCAATATTAAGATTAATCACGTATCTAGGAAAACACGAACTTTTGGCAACTAAATCACATCAAATATAGGTCTTAATGTTAAGTCTAAAGAAACCATCAAAGCAACCGCATAGCTGTAACCCACACTCCGCACTTCAAATTGAAGTACACAGAGATTACAGTTAAGATAAAAGC
>NZ_JABXKI010000295.1 GCF_017115095.1 Nostoc sp. NMS4 | reverse complement strand
CTCAGTCGTCTTTAGACGACTTTTGCTATTAGACTCAGAATTCATTCTGAGGCGGACTAGGTGAGAATGAAATAGCCCTGGCCTGTACCTAACTTTTCACGGGTATTTGGAAAACCTCACTTCTATTTCTCTCTCCTTCTAGGAGAGAGACTTTGAATTTGAATTGTTCAGGCTCAACAGTCCCCAGGTTATTAACTCTGCTGACAATGATAAAGTTCATATTCGTAGCCGTCTACGGTTGGCAAAGATTGAGTATCAGGCTTAACACATGTTTTCACGGTTTCTGCTAAGGGTGCGTGGAAGTTTACCAGCCACAAGTCAAAAGGTCGTGGTAATTTGTTTAAAGTATTTTCCAAAGCAATGGTGGAAGCATTCGGGTCTTGGTCTTGATGAGCTAGGAGAAATAGAGGATTTTGGAGTGAATTTCTAAGTTTAATCTCCCTCGCAACTCCCATCATTTCCCCAGTGTGTACATAAGTTTTATGGGTGGTGGCAATCAATACTGGTGTTGGGGATGTTTGTTGAATTAGTTGCACAAACAGGTCAGGGCGATAATATTTTTGATAGCCGAGATTGCAGACGACTGTAACTGCACTGAAAAATCCCATTAACCAAATTAACATTACGGCTTTTTTGCCGTTGATTCCCCATTTCCCGATGCTTGTTATCTCATTTTTCCCTGGCTCTGTTTCCATCCATTCTGTGGGAGGATGCCAACAAACGGCGAGACTTGCGCCCAGTAAAACCACGATCGCAGGAAAGTAAACAAAGTTATATCTAGCACCTCTGGTGAGGTCAATACCCAAAAAGTATGTAAATATAAAGAATAAAGCGATCGCACTGATAACTACTCCGATAAATACCTGAATCATTATCCGGTTTTCTAGGTGCTGTAGTTGAATCTTTAGCCCACGCAGCAAAATTGGTACTGCCCAAATAAAGAAAGTCAGCATCACCACTCCAGAAGGAATCACAACTAAAGCTTGAGAAGATTCAACTGGTAATAAGCAAATCATTGCAATCAATGTTCCTAAAGCTTGAAAAATTGGGCTTAACCAATCTAGTCCAACGCGCGAACCTTGAATCCACTCGGTTAAATTATCACGATTTTTATTCTCTAACCAGATTGGTATCCAAATTAAACCCGCCACACAAGTACCCATAGCAACGGCATAGATGCGCCGCCAGGGAGGAGAGAAGAAAAGAGAAAATTTGCTGCTAGTTTGCAATTGAAGCCAAGCCAGATAAATCAAAACTACGGCTTCTGTGCCGAGGGTAAGGGTGAAAAAATAATGGGTAGCAATACCTAAAGCATTAATTTCTATCCAGAAAAATGCTACCCATATAGGTAAAGGTGTGCGGTTTTGAATATGACGTGTGGCAATTACTAAGCAGGTGAGGGAACCAATTACCCATAAGATTGCCAAAGTGTAATGACGTGCTTCTTGTGCTAAAAATACACCGTAGGGTGATACTGCCATCATCGCAGCAGTCAAGTGTCCCACTAATTTTGAGCGAAATGCTACCTTACCTAATAGATAAACACATGGTATGGAGGCAGCACCGAATATAGCTGGTAGCAATCGCGCCCCAAATAGCGATACTAATCCTCCGTCGCTCTTAAATAATTTCATCCACAGGTAAGCCAGTACAAAATACAGTGGTGGATGATTATCTTGTGTAGCTAAGTTATGAATGACATCACCAATACTAGCCCCTGGGTTTAGTTGCAGTGGCTGTAATAGAATATCAGGTGCGATCGCTTGATCGAGGGGAACTGATAAAAAAGTATTCCCCAAGCTAAACACCAAGGTGGAAAACTCATCAGTCCAAGGAGGCTTTGCAGTCAGGTTGGTTAGGCGTAAGGTGATACCGAGGATCGACCATATTACGATCAGCAAGGGGTGAACCCAGGAAGGAGGGAGGCGAGTCTGCCAGTTATGCCAATGCTTGGGTTGTGAGCCAGAGTTTTTATCTGCCAGATGCAGGAAATGGGTAGCAGATGCAGGTAGCAACGAGATAATTTGTCTGTAAAAATAAAATGCACCTTGGAAAAAAACTCTCATTGCTGACCCTCACACTCATGGATTTGTAGATTTGACGTTTGAGATTTAAGTTCGTTCTAAAATCTAAAAACAAAAATCTAAATCTCAAATCCCTCGTTGTGATTATTTCACGTCTGTGACGCGCCAGCTAAGTTTTAAATTAATCCAGAAATTCCAGATGGTAGCAACTGCGATCGCAATCAACTTAGCTAAATACTCATTTATTGCCAAGACATTATAGAGAAAGTTAATTATTAGAGTTTGTAATATAACTCCTGCCAAACAGACTGCACTGAACTTCAAGAACCGCTTGAAACGCTGATGCGGATCGCGTTGTCTCTGAGAAATATCACTAAAAGTCCATAAATCATTCCATAGGAAATTATTTATGATTGCCACTCCCGCCGAAAGAATCGTACTGCGAGTTAAACCTAAATGAATCACAGTAAGCAGCAAGTAAAACACGGTTAAATCTACAAATACACCACTCAAGCCAACAAACCCAAAACGGATAAATCTACCGATGGGGAAATTGACTTTTCTACTCAATCGTCCTACTCGCCCTGTGGAAAGCCGCAACCGGACTAAGTGGTGGATGTAATCAATATATTGCTTCCATGTCACCTTACTCTCGCCCTCTTTGCGTTCGCAAAACACATACCCAACCTCGGCAACTTGGTCTACTTTCCCCCGGCCAATTACTTCTAGGAGAATTTTGTATCCAACTGGATTAAGTGTTGCACCTGCGATCGCACTCCGCCGCACCATAAAATAACCACTCATTGGGTCGGAAACTCTGCCCAATACCCCCGGTAAGATTACCAAGCCTAATAACTGAGCGCCACGAGACAAGAAACGCCTAACAACACTCCAGCTACTAACACCCCCTCCTTCTACATGACGGCTAGCTACTGCCAAATCTGCTCCCTGCTCAATATTACGCAACAGTTGTATTAGTACCTCTGGTGGATGCTGTAAATCTCCATCAATTACCCCCAATACACTCCCCCTAGCTGCTTGCCACCCACGAATCACTGCTGAGGACAGCCCCCGTTCCTGTTGTCGTCGCATCACCCGCAACTGGGGGTATTCTGTCGTCAAAGATTGCGCTATCTCCCAGGTTCGGTCTGGGCTATCATCATCTACCACTATTAGTTCATAGTTTCCTGCAATAGATTCATCCAGCAATTGAGTCAATATGCTGACTACATTCTTGATGTTGTCACGCTCTTTATAAGTAGGAATTACTAGAGAAAGATGAATAGAATTATCACCTGTACCCACGGGTTTGGGGGGCAACTCTGAAATCTTTAGCGGGCCAGTTGATACTGTTAACAGCGAGTTGGATGAGTTTATTTTCATATTCCAAATTGCAAAACGAGGGTGTGTAAAGTCCGTGGAGAATAGAGGTAAACATCTGCTGACTTTATTGACTGAACCTAGTTACTTAAAACCAGAGGAATACTTTTGTTACAGTTAGCTACTCTAAAATTTTAGTAATTTACGTACTTCGATTCCCAGTATTTTCCCAAATTTCATTTAAATTTTACATCTTACCTGTTGTTTTATGATATTATACGGGAAACTACGTATTTTTTAGCTAAACATCCTGTACCTTTAAGTAAACTAAGTCAGCAAATATACAGTTTATTAAGCATATCTTTATGATTTTTTAAGAATACTACGAAAAATATTAATTTAATATAGAATATCGTAAATTTTGGTAATAAGCTTATGCATTACTCTTTTTACAGCAAGGTAAAAGTGAAGTGCAAATGCTAATTATATGAGTTTATTATGCCGTAAAAAATTATTTGTTGATGCAATAATAAAATAAGTATCTAATTAATTAGACACTACAAAACAAAGAAAAATCAAAATTATTTTTTGAGAATTATAACTACTTCTCAATTGTTAGGATTGCTATATACCATTTTAAATGTCTAAAACCCTTGCGTAATAGGAATTACGAATTACGCTTTGCGGTAGTAGATATGTACAGTCCTGCTTTGCCAAATTTGTCAGCGTCTAGCCATAGAAAAAATAAGCTTAACAAAAATTAATATGTTACTAAATAGGTATACTATTTTAGTAGACATTCTATTGTAAATATGTCAAAAGTAGCACTATAAAATCCCCCAGTAGGGCATTGCCAAAAAGAGAAAAATTTTGTTTGTTATTACTAATGACGGCGTAGTTTTATAACCTCTAAGAATACAGGGTAGATCATGCATATTCCTGATGGATTTGTTTCTATTCCGGTGGCAGGGGCTACCGGTTTAGCGAGTGTGGCAGCGCTGTTTGTTGCCTTCGGGCGATCGCAAGAGGCTTTTGGTATTCGTCGTGCCCCGATATTGGGACTAACCACCGCCTTCATTTTTGCCGCCCAAACGATCAATTTTCCAGTAGCAGGAGGTACTAGTGGTCACTTGTTAGGGGGAACCTTAGCTGCGATCGTTTTGGGCAGTCCTTGGGCAGGAACGTTGTGTCTCGCCACAGTTTTAATTATTCAAGCCGTGCTATTTGCTGATGGTGGCATTACAGCCTTGGGAGCAAACATTTTTAACATGGCAGTAGTTGGGGTTTGGGTTGGCTGGGTTTTAACCGAAACCTTGCAAAGGCTGTTTGGTGGGTCTAAAGGGCGCTTACCCTTGGCTGCTGGGATCGCAGCTGGTGTAAGTGTAGTAGTAGCTGCGATCGTTTGTGCCATTGAATTAGCCCTCTCAGGAACTGCACCGATAGCGATAATTTTACCAGCCATGACAGGTGTGCATATTTTGATTGGTATTGGCGAAGGGCTAATTACTGGAGGTGTGCTGACTTATCTGGCCAGAGCCAGACCAGATTTGTTACCAGGCGAACAGCACAAGTTTCGCGGCTGGTCAGTGCCTATTGTCACCATTTTTTTGATTGCGGGAGTGTTATCACTCTTTGCCTCAGCATGGCCTGATGGTTTGAAGAAAGTTGCCCAAAACAAGGGCTTCATCAACTTAGCAAGTCAAGTAAGGATAATTGTGCCAACTCCCTTAGCTAACTATGGAATTGAAGGTTTGGGGCCGATTGGCACTAGTATCGCTGGACTGGTGGGGGCTGCGGTTTGCTTTGCTGTTGCCTTTGGAATTGCCAAGGTAGTGAGACCGAAGAATGCTTAAACTTTCCTTACCGCTACGCTTGCAACTGTCTCTAGTGATTGTGGTGGGAGCAGCTTTATTAAAGCATCATGCCTGGTATGAACTAAGTGTATATGGCGCGATCGCACTTTTTTGGGCTTGCTTCTTGCACGTACCAATTCGCCAATTGGGAGGATTAATCGGCACAGAATTGATTTTTTTGTCATTGCTAGCATTGCCCTTGGGATGGGAAAGAGCCAGTTTTTTGCTAGTTCGTTCGCTGGTTTGTCTGGTGACGATGAATAGTTTTTTGTTAACTTTACCGCCCCACAGTTTCGGTATTGCTCTCAAAAGCCTACCCGTACCAGCACCTTTAAAGGAAAACTTGTTATTAGCTGGGCAATATATGGAAATTTTGCTTTCAGAAGTGACGCGGATGCGGCGTAGCGCTCAATTACGCGGTCTGACTGGAACTACGGGATGGTTGCGCTATGCTAGTGCTGCCATGATTGGAGCTTTGTATCTCCGTAGTCTAGATAGAGCAGAGCGAGTCTATGGGGCAATGGTAGCTCGTGGTTACAACGGACAATTACCTATAGATTCTCCCCTTAAACCAAAAGAACGTTTTGCCTTATTACTAGCTTGGGCGATCGCTGGTGTTGTCACTCTAAGTTCTTACAAAATTTAACCTACTCTCCCTAAGACGCGATGAATCGCGTCTCTACAAAAGACGTGATGAATCGTGTTTCTACTACCTTAAATATTGAGTTGTCAATTTTGAAATCATTAACTTCTAATCCCCAATTATCAACCGATAAACCTCATGCAGCCGTAGTCGAGGTTGAAAACCTAGTGTATGCATATTCCCAGCAGGAGCCAGTATTACAGGAAATATCTTTTACCTTAAAGAAAGGCGATCGCGTCGCATTGATGGGAGCAACTGGTTCTGGAAAAAGCACCTTGCTAGAGAACCTAATCGGTTTAAAACAACCGCAAACAGGGAAAATTATCATTAATGGTATCCCCGTAGAACCGCAAACTTTACCCCAAGTGCGTCGTCAAATTGGCTTTAGCTTCCAAGATGCTAACGACCAGCTATTTATGCCCACGATCTTAGAAGATATTACCTTTGGGCCACGTAACTATGGGATATCACCAGCAGAGGCTAGCGATCGCGCCCGACAGTTATTAGCTGATTTTGGTCTAGAAGCTTACGCCAATCGTTCCGCCCACGAACTATCTGGTGGACAAAGACGATTAGCCGCTCTAGCCTCAATTTTAGCCCTAGAACCAACAATCCTAATTTTGGATGAGCCGACCAACGGTCTCGATCCAGCATGGCGGCGACATTTGGCGCAAGTGTTATTAAAGTTACCAGTGGAGGCGATCTTAATTGCCTCCCATGACCTACATTGGTTAGGTAGAGTCACGAAACGCGCTTTGGTGCTGTCTGGTGGTCGTATTCAAATAGACAGCGATATTCAACCACTTTTACAAGATGGTACTACTTTAGACCAGTTAGGTTTGCCAATAGATTGGTGATTTGGGCGTTAGGAGTTAGGAGTTAGGAGTTAAAAGTAGAGACGCGATGAATCGCGTCTCTACAAGAGTTAGGAGTTTTGTTTATCTCCTTATCTCCTTATCTCCTTATCTCCCTTGTCTCCCTCATCTCCCCAGTCCCCAATTCCCAATCCCCAGTCCCCAATTCCCAATCCCCAGTCCCCAATCCCCTCAATTACCCGTAATATTGGATACTATATTGTGGGTTTTATTGCCTGACGGGGTGTTAATGTCTGTTTTACAAAAATATACTGTTCTTGCTACTCTTAGCCTAAGCATTACTTTGTTCGTTACTAGTTGCAGCGACAACAAAGTTTCCCAGTGCCAGCGACTGATTCGAGTTGTGAATACTGGAACTTCTCTAATTGATAAAAATAAAGGAACGCAAGTAATAACTAGCATACAGCTATCTAAAGATTTAGACTTTGTGACTAAATCCATTGGAGAACTGAAGCTAACAGATCCGAAGCTGAAAGAATTTCAAAACGGTTTTGTCAAAATTTTTCAAAATCTTAGTCAAGCGATCGCTAAGGCAGGTAGAGCGCTTGGTGCAACCAAGACAGCACAAGCCTCAGAATCTGGTAGAGAAAAAATCCAAAAGGCTAGAGCCGAAATTGACTCAGCACTGACAACAGCTACAACTCTTGGCAAACAGTCAGATACATTAGTGAATCAGATGAATAAGTATTGTAGTCAGCCAGAGTGATCTATCTGGGGCATTGGGGATTGGGCATTGGGCATGGAGAAGAGACAAGGTAGACAAGGAAGAGGGGGGAGACAAGGAAGAGACTTCTTCAATAATTCCCCCTTGTCCCCCTTGTCCCCCTTGTCTCCCCTGCCCCTCTACTTTCCCTTGACACTCTGAACCAGGGTAACTTTTATCACTTTTTTTTCAAAAAATTTCCTGATATACACCAACTTTGTCTGTCAAAAGAAATATTGGTGCAAGTCAAATGAAATACCAGGAGTGATATGAGTCTACTGATGGCGAGTGTGCTGATAACAGCGCCAATGTCTGTGCTAAATTCACCAGAAAAGTCCGTAATTCTATCAAATAATCCGGTGCAGCAGTCAACACAGAATAATTTATCTCAAGTTGTCTCACCTGCTGAAATTACACCACCGGAATTCGTACAACCAGATATAACCACCTCGTCAGCTATAAAAAATAAGTACGAAAATATACTTAGAAAAAGTAGAGACAAAATTCAATTTATCAGTTCCCCTAACTTACCTAAATTAAAAGATACTCAACCTGTAACAGAAGTTGTACAGAATCAGGAAAATACAGAGGAATTATCCCAATCTCCCCATCTCTCAGACTCAGACAACCCAATGTCTCAAGTCACTTCAGTATCGCAATTCCAGGATGTGGAACCCTCTGATTGGGCTTTTGGTGCTTTGCAGTCTTTAGTAGAACGCTATGGCTGCATTGCGGGATACGCTGATGGAAATTATCTGGGGAATCGTAGCATCAGCCGTTATGAATTTGCGGCTGGTTTAAATGCTTGTTTAGAGAAGATTAACGATGCAATCGCTAACAATAAAATTAATACTGTTAATAATGAAGATTTAGTCTTG
Source organism: Nostoc sp. NMS4 (assembly GCF_017115095.1). Lineage (GTDB taxonomy): Bacteria > Cyanobacteriota > Cyanobacteriia > Cyanobacteriales > Nostocaceae > Nostoc. The sequence continues at coordinate 27,162 of NZ_JABXKI010000295.1, read as the reverse complement.
CTGCAAAGGTTACAGGGCGAGTTCAAGGCTGAGTTGCAGCAATTACACCAGCGTGTTGAGGCTGTGGAAAACCGGACTACTGAACTACAAAGTAATCAGTTTTCTACAACTACCAGATTATTTGGTCAAGCCATTTTTAGCGTTCAAGGAACCAATAGCCCCGATGTCGATTTATTTCCTAGAGATGGAGTACCTGAACGTCAGGGAAAAACCAATCTAACTTTCACAAGTAGCGCTCAACTAACCTTAGCAACTTCATTTACAGGGCAAGATTTGCTGTTAACTGGGTTGTCTGCGGGTAATTTGGGTTCTAATGCATCGTTGCTATCTACCAACATGGGACGGTTGGGTTTCGAGTCAAATACAGACAACAATCTAGTTATTAGTGACTTATCTTATCGATTTCTCGCCTCGAAGAACTTGGGAATTGTTGTAGGAACGGCGGGAGTCAACCCGATTAACACCTTTCGCGGTATTAGCCCTTTAGAAGGTTCTAGCGATGGTGCAATTTCTCTATTTGGTCAGCGTAACCCAATTTTAAGTATTGGTAACGGCAGTGGTGGTATAGGCTTTGACTGGCAGATTAGCGATCGCATCAGCTTACAAGGCGTTTATAGTGCCGAAATACCCAGTTTTCCTGGCGACAGCAAGCAGGGCGGACTATTTGGCGGTAGATATACTGCTGGCGCTCAGTTAAGTTTAGCACCCACAAATAACATCGATGTCGGCGTACATTATCTCTACTCTCACTCCCCAGATGGCTTACTGGGAGGTGGTATCGGCGATTCTCAACTGATTTCACCTTTTGCAGATCCTACAGCTTTCAATACCCAAGCCATTGGCGCTTCCGTTGCTTGGCGAATTAACCCTAACTTGCAATTGGGTGGTTGGGGTGGCTTTACTTCCTCTAAGTCATCTCACCTTTCTGGAAGTGTAGAAACTACTAACTGGATGGTGTTTGCGGCTTTTCCCAATTTGCTACGTCCTGGGAATTTAGGAGGCGTTCTTGTCGGACAACCGCCCAAAATTACTTCCAGTACTTTACCCGATGGCTTCAATTTTCCCAACTTTTCTGATGGGGGGACAGCAGGTGGACGCAATGACACATCAATTCACGTAGAAGTTTTTTACCGTACCCAACTCAGCGAGAATATCGCCTTGACTCCAGGCTTGTTTGTCATTTTCAATCCCGATCACAATTCTGCTAACGATGCATTAATAGTTGGGACTTTAAGAGCAACTTTCCGGTTTTAATTTTGCACTGATGTAAATGTAATCAAATACGCTATTTGCATACTGACTCATTCAGTATTAGATGCTTTCATTATTCAGTGATAGCAAGGAAAACTCATGCAGAAACATAAACGTATTTTTTTTATAGGTGATTAAAGGAGCAAAATTTTCATGAAATTAAATTCATCAACTCATTTGTATAAATTGGGTTGTGCAGTTGTTAGCAACAGCTGTTTAGCCGCAGTCTTCATCGGTTTAAGTGGAACAAATGCTTCTGCTCAAATCACAATTCAAAGCACTGGCACATTATCGGGTACTATCCAACTTCCCAGAAATAATCCCAATTTCAATCAAAGTATTACTCGTGTTGATACAGACGATGCAGGGACTTACTCTCGGAACTTAGGTACTAAGAATAATCCTAATTACGTTCCTGTGTACAAGTCAGACTATGTGCAGGTACAAACTCGTAGTGATGGTAGTCTGCATTATTTTGTTGACTTTAAAGGCATTCCGATTGTCTCCTTTAATGGCGTTCTCACTTCGCCGATTCTCTCTGGCGGTGAGTTGACACCTTACAAATACCAGGGACAATTGGCAGGAACCACATTTCAAGGAGTAGTCCAAGATGAATTTAATCTCACAAAAGCCTTATATACTGGTACTGTCACCGATCCAAACACTGGAAACCAGTATCAGGGTACTTTTGAAGTGAGTGGATATGGAGTTAGATATAGCGATCGCAATGGTAGCGCAACCCCCACAGTCTTTGATTTCAAATCCGATCTCCCAGGTTCGCCAAAGGTGACATCTTTGCAAATGACTAACTCACCCCTAGCAAGAATACAAATTAAAGTCCCTGCAACTGCAACTCTCATAACTCCTACACCAACTACTGGTAGTACACCGACTCCCCCACCAGCAACTAGCGGTGGGAGTACACCCACTCCCCCGCCAGTAATTAGCGGTGGGAGTACAGCCATTCCCCCATTAGTAATTGATAATAGTGCGATCGCTCCTACATCCGCAGTTAGTGGTGGTGCGATCGCTCCTGTGTCCTCAGTTAGTGGTGGTGCGATCGCTCCTGTATCCTCAGTTAGTGGTAGTGCGATCGCTCCTACATCCGCAGTTAGTGGTGGTGCGATCGCTACCTCGACACCTACAACCTATACATCTGGGTCTAATTCTCCATCACTTTCTACTACACCTAATATGGAATTGAGTAATGGTAATTCTCTAGAAGTCAATCAAGTAGTTGTCAACCCTGCAACCCTTGCTCAAACTGCTTGTTCACAGGATTCTGTCAAAAGTTGTACAATGCCTACTGCACCCAAACAAGCGATCGGTCCCCGTAGTCGAGTGCTACTGCGTTAGTTAGGGACTTTCAAATCAAAAATATCCTTGCCCTCATCCCCTAACCCCTTCTCCCAATATGGGAGAAGGGGAACTAGAGAATTTGCTCCCCTCTCCCATTTTTGGGAGAGGGGCTGGGGGTGAGGGCAAAACTCATACAGTCAGATTCAGGCTTCTCGCCCATCCCTAAGCAAAGGCTGACTTGACATTTTGGGTGCTTCTGGAACTCTAGTAGGGCAAAATGAAATTAATATAATAGTCAACACAGGGGCAACATTGCAATTAAAAAAGTCTACCATAAGTTATTCGCGGCGTTTTTGTTGCTCAGACTACCTTTTGGTAGTATGTTTTACCCTGATGATTTTCTGGCTATACTAGTGGCTGAAGCCGATTGATTGATAAATTTCATCCTCTAGCATGAAACACACAAAAACTATAAGTTTTGGATATATATTCAGTATGTATTTACTTTTAAATGACACAAAAATATTGTTTGATGTTAGAAGAAATTAGTTTTCTTGGGAACTACAAAAACTTTATCAATCAATTACTGAGCTTAACACTAACACTACAGAGTGAATATACATCAATCAAATATCTTCCGAGTAAGCACCTATGAAAGAAGAATTGATCGCCAGAGTCATGCAAGTCTTGCGAATTAATATGAGTTGGATGACTTGGAATTTGTTTCTGGCTTTTATACCTTTAGCTTTGAGTGTCTGGCTATTTCGCACCAGACGCGGTGGCTCTTGGCTTTGGTGGCTAGGATTCTTAGTTTTCTATGCTTTCTTACCAAATGCACCCTATTTGTTGACTGATGTAATTCACTTGATCAACGATATCCGCATGATTCAATCGGTGTGGATAATTACTTTAGTACTTATTCCTGTCTATTTGCTAGTAATTCTAGGTGGATTTGAAGCTTATGTAATATCGTTAATCAATTGGGGACATTACTTACATCGCATCGGTAAGAGCCAATGGATTTGGCGCGTTGAGTTAATTACCCATTTTCTTTGTGCTATTGGTGTCTATTGGGGGCGATTTTTGCGTTTCAACAGTTGGGATTTTATTACTCAACCCGATGCCGTATTGACCAAAGGTGTTGAAGAAATTCTCGGTAAACAGCCATTGGTGATTATTACTATCAGTTTTGTGATCCTTATCGGGCTGTACTGGATTATGAAACGAGTAACTTTAGGTTTAGTCAAACAACCCAAAAATGCATATCCTATAAAGACACAATCAGCCGATCCTAACACCCCAAATGCTGGATGAGCAAGTACAGCAGAATTCAGAATTAAGGAGTCAGAATGGGCTATGCCCTGCTACGCTAACAGAAGTAAAACAGGCTTTATACCTGCCTTTGAGACCTTAAAATTCGCTGTATATCAAAGCACGCTTAATACGAAAATTTGTTTATGGTCGCACGGTTAACCACATCTGGCTTATCAAACCTACTCTAAATGCTTGCTTTACTAGAAGTCTGTGAGTGTTAGACAAGAGGAAGCAAATACACATTTACGGATTCAGGAGACCGACTTTTGAACAGGCTGCAACGATTAACCCTTAACGGATTCAAGTCTATTAAGGCTATGGATCTTGAGTTGCGTCCCTTAAATATCTTGATTGGAGCAAACGGAGCAGGAAAAAGCAATCTCATCTCGTTCTTCAAGATGCTTAATGAGATGATGGCTGGACGCTTCCAACAATATATCGGTATGTCAGGGCGCGCTCAATCCCTCTTGCACTTTGGGCCCAAGATAACTCCTCAGATAGAAGCAAAATTGGAGTTTGAAGTTGAAAACGGGGTAGATACATATAATCTGCGGTTATTCCATGCCGCCGGTGATACCCTTTTTTTCGCCCAAGAGACATTGAGCTTTCTGCAAGCGGGTTGGACATCCTCAAGGATTGATCAGTTGGGTGCAGGGCATCAGGAAACAAAAATTAGTGAAGCAGTAGAGGAAGGTAAACCAACAGCCAAAACGCTTAAATATTTGCTTGATCGTTGCCGTGTATATCACTTTCACGATACATCTTCTACGGCGGGAGTGCGGCAATCCTGTTACGTTGGCGATAACCGATGGCTCATGCCTGATGCCGGAAATTTAGCTGCATTACTTCTGAAATTCCGCGAAGAAAATATTTCAACTTATCAACGTATTATCGGAACAATCCGTTTGATTGCACCATTTTTCCATGACTTTGTTCTTGAGCCAGATGCATCTAATCGTGTCATTCTGAACTGGCAAGAAAAGGAGTCAGATAGTGTATTTGGGCCGCATCAATTTTCAGATGGCACTTTACGCGCTATATGTCTGGTAACACTGCTCTTACAGCCAGAGGATGAACTACCAAAACTCATCGTTGTTGATGAGCCAGAATTAGGTCTTCACCCCTATGCTCTAAATGTTGTGGCTGGCTTGTTTAGCAAGGCTTCGCTGCATACGCAAATTCTCATTAGCACCCAATCTAGCTCCTTCTTGGATAATTTTGATCCTGAAGATGTAATTGCGGTAAACCGGGAGGGAAAGGAGTCGCAATTTAAGCGTCTCAATCCCACAGTATTAGAAACTTGGCTCGACGAGTACAGTTTGGGAGAAGTCTGGGAGAAAAATATCATTGGGGGAGGACCACATTAATTATGCGCCTCTACCTATTTGCTGAAGGACAAACCGAGCAGACATTCGCCGACACTTTGGTAAAACCGCACTTAGCTCAACATCAAGTGTTTATGCACTACCCTCGGCTAATCGCTCACGCCAGAAAAAAGGGGAAGGTGCATCGCGGTGGCGGACGTAATTACGAGCCAATGAAAAACGATATTCTCCGCTCGCTCAAAGAAGATAATAATCCTGATGTATTCTTCACTACTATGATTGATTTATATGCTATTGCTCCTGATTTTCCGGGATTGGCTGAAGCTGAAAGTCTGCGCCAAAATCCTGTGCAAAGGGTCGAATTTCTAGAGCAACGTTTTACAGAGGATATCAGTGATTACCGCTTTATCCCGTACATTCAGTTACATGAATACGAGGCATACCTTTTTGCCGATCCAACGTGCTTTGAATATCTTGATGCTGGGCGTACAAAGGAGATTGAGGCTCTTAAAGCGATCGCTAATCAATATGAGACACCTGAGTTGATCAACGACGGACAGCAGACAGCTCCGAGTAAACGCATTATCGCTCAGTTTCCTGATTATGAAAAAGCAAAGTCTGCTTTTGGACCACAGTTGGCTGAACGAATTGGACTAGAAGTAATTCGGAGCAGGTGTCCCCACTTCAACATCTGGCTGTCACGCCTAGAATCATTGAATCACTCTTAACTAATTAAGTTTTCGTCGTGCTGCTGCTAAAATTAGACGTTGTTCAGCACGAGCGATCGCTTGATATGTTCGCTCCACTGCTTCCGGTTCCACGGAAATGGAAGTAATACCCCATTCCACTAATTTATCAATAATTTCTGGATAAAGGGCTGGTGCTTGACCGCAGATTGAACAAGGGATACCGGCACTTTCAGCCATTTGGATCAGTTGAGCGATCGCACTCATCACTGCTGGATGACGTTCATTAAATACTTTTGCTAGCTGTCCTTGTTCTCGATCTACTCCTAGCAATAATTGGGTCAGGTCATTTGTACCAATAGAAATTCCCGCCACACCTGCTTTAACATATTCTGGTAATAAAAACAAGACACTTGGCACTTCTGCCATGATCCACAATTGAAACTGCGCCACCTCGGTTAAAAAAGCTTGCTCAACTTTGCGACGGCAAAAGACAAATTCTTCTACAGTCCGTACAAAGGGCAACAGTAGGTTGACATTGGTGTAGCCAGCTTGCTGTACACTCGCCAAAGCTTTCAGTTCCAATTCAAATACTGCGGGATTTTGTAAATAGCTAAAAGTGCCACGTTCACCTAACATCGATTGTGGCGAAGATTCTAAACTATCACGCAACGATGGTAAATCTTGCGATCGCCAATCTAAAGAACGATAAAAAACTGGTCTTGGTGCAAAAGCACGGGCAAACTGCATAATCTGCTCAGACCATAACTCTAACAATTCTGCCTGATGCCCGTTTAAAATCCAACTATGGGGATGTTGCCCGTTCAATATATTTAGTACCATCAATTCTGAGCGCAACAATCCCACTCCATCTACAGGCAAGTTTTGCACTTGTTCTATTAATGTGGGCTGACTCAAATTAACCAGCAGTTGGGTAGCAATCATAGGTAGATGAGACGTAACAGCAGCATGGGGCGCTTTTGGGTTTAGGTGATGGGGGGAAAGAAGATTTTCTTCTCTCCCTCTCTCCATCTCCTCCTTTGAGTCTCCTTTGATCCGATAAACTTCTCCTCTGTCGCCATCAAGCAATAGTCGTTCGCCAGTTTGGATTAAAGTTGTGGCAGATGTTGCGTTAACTACTGCTGTAATACTTAATTCTCTAGCCAGAATTGCCGCGTGACTGGTTAATCCCCCTTGTTCTGTGATAATACCAGCAACTTGTTGCAATAATGGCAACCAATCAGGTGTAATCGTTGGTATTACTAAAATCACTCCCTTGGGTAGTTGTTCGGGTTTATGTTGCGGATTAATAATTACCAGGGCAGTGGCTACAACACGTCCCCCTGCTGCCCCTAGTCCCCGAATGAAGTGTGCATGGGGAATTACAGATTGGGAAGGACTAACTTGTGTAATGTAGAGCTTGCTAGATGTAGTTTGGCCGGCGATAGTCCATTTAATCGTAAAGGTTTTACCTAGTTCACTTACCAGTTGATTTCCCAGAGCAATTATTTGTTGTAAATATTCTTCTTGTAAAGAGTACTGTTTTTGTTGGGCTTCTGGAAGTAGATAGGTAATTAGACAAGTGCGATCTGGTATTGGTGCTGAGTTTGGTATGGGTTGCGAAAAAGCTCCAGAGGCTGCATCATCAAAGCCATAAGCCAGCATTTTATTGCCCAGTTGCTGCTCAAGCACAACCCCAGTTTCCGGTTGAATATAGTAGACATCTGGCTGTACTTCGCCAAGAGCGATCGCAATTCCTAATCCCCAAGTAGCTTCAATTTCCCATCCAGAAGGGTTGGCCTTGAGTAAACCACTAGCGATCGCATTCTCAACAGGTTGTACCAAAACTGCCAGATTAATTTGTTGCAGATTAATTCCTGAGTGCTGCCAATATAATAGACTTCTGGCCCGAAATATCTGGCTCCAGGTACGCTTTAGAGCCAATGCGATCGCATCCGGTTCGCACTGGCAAAATACCGACTCCAGCAAACCCGATATATTCTTCATACCTGGGTTAGCAGTCGATACAGCCAAAGTTGGCCGAAGAATCAAACAGCTAGTTTGCCATTCTCTAGCTGCTTGGAAAATTGTACTTACGCACTGCTGTGCTACAGTCGCAGTCAAAATTTCTTGGCGCAAGCGACTAGCCACCTGCTGAAGTTGTCGCCAATTAGTGACATCCAGGTGTAGCGAAGAATGGGGTAAGTCAGCTACTAATGATTCTGAACTATTGAGATTTTCGAGAAATTCTCGCAGAATTTCTGCCGAAACGACAAAACCAGGCATTACCGGATAGCCACGCTGGATAATTTTGCTTAAGTAAAACGCTTTGTCACCTACTTTGGCGCGGTCTTGTAGTTTAATTTGGTCTAGCCAGTAGAGTTTATCCACTCAATTTTTTAGTTGTCTATTTGTAGCCACAGCCATTTCTTCCTGGTATGTTATCAGGTTAATCTACTGACTCCCTCGGCTGAGAGTAAATTAAAAAGTACTCAGGACTTATGTACTTGGTAAATCCTTTTCTCAGTATCAGGCTGATGCCGTGAGTGTCAGCCGATTTTTATTGAAAAATCATCCTAACAATGGAAAATATTAATTCTCAGTTTAAAACCATTCCTAAATTGATATAATCCAAATATGAGAGAGTCTATTGCACTACACTCATTAGATTAAACTCCATTAATAAAACATTAGAATAGTTTTGTGCTATTTTTATAAAAATATTACGATTTAATCTAATACATAGAATTTTCCATATCAGATTAAACATTGCCAAACACTTACTACATTGCAACTAATGATTGGCTGAATATCAGCTTCCGGCTATGTATTGCATTGCTTATTGGAGCAATTATCGGTTTAGAACGGCAAATTAGGCGTAAACCAGCCGGTTTAAGAACTTATATACTCGTGAGTTTAGGTTCAGCCTTATTTACTTTGATAATCATGCAAACAGAAGGACTGCAAACTAGTCCTGATGCACTTAGCCGTGTGATTCAGGGGATTGCAGCTGGTATAGGATTTCTCGGTGCTGGGGAAATTGTGCGCCAATCTTCCCAAAAATCACAGCAACTTGAAATTCACGGACTCACCTCAGCAGCCGCTATTTGGGTTTCATCTGCATTGGGAATTGCTGCTGGCTGTGGTTTATGGCAATTAGGATTAATCGGCGCTATGCTGACTTTTTTGGTTCTCAACGTTTTTACAAGGTTTGAAAAACGTCCATAGTCAATTAGCAGGTGATTAAGATTTTAGGTTTATACATAAATTCTTAATCACCTGATTTTTTTGCTAATAACGCTTTTAATTCAGGCTATCTCTAGAGAATTAAACAGCCCTGCTGTCAGCAAAAACTGTCTTTTATGCCCGTGAAAACTTTTTGCGTAGCTGTCCCAATGGAAACTCTATAAACTTGTAAATCAGATAGGCTAATCCCAAAGAAATTAATAGAGCAATTACTGCTTGGATAGCTTTAGGCAAGTTGGGTAAATACTTCCAAACTGCGAATATCACAGTATAATGAGTGAGGTAAAGTGAATAAGAAAGTATGCCGAGAAAGCGCATCCACTTCAAATTTAGCACTGCGAATAATCCCCAGTTGGGAAAACAAATAGCGGTAATAAAGACTGGGTATAAGGCAAATCCTTGTATGGTATAACGAATGGTTGAGCGAAACTCAGGAGAGCGAGATATGCATGTAAAAAGAATCACGATTATTCCTAAAGGCAACAAGAAATACCTCCAGAGTTTATTAGAGTAATCTTGGGTATCCAGCATTGGATTACCACTGACTGCTAATGCACAACCAAAAAGAATACTATCAACCTGGGTATCTGTTCCAAAAAATATACGTTGTTCAGGTACGTGAAAACGATAAACCAGAACACACCGCCAAAGTAAGACAACTAAACATAATCCCCAAAAAATAAATCTTTGTCTGCGTGAACTGACACCAAGTTTACGTAGAGCTAGATAAAACAGTGGAAAAAGTAAATAAAAGTGTTCTTCGACAGCGAGAGACCAGTATACTGAACTACCAAGAGTTTCTCCAGCCCTGCCAACAAAAATTTGATAGTAGTTAGCATAGTGTAGAAACTGAGACGAGAAGCCTGGTAGGAAAATTTCTCCATCAAGTAATTTTAAGATAGTTAAGCCCGCTCCTAAGCACAAGACTAGATAAAATGGCGGCCAAATACGCAGGATTCGTCTTAGATAGAATAGCTTAAAATTAATAGTCTCATTGCGATCGTACTCTTGTCTCAGAAGAGTTGTAATTAAGTAACCACTGAGAAAGAAAAATATTGTTACGCCGAAACTTCCGGGAAAAACCTTCGCAATTCCTGTGTGGGAGAAAAAAACAAGTATGAAAGCAAGAATTCTTATTCCATCAAGGGATGGTATGTAGAATTTTGAGTGAGCATTCACACTGGACAAAAGCTCTGGATTAGTTACAGGTGAAGGTGTTAAGGATTTTTCCACAAATCTTTCTCATTGACGGTGCAACAGAACATTTTGATTATCCCATCTTCCTTACCCAGAACTGTCATGTACCATCAAAAGAGGTATATCTACAGGATATTACGTAAGATTTAAGCGAAAACCTGATTCTCAGCTAGCGGTAATTCATGAATGATCGCTAATTTCGTTGTCTTGTGTGTAATGTAAGTCTTTCAATGCGTACAAATGAACTACTAAGCCAAAGGCTGAAACCCGCTCCCAGACCAGAGCCAAAAATGATGTTTCTCGGCTATCAGTGAAATTTTAGGCGATCGCAGATCAAAAACGGTCAATTTATGGCCTCTGGAATTGAGCATTTTTTTAGAGAATATCGCCTAAGTCCGATTGTGTAGGGGTTAATCAGGCATACATTTTTGGAGAAGAATTAGTACATTTGTTTGCATCGAAAGGGCTGGGGGTCTTACCCCCTATTCGCCAGCTGTATCCGTAAAAGTTGTCGTGGATCTTATTGTTCACAAATGATTTAGGACTGGTATATTACTTTAATAATCTCTTACTTATAACCCCCCATTAATTCGAGGGTTCTTAATATTGAAAAATGAATGTGTAATTTTGATTTTATTAGGATGCAGCTAATGCAGGTTCGCTTCTAAATGCAGCCTCAATCGTCTTCCCACGATTCGTGATTCAGTAGGTCGATAATTCTATCTCTGAGTAGAAATTCATTTTTTTCTAACTCAAGTTCAAAATTAACCCAGTCACGATGAGGAATATATTTACAGATGGTGTAAATTGGGTGCTGACGGTTAAGAAGTCCCTTTTTAACAAGTTGAAGTGCTTCTTTCTTGATAACCTCTATGTCGTATTTAACCGTAGTGTTCATCAGTCCTTCCTTTGTTTTCAATCAAGGAATTAAGACTCAAAACAATAGTTGCTTTGACTCTCCCTTAAACTTATCAAATAAAATTGGCGAGAATTGTGAAGAATCAAGACATTAATAGTTGCTGGAAGTTTGATACATCAGATTTCAACTTCTCAACGAACGCTAACAGCATATCGGAGACAGAGGCTACGCCAATGTGAGATACAGAAATCCCCTCACTACCTTCCCCTTAGCAAAAGTTGCCATTACGTTGGGTGGGTTGACTTGTTAGAGGATGTTTGAAAAGTCTAATTTATTACTAGCCCTGGCGACTAGAAGTCGCGGCGACACGAGACTTTACCTGCCTATCGCGCTTGCGCTGCGCTTGGCGCACCACGCAGGTTCAAAATCCTTAATTTTCCCTTAGTCCACGGAGGTGGACTTGGTTTGTGTAGTAGCGAATTCTATTCGCCCAATACTTTTCAAACTTGTTAGAAGGTAAGCTAGGGTAAAGAAAATTCTCTAGAAAACTTATATTATGCTCCTGAATCTTGATAAAGTTCGCCAATATTTTCCATCTCTAGCTGGTGAATGGACTTTTTTCGATAACGCCGGTGGATCACAAACCCTGAAAAAAGTAGTAGATAAAATTAGCGAATTTCTCCTAAGTTCTGATGTCCAGTTGGGAGCTTCTTATGCGATTTCTCAACTTGCAGGAGAAAGATTGGCTCTAGCGACTAAGGGAATGGCTACTTTTATTAATGCCAATTCTTCTAAAGAAGTGGTTATGGGTCCATCTACAACAATGATGTTAAAAGTTCTCTCAATTTGTCTGGGACAAACCTTTACATCTGGCGATGAGGTTATTGTTACTAATTGTGACCATGAGGCTAATATTGGTGCTTGGGTAGCTCTTGAAAAACAAGGAATAAAGATTAAAGTGTGGGAAGTTCGCCCAGATACTTTAGAACTTCATTTAGCAGATTTAGAACCATTGATGAGTCAGCGTACAAAACTGGTAGCTTTAACTCATGCTTCTAATGTTCTGGGAACCATCAACCCGATCAAAGAAATTGCTGCATTTGTACACGATCGCAACGCTATGATTTGTGTAGATGGTGTAGCTTATGCACCTCACAGATTAGTTGATGTCCAAGATTTAGATGTTGATTTTTATGCTTTGAGTTGTTATAAAGTCTATGGGCCGCATCATGCCTTACTTTATGGTAAAGAAGAACATTTATTAAGATTGCCTGGTCTTAACCATTATTTTATTGACCAAACAGACATACCTTATAAATTTCAGTTAGGGAATGTCAATTTTGAATTAAGTTATGGAATGTTAGGTTTATGTGATTATTTAAGTGAATTAGCACAACTGCACTACGGAAATGAAACAGCACCTGATTTAAGAAATCAAATGGTGCAAGCGTTTGATTTAATTAGTATACATGAAGAAAAAATTAGCGATCGCCTCCTAAATTACCTTAACAATAAGCCGAATGTGCGAGTGATTGGTCAATCAAAAGCTGACCGTCAATTCCGTGTACCAACTATCTCTTTTGTGGTAGATGGAATAAATAGCTCAACTATTCCGGCAAAAATTGACCAACATTATATAGGGATTCGCTATGGTGATTTTTATGCTAAACGGCTGATTGAATACCTGGGGTTAGCGTCCCAAGGGGGAATAGTTCGGGTGAGTATGGTGCATTACAACACCCTTGAGGAAGTTAACAGTTTGATTGAGGCTTTTGAGCAGACATTTTAACTAATAAGCGGCAAAACTTGCACTTCTTCTTGCGGAGAAATTAATGTTTCACCCACTGGGAGAACAGCTAGGGCATTGGTTTGAGCTAAATTAATTAAATTGCCGGAACTGTGACTACCACCAGCTTTGTGAAATTCGTAAACACCATCAATTAAATGTAATTTACCCCAAAGGTAAGTTTCGCGCTTGCCGTTCGATCGCAATTCATCATGCGATCGCACTTTCAAAAATGCTGGTTCCCAACCTTCAGTAATTCCCGAAAGTTTCTTGATTGCTGGTAGCACAAACCGCCAATATGTCACCAATACAGCCGCCGGGTTTCCTGGTAAACCAAAATAGAGGGGGGAGTTTGTAGAGACGCGATTAATCAAGTCTGTAGTGGCGAATGTGGCGACAGTCAGGGGTTTTCCTGGACTAATTTCCACAGCCCGAATGTGGATTTTTGCTTTTAGTGACTCTAGAATTTTATCAACATAGTCATAATCTCCCACTGAGACACCACCAGACGAGAGAACTATATCAGCGATCGCAATAGCGCGGGCAATGACTTTTTCTAAAGCAACTGGATCGTCTTTCACAATGCCTAAAATTAACGGTTCTGCGCCACTTTGTCTCACCAAAGCTGCCAGCGCATACTGATTAGAATCGACAATTTTCCCTGGTTGCAACGGCTGATCGATTGTCAGCAACTCATCACCAGTGGAAAAAATTGCTACACGCGGACGGCGGTAAACACCTAATTGCGGACACTGTGCTGCTGCTAATACGGCAATTTCTGAGGCGTTTAACTTAATTCCTGCTGGTAGTAGTTGTGTTCCAGCTTGATAAAAAGATGCTTTGTGTCTGACAAATTCTTGCGGTTTTGGTGCATCCAGAATAAATACGCGGTTTTCCTCGCGGCGTGTCTTCTCTTGCATAACTACAGTATCCGCACCTGCTGGAATCACCGCACCTGTAAAAATCCTTGCTGCTTGTCCTGGTTGAATCGTAGACTTGGGCTGATACCCAGCCGGAATCTCTTCAACAATTTCTAAAATAGCTGGCTGTTCGGCGTTGGAGTGCTGTACATCTTCGTAACGAACTGCGTAGCCATCCATTGCCGAATTATCCCAATGGGGAAAATCTAGGGGACTGGTTACAGGTGTTGCCAAAATGCGACTATCTGCTGTCAATAAATCTACAATTTCTGTATCTAGTTGACAATCCAACGGTTGTACTAAATTTAAAATAATTGCTTCTGCATCGCTGACTGATAACATAGCGATCGCCTCCGACTTTTTTTTATTCTTGGGTAGCTTTGTCTAGATTTCTCTGAGTGGTAAATCCCAAACTACACACTGCTAATAAACCGATCATTATGCTTCCTTCGGGAACTTTGGATATCTGAACCGAATTATTGCTTAAATCTAGTATTTGCTTTGTGGTTGCTATATTTCTGTTGTACAAACCAAATTCTTTAGCTACAACTTCATCACTCGCATCTTCATCTATGAGCGCGAGATTATTATTTAGCCATGTGTCACCAGCAAGATCGTTATCCTTGCCAACATCAAAGGGGCCAAAGATTTGCTCTTTAGTGCGATCAAAGTTGAATCTCAAATAGCTGTAGTTAGATACACCACTAAGCACTGGAGTGAAACTATTTATGAGATGATTCAAGGGATCAAAGAAAGAAATTGAGAGGGACTGCAAGTTTTTCGTAGCTCCCAAACCAGTTTCAGAAATGACGCTGGGAGCAGTTGTTGGATCGTAGTTAAATGAACCTTGAGCTAAATAACCCGTGTCTCCTTTCCAGTTAAATTTGAACTCAGCAGCATGAGCTAGGTTGTTAGTAGTGATGGCGATCGCTAACGCTAAAGTAGTAGTCGTCACCAGACTAATAGCTGTTTTAGTAAACAGATGTGTCATAGATACAACTTCCAAATTAATTAAAATGACCAGCAACAAGCCAAGTCATCATCTTAATATAAAAAACAGGAGCGATCGTTATTTCCCAACCCCTAAATAAAAATACCTGTGTATGACAATCGAACGAGTTCCCCAAAAACACTATCCCAAGGCTGAGATTGAGCGGCGAGGTATGGCATTAGGACTTGATTTCCTTGGTGTCTGGTTAGTTAGTTCCCTACTGGGAGGCAGCGATATCGGTGTTCAATTTGTTGAAATCTTGGTTTTTGTAATACTTTGGCTGGTTTTGCGGGTGCTGGTGGTATACAACAATAAAGGGCAAAGTTTAGGGCGTTGGGCGTTCGATTTAAAGGTGTTGTCAGTGGAAAATGGGGAAGTAGTGGGCAGAGTTCCAGATTTGCTCTCACTGATGAAGCGAGAGGCAATTATCGGCTTGGGTGCTTTATTAGTGTCAATTGCCCTGAGCAATATTAGAGCCAATCCCACTGCTATACTGCTAGTAATTCCCCTAGCAATTGATTGTGGGACTGCTTTCTCTGATACCCAGATGCGGCAAGCTTTACACGATCGCTATTGTGGAACTTTCATCGTTTCGTCGCGTCGTGGCTACTCGCTTGATATAAAAATTAAAAGATTAGTTGATAATATGCGGCGGAATGTGAGAAGATAGTCATTTGTGTTAATTCTCTTCAGGCTTCACTGTTTGTAAGATTATGGCTAAGAGTAAAGGTGCCCGCATTATCATCACATTAGAGTGTACTGAGTGCCGGACAAATCCAGATAAGCGTTCTGCTGGTGTTAACCGTTATACCAGTACTAAGAATCGCCGCAACACCACTAACAGGCTAGAACTGAAAAAGTTCTGCACCCACTGCAATAAACATACCGTTCACAAGGAAATTAAGTAAAGATGAGTTATTTCCGTCGTCGCCTTTCTCCGATCAAGCCAGGAGAACCAATCGATTATAAAGATGTTGATTTATTGCGTAAGTTTGTCACCGAGCGGGGAAAGATACTGCCACGTCGGATTACTGGGTTAACATCTCAGCAACAGCGAGAATTGACATTAGCAATTAAGCGATCGCGGATTGTGGCTTTGTTGCCATTTATCAATGCGGAAGGCTAAAAAGAGTGATGAGTTATGAGAGACGCGATTAATCACGTCTGTACAGGAGTTAAGAATCAAAACTCCTAACTCCTAACTCCTAACTTAAAACTATTTAAACTGTTCACCAAATTAAAGTGCGAGAGTTGTGGAGAAGGGGACGCTAGTTGAATTTAGGGTTCAAGGCGATCGCCGTCTGGGGATCGTAGAACGTCCAGACGGTAAAACTCGCTGGTTTGTGGTAGACGAACGTGGTCAATCCCACAGCCTCGCGCCGAGACAAATAACTTATACAGTTACCGGACAGACTTACAAGCCCTCTGAGATTGCCAGCTTTTTGGAGCAGATCGAGCCTTATTTAGACCCATCTAGCTTAGAAGTGGCTTGGGAATTATTGGTTGAAGATGGGGAAACAGTTACGCCAGACCAAATGGCAAATCTGCTATTTTCGGAATCAGCCGCACCTCCTTGTTATGCCGCCTATTGTTTGTTATCAGACGACAAACTTTATTTCAAGCAGAAAGGAGACGCTTACGAGCCGAGAACTGCTGCTCAAGTGGCAGAACGCAAGCACCAACTGGAAGTAGAGGCACTAAAAGCTAAAGGACAGCAGGAATTTTTAACTCGTGTAGAGCAAGCGCTCAAAGGTGAAGCAGTAGAGTGGGAGCGCCACGATCGCCAGCGCTTAGAAGGACTAGAAAAATACGCAGCGCTAATCGCTGATACCGTGCGGACGGGGGTTAATTATGACTCCTTAGCTCGCGCTTATCCGCCCAGCGCTCCAGTATTAGAAACTATGACCATGCTGGGACGACCCACAACACCCCAAGGGGCTTTTCAACTATTGGTAGATTTGGGTTGCTGGAGTCCTTATGAAAACTTGTTCCTGCGTCGTTCTTCAATTCCGATTCAATTTCCTCATAAGGTATTAGAAGTGGCGCAACAGCGTTTGGATTTCCCGCCGATTGACTCAGATGCAAGCCGTCTCGATCTGACTCACCTGAAGGTTTACACCATTGATGATGAAACTACCACAGAGATCGATGATGGTCTAAGTTGGGAAGTACTACCCGATGGACAAGAACGCCTCTGGGTGCATATCGCCGATCCCACCAGATGGTTAGTACCCGAAGATGAATTAGATTTGGAAGCCAGAAAGCGCGGTAGTACAGTCTATTTACCTACGGGGATGATTCCCATGTTCCCAGAGGTATTAGCAACTGGGCCAATGAGTCTGATCCAGGGAAGGGTTTCTTGCGCCCTCAGTTTCGGGATTGTTTTAGGTACAACTGGGGGAGTAGAAGATTACAGCATTCATACCAGCTTCATTAAGCCGACTTATCGCCTCACCTACGAAGATGTAGATGAAATGCTGCAATTGCGGGTACAGGCAGAACCGGAAATTGCCGCGATCGCAATTTGGGCGCAAAGGCGCAAAGCTTGGCGTTACGCTCAAGGGGCAATTAGCATCACCATGCCCGAAGCGACGATCAAAGTCAAAGGTGAGGAGATCCACATTGATATTTTGGACGATTCCCCATCGCGGCAACTGGTAGCAGAAATGATGATTGTTGCCGGTGAAGTTGCGGCTCGTTATGGTAAAACTCATAACATACCTTTGCCATTTCGCGGTCAACCGCAACCAGAATTACCTCCAGATGAGGAATTGCTGCTACTTCCCGCCGGGTTCGTTCGCGCTTGCGCCATGCGTCGTTGTATGCCCAAGAGTGAAATGAGCATTACGCCTTTGCGTCATGCTGGTTTGGGGTTGGATACTTACACTCAAGCAACTTCTCCCATCCGTCGCTATAGTGACTTACTCACTCACTTTCAGATTAAAGCCCATTTGCGGGGTGAAGTTCTGCCATTTTCCGCAGATCAACTTAAAGAAGTGATGATGAATGTCACCAGCATCACCCAAGAGGTGACAATGGTGGAACGCCAAACTAATAGATATTATGCTCTAGAGTATTTACGCCGTCATCCAGAGGAAATTTGGGATGTGACAGTGTTGATGTGGCTGCGAGAAGACAGCAACTTGGCCTTAATTTTATTAGAAGATTTGGGCTTGCAGTTGCCAATGACTTTCAAACGTTCTGTAAATTTGGGCGAACAGATAGTAGTGAAAGTTAGCCACGCCGATCCCCAAAAAGATATGATCCAGTTTCAAGAAATAATTTATCAAGAAGCTCAAACGGCAGCGAATTAACTTATTTGTCATTTGTCATTTGTAATACTTGCTACAGGCTAGTATTATCTAATTACGAATTATTTTAGCCTTGCTCCAACTCCTTTCGGTTAGGATATAAAGTAAATGGAATGAGGTAATAATCGTGAATATATCTTTGACCCCAGAACTGGAGCAGTTGGTTAAGGATAAAGTTAGTAGTGGTCGATATCACTCAGTAAGTGAGGTGATGGGTGAAGCATTGAGATTGCTAGATGAACGCGATCGCCTTCAAGAAAAACGTTTAGCAGAATTGAAAGCTAAAATCCAAGAAGGTATTGAAGAACTCGAACGTGGTGAAGGAATTGATGGTGAAGAGGTATTTGCAGAAATAGAGGAAGACATTCGACGCGCCCAAGCCCAAATGCAACAAGCTGAGGCTGCTAAATAATGAGTAGGTGTATTTTAGCGCCTTCAGCTAGACTAGATTTGAAAGAAATTAGCAGTTATATTGCCCGCTATAACCCTGATGCAGCTCAAAGAATCAACGAAAAAATTAAACAGCAGTGTAAACTGTTGGCTGATTTTCCTAATATGGGGCAAAGTTGCGATAATTTTGAAGGTGGTTTACGAAGTTTCCCAGTAGAAGATTACTTGATCTTTTATCGTCCCATTGATGGCGGTGTGGAAATTGTACGTATTGTCAGTGGTTATCGGGATTTAGAGACAGTTTTCTTAAGTGAGGATATTCCTTAAGATTGTATTTGATGTAAGTGCGATCGCTATCTCTAGCCAATATGTCAGGAAATAATCATAAAGTAATTATTTTTGATACCACCATGCGTGATGGAGAATTAACGCCTGGTGTAAAGATGAATTTACAACAAAAAATTACTATCTCCCAATTGCTTGAAGAAATGGGAGTGGATATTATTGAAGTTGGTTATCCCGCAAGTTCTCAAAAAGATTTTGATCAAGTCTTTAATATTTCTAAAATAATTAAAAATTCTACTATTTGTGGGCTAGCTAGTTCTAATTCAGATGAAATAATCACTCTTGCCGAAGCAATTAAACCAGCAATTAGAGGTAGAATTCACACTTACACTCCGGTAAATCTGAAAAATCAGACTCAATTAAGCAAAGAAGAAGTATTAGCAACAATCAAAGAGAGTGTTTCTCTGGCACGCAATTACTGTAATGATGTAGAATGGAGCGCTTTTGATGCTTCCAGAAGTGAGCCAGATTTTTTGTGTAAATCTATTGAAACTGCAATCAAGAGTGGTGCTACGACTGTTAGTATTCCTGATAGCTTGGGTTTGGCATCGCCAGAAGAGTTTTCGCAACTTCTCCAAATGATTTTTAATCGAGTACCCAATATTAACGAAGTTGTTGTTTCAGTACACTGTCATGATGATTTGGGTATGGCGGTAGATAATTCACTCATTGCTTTAAGCTGTGGCGTGAGGCAAATTGAATGTGCAATTAATGGTTTGGGTGCGAGGAAAGGTAACGCAGATTTCAGTCAAGTTGTGATTGAGGTTTTAAAACAGGGGAATTATCAACTTGAGATTAACACTTCGCTAATGAGTAAAGCGGCAGAGTTAATTTTTCAAATAACTGGAATTGGAAAGGCAAATTAATTGAGAACGGGTAATAAGTAATTTATTTACTATTACCCATTACCAACCTTAACTAACTACCGCTTCCGCTTTTTCCTCAGCTTTTTCTTTCACTAAAACATAAGGCGTTTCTGCGCCTTGTGCCAAATATTCAGCTAGCTGACTTTCAATTTGATCGCGGACAATTTGCCGATATTCTAGAAAATGCTCGTTGTGGGCGCAAGCAGAGATGTAATGCTCAATAACTCCAGGGTTACGCTTGAGAATACTGAACAAATGGTGCCAGAATTTCCAACGGGTTTCGCGTTTAATTCCTTGTCGCCAAATTACAATCAGCAAGGCTTTCACAACTATCCACTCTGGCATTTTCGCTGGCGCTTTCCAACTTGGTAAACCCATCATCAAGAAACAGCGATAGGTACGATCCAAGTAATTTACTGGGTCGTATAAAGTACAAAACGCTTCAATATATTCTCGTGCAAGTTCTTCTAGGGGACGGGTGGGCAGGAAGTTCATCAATGTTGTTTGGTTGATGTTCCCATCTTGATTTTCCCGTAATCGTCCTTCTTTCTTCAGGCGATGCCAAAGCGCAGTATTAGGTAACGCTTGTAACATAGCAAAGGTAGTCGAGGGAATTGCTGCTTGTTCAGCAAAGCGGACAATGCGATCGCCAGCACCTGCTTTTTCGCCATCAAAGCCAATAATAAACCCAGCCATTGGGCGCAATCCGGCTTTGATGATGGTTTCTACTGCCTCAGTTAAAGAACTGCGAGTATTTTGAAACTTCTTGGTCATTTGCAAACTATCCTCATCCGGCGTTTCGATTCCCAAAAACACCGCCGAGAAACCAGACTCAACCATCAACTCCAACATTTCTGAGTCTTGTGCCAAGTCAATTGAAGCTTCAGTGTCAAATCGGAAGGGATACTTATGTTCTGCCATCCAGACTTTTAACTCTTTCAGCAACAATTTCACATTTCGCTTGTTGCCAATAAAGTTGTCATCCACCATGAACACACCCCGCCGCCAACCCAGTTCATAGAGATAATCTAACTCTGCTAACAGTTGGGCTGGGGCTTTGGTGCGTGGTTTGCGTCCGTAAAGAACAATAATGTCGCAAAATTCGCACTGGAAGGGACACCCACGCGAAAATTGCACTGACATCATATCATAAGCATCCAATTCCAATAAATCAAAGCGGGGTATTGGCGTGCTTGTGACATCAGGCTTTTCTGTGGCGCGGAAAGTCCCAGATGTTTCACCGCGTTGAATTGCCTCAATAAACATGGGTAGGGTGATTTCCCCTTCATCCAGAATCAGAAAATCTGCACCAACATTTTCAACTTCGTGAGGTACAGAGGTAGGGTAGGGGCCGCCAACTGCGACTAACTTGCCACGTTTTTTGGCTTCCTGGATTTGATCAAGCAAATCTTGTTTCTGGACAATCATCGCAGAGAGGATTACTACATCTGCCCATGCCCACTCTTCCTCTGTTGCTGCCCGAATGTTGCGATCGACCAGCTTGAATTCCCATTCTTGAGGCAGAATCGCGGCTACTGTTACTAAACCCAGAGGTGGTAATAAAACCTTGCGATCGACTAACTCCAAGATTTTTTCATAAGACCAAAAGGTTTTGGGAAATATCGGATACACTAACAGGATTCGCATGTAGTATCAATCCTCACACTTTGATTGTTATCCCACTCTAACGAAAATTAAGAGCTATTGACTTTTTATTAAAGTTGTTTTATTCTACCACTGATATTTTTACCTGAATGGGGTAACTATATCAGTTATCGTTTGGATACAAGAGACGTGAGGGGCACAGTATTGATTTGCCCTTATGAGTGGTCTGTATTAAAGCCTCATTTCTAGCCTCTGGCTAGAAATACTCATCATTGCGGTATAGACGCAAGTCAAAAAAATTAGTACCAATCTAATTTATATATCACTCAACATACTACCTCGCTCGTTAAGGATTTTAAGTATGTCAAAACCATCTGAAATCCAAAATTTCTCGCTAGATGGAAATACGTCTTCGTTGTAGGTATTAGCAAAGTCTACGAACTCTCCAATCCACCCATCTGGAACATACCTCTCTATCCTAGTACCTTCAAAGTAAAATGCACCAACCCGATTTTTATCAAAATCAACAAATACTGTGGGAAATAGATCGGAAACATCCCACCATGATTTTGCATTTTTATAATGGGTCAGCAATTCGGTGTGCAAATTATTCTTAGATATCTCGAATATCGAAACTGCTGATAGAAATTTTTCCGCAGTCTCTTGGTTAACTACAGTAATTCCAAATCTTTCAGAACCGTCTAGTTCTGGAACCTCATAGCCAGCATTTACAAATTCATGCCGCCACTTGTTCCAGTCAAGTATCCAGATATCTATATCAGACTGAAACCAACGAATGTTGCCTCTAAATCGCACAACACTAACGATCATCACATTACCTAATAAGTTACTAGTAAGTTAATGCTCATTATTTTTTTGCCTGATCAAACCAAGAAGGCGTAAACTCCCTTACTGGCTAACGTTCAACGCCACTAATTTTTAAAACATCACTCATAGTTGCACAATAATTTGGCAAGCCGAAACTATCGGGATTAATGAATTTTTCATAAGTAAAATGCCGATAGTTCATGCAAAACCGATCCCAAGCGGCCATGCGAATGCGGAACAGAACAATAATCAAATTAGCCAATGGTATGGATATAGGAATGCGAAAGTAAATCTTTTTGCCCAGATAAGCACAAACTTGTCTCACTGCTTGATTAGCAGTTAATGGTGCTTGACCTAAAACCAGCTGATGTGGTTGATCCTTTTCGGGAGGACGATCGATTAAATATTGCACGACAGTGGCAATATCTCGTGCGTGGATAAAGTGAAAACTGCCATCTGCTTCTAAAAAGCGAATTATATTAATATATTTTGTCACTTCTGTAATACCAGATGTGACAGCAGAATAAGGTTTATTCGCATCACCGCCCAATACTACAGTGGGAAAAACTGTGGTAATTTTAGGTGCGATCGCTAATTTTTCTTTTTTCTCTAAGCACTCATATTTAGAACGGATGTAATCTGTCCCAATTTCCCCGGCTTCTTTCAATGGTTGATTGTAGCGATCCAAAACGCTAGCTGTGGAAAAATAAATCACCTGCTGGCAACGTTCTGGATCTAGCAGTTCCAGCAGTTCTATAGTCTTGACGACATTAATATCAAATGTCTCATCACCACCCCAAGCTGTGGCTGTGAGTACCGCCGTATCAATTGTGGATAGCAAATCGGCAAATTGGCGAATATTTTGCATATCACCTTGTAAAACGTTGATGCCTGAACGTGCCTTGGTATCAACTTGCAGTTTGTTTGGGTTCCTAACTAGTAGATACAGTTCGTAATCTGTTTCCTTAATTAAGGCTTCTGTTAAATAATGACCTATACAACCACTTGCACCAGTCACTAAAATCCGTTTCTGGCTCATAGAGAATTTATCAAACATTAGGAGTTAAGAGTTAGGAGTTAAGAATCAAGTTAAAAGTTCCAAATCAGAAGCTAAAAATAAAGTTAGGAGTTAGAAGTGAGGAGTTAAAAATAACTCTGCACCTCGCAACCGATAAATTTATAGCTTATAACTCCTAACTCATAACTCATAACTCCTCACTCTCAACTCTTAACTCCTGCAAGATTAAGTTCCTTTGCGGTTTCAAAGAAGAAAGCGACATTTTCTTCAGGAGTTTCTGGTAAGACACCATGACCGAGATTGAGAATGTGACCCCAATTACCAGCTTTGCGAACGGTATCGAGAATGCGATCGCGGATAAACTGTTTAGAGCCGAATAGCACGCCTGGGTCAAGATTTCCTTGAACTTTCATTTGTTTACCTAATCTGGCTCGTGCATCTGCCATATCCACAGCCCAATCTACACTGACAATATCAGCGCCAGATTGTCCCATTCTTTCCAACACACCCGCACTACCACTAACTAGCAGAATTAAAGGTGTATCGGGGTGGGTTTGCTTGACTTGCTGGAAAACCCTCTGCTGATAAGGCAGAGCAAAGGTATCATAATCTTGAGGACTCAATTGACCCGCCCAAGAATCGAACATTTGGACAACTTGAGCGCCAGAGTCAATTTGATAGCGGGCATAGATGGCGATCGCATCTGCTAACTTAGCTAATAGTTGATGCAATATCGTCGGGTCTGAAAATGCCATGTTTTTGATGATGGAATAGGTTTTAGAACCTTTTCCCTCAACTGCATAAGCTGCTAAAGTCCACGGCGCACCCACAAAGCCCAACACCGTTGATTTATCGCCGACTTCCGAACGCAGCGCTTGCAAAATTGTCTTAATAAATGGTAGAGCTGCTTCTGGTTCTAAGGGATGCAGAAGATCAATTTGTTCTTGGGTGCGGAGGGGTGAATGAATAATTGGCCCTTTACCTTCGGCGATATCCATGTCAATACCCAAACCAGGTAAGGGGGTGACAATATCAGAAAACAAAATTACTCCGTCTGGTTGGAAGGCTCTCCAGGGTTGCAAGGAAACTTCAATTGCTACATCTGGAATTTCCGAGCGATCGCGAAACGAAGGATACTTATCTCTTAAGTCTCGATATGCTTTCATATATCGTCCCGCTTGTCGCATCATCCATACAGGGGGACGATCTACTACTTCACCGCGAGCAGCCCGTAAGAGATGAGGAGTCGTTGAATAAACACCCATTTATTACTTCATCCTATTTATGCCACTGTTTAGCTTATCATTCTGAGATTACGCTTTTCCAGCAGGTTGTGAGGAAAAGGTGAAAGCAGGGGCATAAAGTAATATTATTTTATAATATTTGGATTATTGGGTATGAGCGATCGTTTGGCTTGACTACAGTAATTAATGCCAGCAAGCGCTCTAAGTTATTTTTTTTTGGCTTATCCTATGAAATCATAGCTTTGAGTCATACGTAGAAATACACATCTCACTGATACATCAAGGGAAAGGGAGCATCTAACCTTTGGAAATATACCAGGCGATTAGAAATCGCGGCTACACAAACCAAGTCCGCCTACGCGGACTCAAAGAATTTGAAACCCACGCAGGTGGGTTTTGTCTGTGTTCTCAAAACCGAATTGAGTATTGAACCAATTCGCGCTGATTATGTCACATTTTTACAACTACAAGGACGCATTCTCCATCTGGAATTTCAAACCAAACTAGAATCTACGCCACCACTACCCTTGCGGATGCTAGATTATTGGGTACGCTTGTATCGTTTGTATCGTCTACCAATAACGCAAGTTGTCGTATTATTGCTTCCCCCTGCACCAGAAACAGTAATTGAAACTGTCTTCTGTGTGGAAACGAAGGGCAATTGCTCATTCTACGTCAATTGACTCGACGGGTGGGAGAGTTACCCCAAGAGGTGCTAGTTCGTATTGAAACTCTCTCCTTAGAACAATTAGAAAATCTCGGTGAAGCATTGTTGGATTTTCAGGCGATGCCTACGGCGGTAAACTACGCGGATTTAGAAACCTGGTTTAGTACATTAGACTTAGGAGTGAAAATAACGTAGGTACAATTTATGAATTATGCCTACAAGGATTTCGGGGAACGCATAATTAATTTCACTCCTATGTCTATTTGGGCCAATGTCTGATGGCGCTAGGGGAAAAAATAGTTTCAGAAGAACGAAAGCGAGTTGAGCTAATCAAATCGCCGCATTAAAGCTCAATTAACTTGAATCCCCAAGGTTTGAGAGCCGCTAAAGCTATTTCTTCATTTACACCCTCATAAGCTTCCCATTCCAACGGATGCTCTTTAGGATGTCCGTCGCCGACATTACCTGCAACTTTAATTATTGGACAGTTGGCAATGCGATCGCGCTCCAACCCTTTGGGAATTGCTAGCTCGATTTTATGCCCGATAAACTTCGCTGTACTATCATTAGCTACAGACTCACGGATTAAACAAATATCACCAGCAGTCCCCCAAGTAGTTTGGTAAATGTGGAGGAAAGATATATAGGTTGCTGGTTTGATGGATCTTTTTAGAACGTGCATTATCTGTAATCCTTACACTATGAGTCAAAAATCATAAATCATATAAGTATTTTCTATCACGTTCGTAGGGAAGAATGTTCTTAAATCACATTTTCCACCTAGCCCAGGCGATTATAAACCGCCTGGGTGGAAGATGTGAAGCTCAAAAGACGATAATCATCCACATACTAACTGCCAAAGCGATCGCTGCTAGGTGTTGCCAAAGCAGCGATAGTTTCGCTAAACCCTTTGGTGTACCCACTGATTGCTTGGCAATTTTTTGTGTTAATAACATCGTCATCAACACTGAGAAAATTATTGTTGTACCTTGCAAAAAGGCAATCACAGCCGGGTGAGCAACTAATATTGGCAATTGTTCGCCACTCAAACCAAGAGTAGCAAAGGTTATGGGTAAAATCCGTCCGCCTTCGCCTAAGCCCAAACGTAGATAGTGAGCTAAGTTGCCCCCCAACACTAATGGTAGGTAGCCATAAGCGAGTTTTACAAACGATCGAGGGCTATGGTTAAAGTTAAACACTTGAATCAAGCCATAGGCCGCGAAGGTAAAAGCTGCTGGAATAATTAACACTAGCAGCGATAATCCCAAGTGCTGCCAAAAGTCAGTTAAATCAAGTTGCAGCCCTAACCAAGATTGCAACTCTGGTAAACGATGGAGATATATACCACCCAACAGCAAAAACAATAATGCTACTTCATAGCTGCGGGGTACATGAGTTGTCCACAGTTCAATCGCAGGGGGACGCAAGTTAAATTCAACGGAACGATGGGGACAGGCTTTGAGGCAAGTCATACACAGTACGCAATCTCGGTTATCTTCTAACTGGGCTGGGTGTGAGTATAAAGGACATCCATTAGTGTCTAGCCCTTCGCCTTTTTGCGGCCCACCTTTATAACACTGATAAGTGGTGCAACTGGCAGAACATATCCCTTGTTGTGCGCGGAGTTCCGTCATTGAGAGTTTGGCAAATAAACCATTCATTCCGCCGATAGGACAGAGATAACGACACCAAAACCGCCGCTCAAAAAGAGCCGAGAAAATCATCGCCCCAGCAGTTATTAACAGTAGCAAACAAGCGCTCAGGTAGGCGGTATTTTCTAAATGCCAGAGTTCTTCCCATAAGAAAATTAGGGTAAATAAACCAAACATAAACCATCCGCCCCATTTCTCACCCTGTTCTCTCGGCCAGCGTTTGAGTTTTCGGGGCCACAGCCAGAGAGAGAGCTTTTGGGTAATTTCTCCGTAAATCATGAAGGGACAAACAGAACACCAGACACGACCCAAAAAGGGAAAGAGAAATAAGAAGAAAGGCCACCACCAAGCCCAAAATAGAT
>NZ_JABXKI010000239.1 GCF_017115095.1 Nostoc sp. NMS4 | reverse complement strand
AGTTTATTAAACTGGCACTTTAGTATTAATTTTCCATAAAAGTAACGCAAGAACCGTATTTTTTTACTCTTATTGTTACCACCAGACTGCCATGCAGAAGCACCAGGATTTGAACTTTTAGAACCTAAAGCCATGTTGATTATTCCTTATTTTTGAGGTGTGTAGTAGTAAAGTTTTGCGCCGCGAATCTTCTTGATTTGGTTGATAGCTAATTGGCGATCTCCCGTAAATGCCATCTGCGCGACTACCGGAACACCATCTTGATCAGCAATTAAAACGCCCGTATTGCCATTGCCATCACAGACAACTGTGCCAATTGGGAGTGACCTTTTAGTGGTGCGATCTAGTACCGTTTCACCCTCTACCAGAGTTGCTAAATTCCTCGCTGATTTTACCGCTACTACAATGGTGCAACCTGCTTTGTATCTAGCCTCTGCGACTTTAGAGAGTGCCTGTTCGTGGCTTAATTGCTGCTCTAATAGCATTTGCTGTTGACCATTAAATGCAATGGTTGTTCGCGCAATAGATAGGGATTGCATATTGGCACTAATGTCCTTATAACTGAGTATTAAGCTCCCAGCGATGAGTGATCCAAAAACAATCTTGCTGCTGTGTTTTCGCCAAATTCGATTAGTGTTCAATGGCTTTATTCCTTGAGTATTTTTGGGGTAGACAAACCACCCCATAGCGAATAATTAATTACCTTTTACTTGGGCTACGAGAGCATCTAGCAAGCCCAATAATTGACCCGGCGATAACTCATCTAATCTTTCTGCTACTTCCTTAACTTCAGAATCACGAGGAGAATCCAGATTTGACTCTAGATAGTTTTGGGATAGAGTTGAGCTAATCTGCTGAATCATCCAAAGTCGTTGAGCGTTGTTGATTGCCTCGAATGTGCTACCCCACGATTCCTGCATATCTGCAAGTAACCCTGTATCTCCAGGCATCGTTCCTGAGCAAAAATATCCTATTGGTTTAGTCATGATTAAAATTCTGAGTTATGCTTATTCTTTGCAGTAGATTGATTCGGTGATACTGGGACATCGCTTTGCCTAAGAGATTGTGCGTTCGCTTCGTTTTCTGCTTTAATTTGCTCTAACATCAAAGAGCGATCCGTTAGCGGTGATTTGCCCCAGTGTTCGGGATTGTTATAATTGAGTGCCATTGTTAGAATCCTTAAGTACTTTTCGTTTTGCGGCGAGAGATACATTTCAATGTGGGGCGATCGCAGTTGATTGGTCGTCTGTGCGATCGCTTCATTTTGATTCATACAACTTCCTCGAATAAATCCCCTAATTGGGCATCAAAATCATAATTTTCTGCTTCTGATTTAATTGGTAATGATGCTGGTATTGAAGATGAAATTGTTTTATTGCCAATTAACCCTGTAAACCAGTTAAATACCCTAATTAACGGGATTTGTGTCAATAATCCATGCGCTAATTTGTGTTCGTAGAGCAGCGCATTTGCGATTGTCGTTAACTCCGCACCGGTGATTTGAGCCGGAGCTTTTCCCAATACTCTTACTGCGTGAGTTTGTAGATATTCTTCAATGTGAGGTTCCAATCTTACCCGCCGATTCTCCGCCATAATTATTTACCTCGTGCTAATCTTCCCGTGGCTATTCGTTCCAATCCCAAGGCATTAGCCCAGCATCCATCTGGTACTGGATTAATACCTTGTGATTGCAACATTTTGGAAACTCCCGGCATTTCTGATCCACCACCCCAGGCAACGAAACTCTGCGCCACATCTCGCCATTCTGCAATTTCTTTAAATGCCAACCGCAACCTATCTTTAAGCCACGGGGTAAGATGATGGGCATAAATGTCTCGGAAATTGAAGTTACGAGTGCCATATTGAAAATTCCCACTTTCTATTCCCTGGCGAATTGTTTCGATATTGCCGGACTTGCCACTGCCCAAAAATTGAATTAATTCGGGGTCGGATGCAATTTCACTTAGTAGGTCGATGCAACCTGCCACTTCCAAAACCTGACGATGGATAATTGCACCACCTGGGGCAAAAACTGTAGGGATGATTGTCGATGTGCCGAAGTCAATTGCGATCGCTTGAGCCGTGCGATCAATTAATGGCTCTGGTTTGAGTGCAACACAATAACTGTAAGAACCTGCACCCTCCGGCACAACGAGGGATACGTTCAGATTTATCTTCGATGCTGGGCCAGTTTTATTGCCCAACTTAACAATATGGGAGCCGCTGATTTTGCTGATCAGTGCATCTTTAAAAAGTTTGGCATTGTGAATACTCAAAACCAAATATAAATTCCACTCATCGCGGTGTGGCAGTGTCGCAAGTCCACCCAGCAATGTGTGCAAGGAGTATTCCACTTTTAGGGCTGAATCATCACTAAGTCGGACATGGGTGGTAGGAGCTTTCCAGTCAGCAAGGGAGCCTGTTAAGAATTGCTTGCCAATCAGGTCTGCGCGATCGCCATCTTGGTAGAAAAAGTAGCCACCTTCTGGAGATTTCAAATCATCTTCGAGGTCGGTCACTTGCACCACTTTGGAAGGAATACGAACTCTTGTTCCGGCGATCGCCATTTTGACTAGCCCTGCCCCAGTATCGATGCCCGTGGGCATTGCTGGAACGCTTTGGGTTGTTTCAACCGGATTTGACCGGGTTATTAGCATTTTCAAAATCCTCTACAAAGATTAATTAATTCAGCAAAACGCTTATCAGTGCTGGGTTTTGATCTATTTATCGGCAATAAAATTCTGTAACCTGAATTCGGGTGAATTAGGCTTCTGATAAGCGTTATGGGCGTTTTTAGTCTATATCTGGTAGGATAACGAAAGGTGTCGTCACCTGTCAACACCAAGAACAAATTTTTCTAAAGGAGGTGGATAATGGCATTGATTGTATACACCTTACTCATGCCTTCCGATAAGCCGCGAATTACGATCCGAGTCTCCGAGGAGGAGTTGGACGAATTACAACAAGCTGCTGATGAACAGTACAGAACTGTACCAGCGCTGGTACTCGTACTGGTAAAAAAATTTCTAGACGAACGACGTAAAACAGAAAACCCTTCACCTACTAAAAAAGCGAAGGGAGGAGAATGATAAGTGCAACTTAAATTTCAGTCAGCGTAGTAATACAAATATTGATCGCTGTAAATAGCCGTGCCTACCCACGCTTTAACGAATTAGTAATTCTTTATTAAATAATGCAGGTATAGGTGTGGCAGGAAATTTTGAATTTCTGCATACTGAATAAAATAATAACCTGACTTTGCAGCCAGGTTATTTAAAATAATGAAGAATATTTGAGTAATTTAATTAAAACTAACCAACTTTTAAGTCAAAATATTCGATATTTAGACCGTCTGCAACCTTTTTTAATTCTCTAATCAATTCTGGAATGATAATAACAGTTTGTTTTTGTATTGAAATTTTTGAACCATTCGGTTCATCTCCAATAATGCAAGAAACAATGGCATGAGTTTTCTCATAATCAAGAAGTTTGCCTTCTTTAAAGCTTTCTAAGGATTTGTTGAAAGCATATTTTTCTAAATCGCTGTCAAAGGTTATAGGCCCCAGAATTTTAAATTGTAATTCGCCGCTACTTTCAGAAAAAAGTGCTATCGCAGTAGACGTATCAATGCCTTCAATTATTTCTTCAATTTTGTCATCAGGAAAAGCTTTAAAAATTTTTTCCAGCATCTGAAGCGACCAATCTTCTCTTAGAAGATAAAGCATTCGTAGAAAGATTACCTGTTTCCAAGTGTAGAGGATAGGGTCTTTTTGAGGTTGAACAATTTTTGAAATGCTGAGGTTGTACAACCGTTTTCGACTAAAGCCAGTCAGCGCAACGACTTGCTTTTCTGAAAACATGGCAGCCTCTTGCAGCATGGTCAACCCTTGCTTCATCTGTTTTACCCTTCATCAATTCATAATTACTACAAGTTTTGCGATAAATTATTATGAAACGCGCAACTTGGTGTATCATAGTAGTTATGAGAATAATAAGGATATTCTGAATTTCTCAATTTTCGGAGCTTACTGATACTTTACCCAAAACTCCATTCAAGTTTGCCGACGAGAAAAGTTTTGAGTAAGCCCAACAGTAGCTCCTTAACACAAAAGCGAATCTACCGCCCAGGCGAAATCCACCAAGGGGACAATTCACAAAGCGAATCTTCTACCAATTAGGAGAAGTTCACTTTCAGCAAATCCACCAAGCAAGCAAATCTTCTATTTGCTGGCAAGGTTGTCTACTATTCTCCCATAGTAACACTCCTTTGTAGGCGTAACAAGGCTTGAAGATTCGCTTCTTTTAGGTAAAAGGAGAAGCATGATAAAACCTGCAAGTAACATCCACAACAAAGACAAAGATTGGGATTTCAACAAGCTATGCACAAACAATAATTCTTCCACAGCCACCTCCACCCTGCAACAAACCGAAGGTGCAGCGAAATGGTAGTAGCACAAATGACAACTGCGTTCGCGCCAGAGACACAAGAAATTAATGCATCTGCGAAATCCAAGAACTTGACACTTATTTATAGCCCCGAACTGGCAAGAGCAATGAAGGAGCTTAATGTTTGTCATCCAGCAGAAGCATGTATTTTAATTAATCAGCTTGCATTCTGGATGCAGTCTGGGTATGGGTATCGCACGGAGGATGACAGAAAGTGGATCTACAACTCTTATGAAGATTGGACGAGTAACCAGTTTACATCTCTCAGCCCCTGGAATTTTGGAAAGATGGCTAGAGAATTGGAGGCACTCGGAATTATTGAGAAGGACTGCTATGTGCGTTTAAAAAAACATCTGGTTACAAAACCTCCGCACTGGCATCCTGATTTGACTTCCTCTTGGATGACACTTGATGTAGAACGTTTGTTTGAATTAACAGGCTGTTTCCCTCATTGTTATGGAAAAAGCCCAAACCCCTTATTGGATGCCGAAATTGCAAATGCAATGACACGAGATTGCGATCGCAACGACGCGAAATTGCAAACACAATTTCCTTCTACATATAAAGAAAACTCTATTTCTACTCAAGATCGGGAAATCGAGAAAGAAAGAGTTTTAGATAAAAACCAAGAAAATCAAGAGCTTGACCAATGGCTTGATTTTGACCCCTGGAGCGATGAACCACCCATCAATACGCACTACGTTGGAAGTCTTGAACAAAAGCCACTCAATGACCACACAGACAGTTCTGAGGGTGAATGTTCCGCCGCGCCGCCACCGAGCTTTGAAAAATTAGTTACCGAACCTAAATGTGACTCCGTGGCGGGAGTGGGCTTTAAAAAGAAATCTGATTCATCACCAGAGGTAAAAGACCAAGCACAGCAAGTTTGGGAGATTGCTCCGAAGCGGCCTTTCCCCGTATTTTTGCATTGGTGGGCCGACAAGAAGTACAAGCCTCAAGGTGGCAAGTGGGAAGCGGCAGCAATTTCAAATGCTTACTCTGAGTTTTACAAGGATTGCGATCGCACAACTGTTGCGATATTTCCAGAGTTCCTAGAGTATATGCAACGGGTCGCCCAGAACTGTAATCAGCAGGTAGCTAGTGGTATCAAAGCAATTCTGCCCAGTTGTTTTGTAGCGATGCCAGAAGCTAATCATCAGAACGTCCGGCAGGTGATGGTTAATATCCAAGAGCTAGTAGATAAGGGGGCGCAGGTCGCACTCCCGACGAATTCTGTAACTCCGGCTTGCACTCAGAGTATGAGTTTTGATGCAGCTGCCAATGCGGGAATTATTCAGCCATTGCAAGAATTTATTGCTATTGCCCCGACTCCCGAACCGGAGGTGAGTCCTGATGAGGAACTGCTCAGGATATTGCAAATTAAACAAACTAGCTGGAGGAATGCCCCGGCGCTGCGCGATGGTATTAAACGTTGGGTCGAGAAAACTCTGGGCGTTGTGATGGGGGATAATGGCCCAGAATTGCAATTGTGAGTAAACTTTCCCAAAATTGGGAATATATTACTAAAATTCTGGTGATGGTTTTACCCTGAACAACTTGCGCTTTAGGAGATATTGGTTCCTGTCACCCGTTTAGCGACCTTTTTGTAAGTCGCTCAACTTCTGCTCCCCTTTACCGCCTTCGGCATCGCAGTTTCGCGTTATGTTTCAACTTACTGGCAATAGCAATGTATCTTCAATCTCCTGTCGAACTGAACGGCTTACATAACATTCACTGTTGAGGCACTCAACCAGTAGCTTATTTGCGTCATAGTACTGCTTCAATAGTTCCTTCTGAATATCGCTAAACTGCCAATCGTGTCCAATATTGCGACGCTGAATGATTACGGTTCTGAGGTGTTCAGTCCAGGTTTGACCATTTGTTTGCCACCACTGTTTAAATGCTTTTTTACCTTCACTTGAATTGGGCAGTTGGTCTTTGACTTGTTGTAGTGATCGCTTTAATTCGAGGTCGAGGGATCGGGAGAAATTGAGGTCGAGGGATCGGGAGAGGTCGAGGTCGAGGGATCGGGAGAGGTCGAGGTCGAGGTCGAGGTCGAGGTCGAGGGATCGGGAGAGGGATCGGGAGAGGTCGAGGTCGAGGGATCGGGAGAGGGAGAGGGATCGGGAGAGGGAGAGGGAGAAGTAGAAGGCTCGAACAGCAGCAGGTTTATAGCGGGTTTCTACAGAACATGATTTTTCATTAATCCAAGTCAAGAATTGCTGTAGTTCTTCATCGTCTGCTAGATGCCTATCAATCTGCTGTTTCATCAACAACAACAATTCATCAGAATTTTTCAACATCCCTACAGTTAGCAAGAAGACCTCTCGCCAACGCTTGTCAGTAATATGACTAACTAACTGTTGAAATGTCTGTTGAGAATCGATATTTCTAGCGGTGAAGAACTCATGAAATGTTAAATGAGAAAATGAATAAATTCCTCTGGCTCTTTCTACAAGTAATCCATGTTGTGCCTCAATCGATTTCAGTACGGCTTTACTATTTAGTAAAAGCGCTTCTGGATCGGTTTGGGCATCAGGGA
The DNA here is from genome assembly GCF_017115095.1 of Nostoc sp. NMS4. Classification (GTDB taxonomy): domain Bacteria; phylum Cyanobacteriota; class Cyanobacteriia; order Cyanobacteriales; family Nostocaceae; genus Nostoc. The sequence goes on along the minus strand of NZ_JABXKI010000239.1, from coordinate 28,724 downwards.
GATTCTGAATGTAATCACTAATGTATTGTTTTACAAGTCTTTCTTTGAAAAAATAATTGCCATCTACAAAGGTTTCTAAAGCAATCTTGCTGAGGAGGTCTTCTTTGCGTTTGAGAGAGAGTTTGTGATAAACTACATCGCGTTCAATGCTGCGTGTACCATCCCACTTTTTCAGCAATACTTCTACCCCTTCCTCGTATAGTTCAGCACGATTTAAAGGAAAATCTGTAGATTCGCCAAATAATAAACACAACAATGTCAAAAGCAAAGGATTGGTTGCTAATTCTTTAATTCGTTGGTTTCCTTGGAGTTTATGAATAAAGTTTTCAGCTTTCTTTGGGTCTTTAGTTTGAAACCATTTTGTAGCAAACTCCGCAATCTGCTTATCATCAAAATCGGCAACCTCAACCTCAGTAAACTGTTCAAATGTATATTCCTTTGACGCAATCCGGCAGGTGATCACAAAATGGTTAGCATCGTACTGAATGGAGAAGTCACGAATTTCTTTTAAAACCCTATCATTGTCTGCTTGCTTAACTTCGTCTAACCCATCCAATAATACAATTGCCCGACCCTGAAGCAGCAGTGTTTTAATTATTTTTTGTTCTGAAATATTATTATTATTAACAAATTGATTATTTATATATTGTAATAAACTTAGTTTACCTTCTTCTTCAGCAAAGTCTTTTAGCGTAATGAAAATTGGAACATAATTCGCTAAAAAATTCCCTAAATTACATTGAATTGCTATTCGTTTTAAAAAAGTTGTCTTACCAGCTCCTGGCTTTCCTAAAATCATTAATTTGGAATGTTGCTCAACAGCCTCCAGACCTGGAACTCGCTTTCCTATCGCTTGATTCAGTCCAAATCGCTCGAAGCCTTCCGGGTTGAAGTTTTCTAAAAGTTGAGCTATTTCTAATCGTTTGCGTCCTGTAATTTTCTCCAGAATATTGACATCTGTGTAAATGTCATTTATCCCGATGGGCTGAGTCATGTCCAAAACACGCATCCATCCGCATCGTTTTTGAATGTCTGCGCTGACTTTTTCACGCACCTGATTTACTAAAGCATCGATTGTTGTTGGGACAATGGGTTTTTCTTCTCCGGTTTCTAGTTCTGCAATCTCTCCCCACTCCAAACCCAATTCTGTACAAATGCTTTGGAATATACCCTTGTCAACAGGTCGTTTGGCAAAAAAATTATTGATGGTTTGACGAGAACATCCAACAGTCCCAGCCAAGTAATCCTGAGTCCACCCCTTCAGCTTAAATGCGTTATTAGCTTTTTCCAGACCTGCTGTCGATGCTCGGAGTGACCTTGATGACCTTGCCATTAACCTACCACAACTTTTACCTAAGTCTTACATAACTCCAACACCTTTGTCTGGCCAATGGTTAAGAAATCTGGGGTCTGATGGTAATTGAAGACAACCAAAGTTCAACCCCAGATTTTAAAGGTATCAAATGAATAGGTTTCAAAGACAGACACTAACCCGTCGTCCGAATCGCTCAAAAAAATCTCATTACAGATCAACTGCCTTCATCATTGTTGGAGGAGTAGTTGCTTTAGCATCTCTTTGGGTTTTAGCCTCCTCTACCTGCGGGTCATTGAACCTTAAGCTATCGCTTTCACTTGACCTTCAACTAAAAAAAGAGGTTTGCATACCACCAGATAGATAAATCTGGTAAATATGCGATCGCAACGAGAACACCCGTGCGATCGCATTAAGCGGTGGGTCGAGAAAACTGATGGTGTAGTGATGGGGGAGAGTGGCCCAGAATTGCAACGCCGGCTAGTCAGTGAATTTTTCCCAAAATTGGGAAAACACAAACCGACGTTGTGAACTCTGGTGCAATTCAAATTGATTGCATCAAGCTTTGCTGTAGTCACTGTTAGTTATTGGAACTGTGGTTCTTATAAGCAATGTTCTTATAAGCAATATTCTCATAAGTAAAAAAATGGTTACTGCTACTCTCTCTAGTCAAGTGCGATGGCTAGAGCGCCGGTCGAGTAAAAGTAGTTGACAAAAGATACAATATTTGTTGTGTCCAATCTCCGAGGTTCAAGGAATAAAGGGTATAAAATGCGTCCACCAATCTGGCAACCTCCCATCGAGTTATCACCCAAAGAGTCAACAGTAGTAAAACGTATACGTAAAGCCAAGCTATTTGTATTTTTGCGGCAGATCCGCCACGAACTGTTTGATTCAGATTTTCAATTAGAATTGTCCAAAATTTTTAAAGATAGTAGCGTTGGACTATCTCCTGTGCCACCAGCACAATTGGCACTTTTCATTATTCTTCAAGCATATACAGGAGTTTCAGATGATGAGGCAATAGAAGCAATAGAAATGGATAGAAGATGGCAGCTAGTTTTAGATTGCCTTGATTGTGAAAAAGCCCCATTCAGCAAAGGAACGCTAGTAAAATTCCGTGCCCTTTTAATATCACAATCTTTTGATAGACGGTTAATCGAAAAGACAGTTGAAATGGCTAAAGTTCGCGGAGGCTATAATTCAACTTCATTAAGAATAGCCCTAGATTCAAGTCCATTATGGGGAGCAGCAAGAGTTGAAGATACCTATAATTTATTAGGTCATGCATTGAGAAAAGTGTTATCAATAATAGCTGAAAGTAATCAAGATAGTTTAGAAAATGTGGCATCAAACTTTAGTGCTGATCTCGTCGCCAAAACCAGCCTGAAAGCGGCTCTTGACTTAGATTGGGATAATCCAGAAGCTAGAAATATCGCGCTGTCAAACATTTTACAAACCCTTAACTCAGTTGAATCACAGATTAACCAAAAAACCGATTTCAACGATTCAACGGCTCAACAAGTACAATCAAATCTGGCAATTGCACGACAAATTGAAACCCAGGATGTTGAGGAGGCAGCAGACGGTTCCCCAAAGCTTCGTCAGGGGGTTGCCAAGGATAGACGCATTTCCATTGAAGATGAAGATATGCGTCATGGACGTAAAAGCCGCAGTCAAAAATTTGATGGTTTTAAACGTCATATTGCCAAGGATTTAGATATAGGAATAGTCAGGGCTGTCGGTATTACCAGCGCCAATGCACCTGAAGCATCAGTGACTTTAGATATTGAGTCAGATTTGAAACAGCAACAAGTTACTATTCAGGAATTGCACATTGACCGGGCCTATTTGACCAGTCATTTGGTGAAACAGCGTACAGCTGATCTAACTATTATTTGTAAAGCTTGGAAAGTCCGCAATGGTAAACTTTTTGATAAAAATGCTTTTGTTCTCGATTGGGACAATTCTCTCATCCGCTGCCCAAATGGTATCAGTTTGCCCTTTCATGAAGGTGGTGTTGTCCACTTTCCGAAAGATCAATGTCTTGCTTGTCCCCTACATGCTCAATGCACTACCAGCAAACATGGTCGAACCATTTCCATTCACCCTGATGAATCTTTACTAGTGGAACTCCGAGAGCGTCAAACTTCTGAGGTAGGACGCGCTCAACTCCGTCAGCGTGTCAGTGTTGAGCATACATTAGCTCATATTGGCCACTGGCAAGGAGACCAGGCTCGCTATCTTGGTTTGCGGAAAAACCTTTTTGATCTCCGCAGAATGGCTGTTGTTCACAATCTTCATGTTATGGCTCGTATGTCCCACATTACACCAGAAAATTCGTCGCTCATTCCTGCTTCATAGTCTTTTTAATTTGTCAATTACTTTTACTCGACCGGCGCTCTAGGGCAGTAAAGAGGGCAGAGCTAGAGAGAGGATGGTCACACAACTGGCTGACATTGCAAGAGGGCATCAGCAAGCACTAAAAATCAGTCAGCAAAACTTTGACCGCATCTGGAAGTACTTACTTCGACAAGGTGGTAATAGAAACACATCAGCCACCAACTAACGATCTAAACTTTACAAATTGTTATCTTTTTTTCACGGGGACGAGGGCAAATATATCAGTTTTGTGAGACAGATCGGATGCACAAAATCGGAAATTTTGACAACCGTTGTTTCCTTTAATAGCAACGAATAATCAACTTATTGAGATATCGATAAGTTTAATTTCATCAATTGGTTGAGGTTAAATTAATACTTTTACCGGAAATGATGCTGCGATATTTTTGATATTTACATCGACAAACTACCCAAAATTAAATTATTATTTTTAGGTAGTACAAAGTAACTATGGAAGAACAAAAAACACACCCATTAGAACAAACCCAAACCCCTAGTCCGATTCGGAGGAGGTTTTGTAGAAACTAAATATAGCGCTCGGCATCTTTCTCTGGCAACCATCACACTTCATAGGAGAAAAAAATGAAAATTACAGATATCCTCCCAGAAATCGGTTCTCCGGTAGCCTTTCATCCTGAATTAGTACCAGTAGTAGGTTCCCATGAGGCCGCGGTCTTTATATGCCAGCTTACCTATTGGACTGGCAAGCAACACAACAGAGACGGTTGGATTTACAAGACACAAGAAGAGTGGTTCTTTGAAACTTCATTAACAGAAAAGCAGCAACAAACAGCTAGAGAGCTATTGGTGGAGCGTGGTTACGTTGAGCAGCGTCTCCGGGGCATACCTGGCCGCTTGGAGTATCGCCTGATAGATGGAGTATTGAGCGCCGTTTGGGAGACTTGGATGATTGCATCCCGAATCAAAAAGCAGTTCAAGAACCTAATAGGGATGTACGGTGTGCTGCTGAGTCGGGGTATTCAAAATGAAGAAATCCAAAGCCAGATGGAGAAGTTTAGAGAGGTTGTACGGAGTTGCCATGTTGTAGCAAATCAGTTTTTTAGGAAGTGCCGGGAGGAACAAATTTCCCCTTTGAGCATGATCGACTCTTTACACCAAAACCTATCTTTATTGGCTGAAACCCTTGGTAAATTCAGTTTCTCCCGTTGGGAGAATCAAGCATCTCCCAACGGGAGATACAAGGATAGCCCATACGGAGAAACAAGCTTCTCCCCTACGGAGATACAAGTATCCCCCATTGGGATATCCGCACCCCCCTCAAACCCAGTCAGGGCAAGCGCCCCAGACCCCTCAAAGACTACGGCAAAGACTACATCATATATTTCTCAAGAGAGTTCTCAACAAAAGCCGGATTTCTCTCTTTTAAAAACCCAACCTTTAAATTTTTCCCAAGAAAAAAAAAATAAAGAGGTTGACCAGGGATTCGTAAATACAGTAGAGGTAGAGGTATTAGACGATACTCAGCAAGAACTAGAGGGTAAGGAATTAAATTCTCAAGGCCAGGATTGCATTTTCATGAAGAAAAATATTCCGGGCGGCGCGGGCGGCGAAAATTTTGAAATTTCGCAAACACCGAATTGGGTACAGGAGTATGAGGATAAAGTGCGCTCAGGTCAAACTCTACCGCGCTCAGAACTGGTGAAGCTTGCAGAGCATAGGTTAGGAGCCGACGCGAACGTTTACCGGGAGTCTGGGCGCGTTCTGGATGCAAGCCCCAATGACCTCAAGATGGATTTTTTAAAGTTCTTGCAGTGGCATTCATTCGATCGCAATCCTGATATTGCTTATGTCCGGGCTTGTGTGAATAAAGCAGAGCGCGATCCTGAGAGGTGGGGTGTATTGCTGAGTTGGATTTCAACATTCAAAGAAGTGCTGAACGATCCGAGTGTGTTGGGAACCATGCTTGCTGCGAAGGTGAGTAGCGCCGGGAGAAATGGGAACAAAGAGGATTTAGCACTTAACAATCGGCTGGTTTTACAGAACGTGTTTAAAAAATAAGGAGATTCATGATAGAAGAAAGCCTTTTTCTTGAGCGCTTTGAAGAAATTGCAGGGCATTTTGGCTATCGAATGACTGAGCCTGTAGTCAGAATCTACTACAAGCACTTGAGTGAAAACCTAACTCAAGAAGAATTTATCGAGGCCGCAGAGAGATCAATGATTGAGTTCCCTGTACGCCGACAATTGCCATCCCCCAAAGAAATCGTGGAATTAATCTTGGGTTCGCGTGAATCGAAGGCTCTCCTTGAATGGCAGATGATTCTCCAAGCCGCATCCCGGAATGATAATGAATCCTTAGCTTACTTGAGTAATCGCGGTCATATTGCTCTTGGTGCGATCGGCGCATTGAATTAGCCGGAAAGCTCGAAGATTTAGAAGCGAATGGCTATTCATTTGGAACAGAGTTTCCACCTTTGATTGATCAGCGCTATCGAGTGGTTGCACAAAATCTCTTGTGAAATTTTTCCCAAAATTGGGAAAAAACAAACCGGACGTATAGGGCAACGCAAGAATTCAGTAGTTAATTTTACAGGAGACAAAGCTAATTTACTAAAGTTACGCTTGATGAAACATTCAAACAACTCGCTAAATGAAGGAACTACAGCCCACTCAACGACAGATTAGCTGGAAAAAAGTAGCGATAACTGTTGGCTTTGCAACGCTCATTTTAATGGCTGGCACTATCGCTTACGACAATTGGCGCGTTAGTCAAGGTTGGTGCGCTAGATTCTACCCTGATGGTACTAAAAAAATTATGTACGGAGATGATTGCTGGAAGTGATCAAATCCCCGGCAACCCTAACCAAGTACGCCCAGCGTTCAAAGCGGCAAGGGCTGTATAGTAAATTCGCTCTTCACCAAAAACTTCACCCGTAGAACTAATTACTCTGAATTGCCAGCACTTTCCGGGTGTGTAGAATACTCCCAGGAGGCTACCATCGATCCAAACAACCTCCTCAAATTTTACTGTTAGCATGAATTATGCACTGTCGTAGCAGTAGTAAAGAAGTGTAACTGAAATTCCCAATTTTGGGAAAAATTGTTACCTGTGTTGGTTGGAGTCAAACGAAGTAATTACGATCTTGGTTCGGCAGACCTTCCATATCTCCTTGAGCATTAGTTTTTGAAATCATATATAAAGTGTATGTAGCGAAATAACGATTTCGTCCTTTGTTTAAATCGTTATTTCTTGCTATAACGAAGTCGTAACTTGAACAAAGAACGAAAACACGATATAAATAAATCGCTATAAAGCGAAAGGACGAAAGCACGATGACCCTATTAGTGGGTGTTATCTCCCAAAAAGGCGGCGTTTCAAAAAGCACTATTGCCCGACTGATTGCCCGTGAGTATGCTGCTGCTGGCTGGGATGTAAAAATTGCCGACCTAGATATATCTCAAGGTACAAGTACGGACTGGAAACAGCGTCGGGAAGTAAATGGTATCCAGCCGGAGATTGCAGTTGAGCAATTCCGCACTGTTGCCCAAGCTCTGAAACACGCTGATGTTTATGACCTCATGATTCTGGACGGGCCACCGCATTCGATGCAAGGAACATTGGAGATAGCCCGCGCCTGTGATTTAGTAGTCTTGCCCACAGGCTTATCACTCGATGACCTCAAACCGTCTGTACTGTTGGCGCATGAACTGATAAACGCCAAAATCCCTGCGGATAAAATTGTTTTTGCTTTATGTCGAGTCGGCGATCGGGAGAATGAAATTGAAGAAGCCCGATCGTATATTCATAAGGCTGGCTATAACACAGTGGCTGGCTCAATCCCTGAAAAGACAGCTTACCGACAAGCTTCTGATAATGGTCGCGCTCTTTCAGAAGTTACCTTCCCAACGTTAAAGCAACGGGCAGAACAAGTCGTACAAGGAATTATTGATTTATTGAATGAGCAGGAGGCATGATATGGGAACCAAACCACCACCACCACCTCGCAAGCCGAGCAAGGGTGAACCCCCTAGTATCAAGGAAACAAAAGACAACCTGGAGAAGCCCGATCCAAGTGAAATTTCCAACCTGAATTTTAAAGTACCTGCCGAGTTCAAGAAGGATTTTAAAATTGCGGCTGCAACCTATGGCTGTACTCAGGTTGAGCTATTACAGCGTATTTTTAAATTTTGGACAGATAATCATGGTTAATATTGCTTTCGCTATTTAACGAAAGGACGAAAAAACGATTTCTTGTTTTCTTCTTTTAGCGATTTTTGATTTCGTAGTTTCAACATTAGAATTTTCGGCGGTATAACTGGATGCCTTAGCCAGGAAGTCACCCCCCTGACTCGGCGACAAAACCGTGCATCAAGATTACTGGTTGAGCCAACTAGATCCCGCCTCCCGCTTTTCTCCACTCCGAGAAAGGCCGACTCCGAGCCACGAGTTCTTAAATCCTGGAAGTCAAGACACTGTAGACCTTTTCGTAAAAATAGTATCAAAATTGAGCAATGCCTACTCAATAGTAGAGATTACCGAGTTGCTGGAATTAAAGTTCACAAATATTTCAGTAAACTTCGTGGCGGCAAGTGTTAATGCTTAAGCAGAAAATTATGATCGGCAGAAAACTTATTAGTCAAAGTTCTTAGCAGCACTCCTGTCAAAAACTGATTATGTTACCTGAATATATAAAGCCTTCTGAATTTACTAACTGGGCGTTAACATCTGAGTCGCTAGAGTGGATATCCCAGTTTGTGGAAGCTGCTGGTATCCGAAAAGTTGTTGAGTGTGGCAGTGGTCTGTCAACTATTCTGTTTGGCAGTTTCAAGTTAGAGAAAGTATTGTCTTTAGAACATAACTCTAATTGGTACACTTACACTCGTCAGCGATTACAAGAAAAAGGATTACTAGAGTATGTGGACTTACAGCTATGTCAGTTGCAAGAGTCCATTTTGAATGGGAATAGTATTAAATGGTACGATATCAATAATGTCTCATCCTTTGCCGCCGACCTGATTCTCGTGGACGGGCCTCCTCAAGAAAGCTCGTTAAGAGCGCGGTATCCAGCTCCACATTTACTAAAAGCATTTATTCAACCAGGGACATGGCTACTATTGGACGATTACTATCGAGATCAGGAAACCGAAATAGTAAATCTGTGGTTGAAAGAGATTCCTGAACTAGAACTCATAAAAGTCGCTCCCTTCAAACATGGATTGGCGGTACTACGATACAAAGGCTCATCCGAGTATTTTATAGAAAATGCCCAAGAAGCACCTATTTCGGAGCCAAGCAATCTGATTAAACTAAATAGAAAAATCAGCAGTTTAGAGAAAAACCAATCCAGCAAAGTAAAAGAAGCTTTTTTAAGCGGTAAAAGCTTGAGAAAACAAGAATTAAATATCAGCAAAGACCTGATAAAAAAATCTGTTTCTATCGTAATTACAGTTTACAATCGAGAAAACTACCTTGCTGCGGCAATTAAAAGTGTCCTAGCTCAAACTTGGTCTGATTTTGAATTGTTAATTTGGGACGATGGCTCTACAGATCGCTCCGTTGAAATCGCATCCGAGTATGCCCAGCAAGATAAACGTATCCGAGTCATAGCCGCCCAACATACTGGTATTGCCCCTGCTATCCACGGGGCTGTTGCTGCAACCACTGGGGATTATATCGGTTGGGTAGACAGTGACGATATTCTGGCTCCTACCGCCTTAGAACAGACAATTTCCATTCTTAATAACCACCCCTTGGTAGGACTTGTCTATACAGACTATCAACTAATGGACGAACAGGGAAACCTGCATGGAATCGGGCAGCGTTGCCAAATCCCCTATTCCAAAGAACGGTTGCTTGTTGACTTTATGACCTTTCACTTCCGCTTAATACGCCGTACACTTTACGACCAAGTTGGAGGTATTGATCCAAACTTTCTCTATGCCGAAGAATATGATCTGTGCTTAAAACTCTCTGAAGTTACCGATTTTTACCATATTGCCCAGCCTCTCTACTATTATCGTCGCCACTCTAGCAACTTAACTAATGAACAGTATGAACCGATTCGCTGGTCTCAAAAAGCAATCACCAATGCATTAAAAAGACGAGGATTAGACATCCAATATGAGCTATCTATGCAGCTTGTGGCTTATTTTAGTATCAAACCCAAACACACAACTAAAAATACCACTGACTTACCCCAGCAGATTTTTAATTCATTTCCAACTGTCTCTATTATTATTCCTACTTACAATCGTAAACATTATCTTGGTCATGCCCTTGAGAGCATCCGTTATCAAACCTACACCAACTACGAAATAATCGTAATTGATGACGGCTCGACTGATGGGACTGCGGATTGGATTCAAACCCATTATCCACAGGTCAAACTGTTACAAATACCCACTAATACTGGTGCTGCTGCCGCTAGAAATTTGGGCATCAAAAACGCGCTGGGGCAATTTATCGCCTTTCTCGATAGCGATGACCAATGGCTACCAGACTACCTCCAACATCAAATTGACACTCTCAAACAAACACCCACTGCTGTCCTCAGCTACTGCAACTATATCGCCATCACAAGCGTTGACCACAAGGGCGACCGAATGAGCCTCAGTCCAAGCCATCCAGATGACCTGATTCTTTCAATGCTTTGGCGATGCTTCATTCACACACTTTCTCAAGTCGTCGTACCCAAATCAGTCTTCCAAACTGTTGGTTTATTAAACGAACAATTGAAAGGCTGTCATGACTGGGAGTTTTACTTAAGACTGTTTGCATACGGGACTCCAGTACATATCCCCTACTATTTAGTTCGCAAACGCTGGTTGCCTGACAGCATCGTTACCCAATCCAACTGTACTGGATGGTTAGCAAACGGACTTCAAGTTCTAGAAGAATTTTATCGTCGCCCCGCCAACGCCTGTTACAGCCATTTGCGACCAACCATTGAAACTCATTTTCGTACAACTGTAGAACAATTCAAGTCATACATTTTCCCCGCTTTCAATCAAAACCAGAGCCAGTCCATCACCACCCCCTTAGTTTCCATTATTATCTCTAGTGATAACGCCAGCAGATTTGCCGCCTGTCTATACAGTTGCCAACAACAAATTTATCCCAATCTGGAAATTATTATTGTTGAACACGACTCGACCGAGAACTTGAGCGAAATTAGTCGCCAATTTGCCAGCACAATTAAAGGACGTGTAATCTTTACTCAATGCCAGCAAGCAGTAGCGAGTTCTGCTTACAATCATGGATTAGCTTTAGCTACTGGTGACTATATCCAATGGCTGGATGGCTCAGATGAATTAACACCAAAAAAAATTGCCTTGCAAGTAGCAGCATTAGAACAAAATCGTCAGTTTGATATTGCCTATGGTGATTGGCAATGGTGCTTTTATCAAAACGAGCAGTGTCAATTGAGAATTGCTTTCGCATTCCAGCAGAATGACGACGAAAGAATGCAGAGACTAATGCATAACTGGCAACCTCTTCATGCCTTCCTAATTCGTCGCTCTACAGCAGTGCGCTTGCAAGAGTTACAAGTGTGGAATTATCCAGAGACTCAATTGGATGCAGACCGGGAGTATTTAACTCTAGCAGCAATAGTGGGGTTTCGTTTTCTTCACGTTCAACATTCTACCGTCCTCTACAATCATTTCTCCTCCAGTCAGATGATTTTGTCCGACTCTTACGTTCTGAGAGTCGAGAGACTAAAACAAATGTTTTTGCGCTTTCAATACCATGCCACAATGCAGCCACTAGGTGAGATTACAGAACAACATTGGTTTCTGCTCAAGCAAAGTTGGGATTTGTGGAAACTCGCACCAGTTACACTTCAGCAACACGGAGAAGAAGCTTTTTTTCTTCAGCACTCTCAAAAAGAGCTAGGAATGCCGCTCAACTTAGCCCAAGCCAGGATAGTCAGTGCCTTATACAAATCTGATGAAGCTTGCACTTTAGAAGATCATGCTCGGAAAATTGTGCGTCTGTTCTGGAAGCAAATCGTTCAACAACCTGGAGGTGAGGGTTTAAATGTTGCAGCCGAGCTAACAAGATGGGTAGGACTTGCTCATCCCGAAATTTCTGATTCTGACCCTCGCCAACTAGCGCACACTGGCAGTCAAAGTACATCTTTACTGCAAGCGAAAATTGATGCAATACCGTTGTCTGCCCCATTGTTTGTAGAACAGAAATTGGCAGTGCTTTATGTACTGGACAAACTTCGTACTGCTGGAATGCTTAACCAATTTTCTGATCCTCAGTCACAAGTAAACCAGTTAATGCCAGCTAGATAAATCTTTAAAATTGTTTTCATCAAAAACATATTAAACATATAAAAACTTTAATCAAACTATAAATTCACTTGTCAAGCCAGAACTTTACCTAAAAAAAGCCAGCAATAAATTCCGTAAAGATTCGGTAGACTGAAACCGTAATATTATCTTATCTTCAATTCAGGTATCTGCATTATTCCAATATTCGAGGTTTGATAAATATATTTTTTTGGAGTTTATTCAAATTATTAAAGCTTGAGAATACCGAAATCATTTATTACCTTTTATTTTCCAAAGCCCGATAGCGCAACGTAAAGCCTACGGCATGGCTTCCTTCGCTTAGAGCGATGCAGGAGCGTACCGTCTGGACGACCAAAGGGAAGCCTTGCGGTTTAGACTCCCACTCAATGAAAGATTGAGTGGTTTCCGTTCAGGAGGGGTCTGAATCCCCTTTTGAACTGAACCTTCTGCCCTCTACCTTCTTCAACTTACGCTGATTTGGCAATTCCAGCATTCTAGCTTGTATGTTCAAGCTATTTTTTGATGTTGAACTAATGCTTGAGCAGATTTGGTACTGACTAACTAGAGAAATTAAGACTTGGATTTTATCACAACAAACTCTCAATAGATAATTAGACGGCTCAGTTTTTATTCACAATAATTTCTAATTAAAAAGATACAAATTATGCCAAACTCTGATATTATCCTCACTGATGTCTCTTCATCTCAAGCAGGGTTATTACCATCTTCTCTGACAGGAACATCTTTCAGTAGTACTTCAGAGAATAATTCTTCGTCATTAATAGGGTTACAAACAACATCTCCAACCAGTAGTGCCTCTGGTCTAGTTGACTATAATCAGGAAACTCTTACTAACTACAGTAATTCTGTTAGTACTATCTCTGATAGTTTACCGTTATTCAATCAATCAGTTATTTATACATCTATTCCATCTCAATCACTTGCGAACAATCTGACATCTGATTTTGACCCACTTACTGGAAGTAGTCAAAATCTGTCACGTACTTCCATTACTAGTAACGATTCTCTTTTAAATTCTACTTCAGTATTCAAGGGAAAGTTTGGTAGTTTCGATAATCATAAAAATTTCCAATTAACTCTACAAGATGCTAATGGAAAATCAGAAAGCTTTTCTCTGACTGGACATGGTGAAGGTGAAGTTTTTCAAACTGACCTTGGTGAGCAAATTATTTTCACTGGTACTGATGGAACTACAATTGTCCAAATCTCAGCATCCAATAATCTTCAATTTGGTGATTACATAGGTTCTTCGCTGAAAGTGCAAACAGAAGGTAGTATTACATCTGGCAATATTACCCTCAAAAATACTGCTCTTGACAACAGTCCTGGACTAAGTTTGCAATCAGGATTGAGTGAATTACAAAGTGCGACCAGTGGTAGTTACAGTATCACTGACCTCAGCACTCTATTTGGAAGCAATTATAACTATGCTTTCACTACAGGGATCAATGACTCTGGTCAAATTGTTGGTAATTTCAGTGACAATGATGGTCAGACTCATGCTTTCCTTTATAGTGATGGGCAAATGACTGATCTCGGTTTCTTATCTGGGGGCTTTACAAGTCAAGGTAAAGCTATTAACAACTCTGGTCAAATTGTTGGTACTGCCACTACCAGTGATTACATGGATCACGCTTTTCTCTATAGTGATGGTAAGATGACTGACCTCGGTAATTTGATGGGTAGCGGCTATACCTATGCTGCGGATATCAACAACTCTGGTCAAGCTGTTGGTATTCACAACGTCAATGGGGGTGGTGATTACCACGCTTCTCTCTACAGTGACGGAAAAATAACTGACCTTGGTACTTTTCTTAGAGGCAATTATAGCGAAGCTACAGCTATTAATGACGCTGGTCAAGTTGTTGGTTATTCCAATAAAGCGGATTTTCTCGACGGTATTAATGAAATGACTGGTAGGGCTTATAGCAGCGAACCTGGGCTTCATGAATGGCGTTATTTCAACTACCAAACCCACGCTTTTCTCTACAATAATGGACAGATGACTGACCTCGGCACTTTGCCCGGAGGCACTGACAGCAAGGCTACTGATATCAACAACGCTGGTAAAATCGTTGGTTCTTCTACGACTAATGATGGCTATGGCCACGCTTTTCTCTATAGTAATGGGCAGATGACTGACCTTGGCACTGTGTCTGGGAATAGCTCTAGTTATAGTTATGCTGAAGCTATTAATGATGCTGGTCAAATCATTGGTTATTCCAGTGATGTAAGACACCCTTTCCTCTACAAAGATGGCAAAATAGCTGACCTCAACAGTTTGATTTCATCAAACTCAGGCTGGACTTTATCATACGCTACAGACATTAACAATAGAGGGCAGATATTGGGAAGTGGACTGATTGGAGGACAATATCACGCTTTCCTTCTTAGTCCCATTTCTACAACAGTAACACCCAAATATGGCATCACTGTAGGCAATATTTCTACTCAAGGTAGTTCTGTTTTCTTGCAGGGACTTAAGATTAATCTCACTGGCTCCAAAGTTGTCACCAAAGGCGGCAATATTACTCTTGATGGCCCCACAATCCTCAATAGCAGTACTGGTGCTTACACTTTTAACTCTGCTAAATCTACTGCTACTTCCAAGGGCGGCGATATTACCTTCAAAAATACTGTCGATAGTAACAGTGCAGGTGCTTCATCCCTCAGTCTGACAGGAGGTTTGGGCAATATTACTTTCAATAATGCAGTTGGTGGTAATGCTAGTCTTAAGGACTTGACAGTTAATAGTGCTAAAACTTTCACGGCTAATGGTGATATCACCAGTCAAGGCAATATTACTCTAAATGCTATTGATGACATTACCACAGCTTCTTTGTCTAGTACTGACTCAGGTAATGTAAATATTTCTTTAGGTAAAATTGGTGACAAAAAATACGATTCTAAAGGCGATGTCACTACTGGTAATATCACTGCTAAACAAGTAGATATTTTGAGTGATGGGGCTTTCAGAACACAGGGTGATATTCAGACCCAAGATGGTGATGTAAATATTACTGCTCTTAAAGATGTTGTTGTTCACAACATTACTTCCACAAATGCTGGAATTAGTCTGATTAGTGCTACTAAGGCTATTACTGCCACTGGGGAAATTATTGGTGATTATGGTGTAACTGCTCTAGCCAAACAGAACATCACCACCGAGAAAATTAAGTCTGCCAATGATGTAGTTCTTCTTAACTCCAGTCAAGGTGCGGTTACTGTCAATGGTTCAATTACCAGTAATAGTGATGTTTCTCTTGGGGCTTTTAAAGATGTAGTTGCTCAAGATATTACATCACAAAATGGTAAGGTTGCTTTGATTAGCAGCAGTCGTAATGTTAAAGCCCAAGGTGCGATCGCTAGCGTTGATAATGTGACTCTTGGTGCTGCCAAGAATGTATTTGCTCAAAAGATTACATCAGCATACGGTACAGTTGCTTTAGTAGCTAGCCAAGAGAATGTCGTTGTCTCTGGCGAGATTAATAGTGGTAGTCACGTAGCCATACAAGCTAATCAGAAAGTTACTACAGGTAAAATCAATTCTCAGTGGGGTACAGTTGCCCTAATTGCCAAGCAAGGTACTGTTACTACACAAGGCGATATTACTACCAATAACGGTGATGTATATATCTCTTCTGTTGGCAATGTTATTAGCCAAAACATCATCTCAAACGGTGGAGTAATTGCGATCACCAGTTCTCAGGGAGCAGTCAAAACTGGATATCTCCGCTCTGACGGAAATCACACTGGTGGTAAAATTTATGTACAAGCTAATGGTTCAGTTAGAGTTACTGGTTCTGTCTCCATTAACAATGCTAACTACAGCATATACACTGGTGTCGATAAAAAAGGATTGATTAGTATTGCTTACGAAAGCGGCGTTCTTAAATCTAATAAGTCCAAGTTCGTTATTGGGAATGCAAAGAGCAATGGCACCGCAGCACGCATCTACGGACCTTATGCATTAAAGGATGAGGTTCCAAACATATTTGAACTTCTTAAAGATTCTGGTGTTCTATTATTTCGGGTAATAGAGGAAATTTTCAAAGGAAATGATAATCAACCTACAACAAATCCATCACACGTAGCTGATATCAATCCGATTACAGGAAATCCTTACAGTAATCAAAGAGAACGTGAGCTAGTTGAGCAATTAAAAATAGCACAGCAGAGGGAGCTAAATGTTCTTATACATAACAAAAACAATCCAGAGAGGATAACAGAACAGGAGGTTTTTACTAAAGGTAAAGTAGAGCCGGAACATGGATGCTTTAATCTTGAATTAGATCGGCATTTAGGTGATAAGGTAAACATTAATAACCTAGATTTAGGTAAAGACGTAACACATAGTAAATATGCTACCTACATCACTGGTTCGCCTGGTGACTACCTCGTGATAACTCCCTCAGGATTACCGGCATTTTACGATGGGCTAGTCAGAGCGGAGGGAGCCATAGTTAACAATGGGAATGGGTCGGAACCTGTTGGATCGGTAGCAGAAGTAAAAACAGGATATAGATGGTTGAAGAAATATTTACTGCTTCCTGGCGATTCAAACTATATTCCTCCTACTGAACAAGAAAAATTTATATTTAGAAAAATGATCAGCCAGATAGACAAAGAAGCAGAGGTAGCTAAAGATTGCGGACTTCAATACTTCATGTGTTTTAGTGACAAAGAAGCTGGTTTAGCTGCCAGGGATATGTTTGAATACAAGCAGCCTCCCCGTACTATAAATTCAGTTGCGGTTCACCATATTCGATTCCCTCGTTCTTTCTGAGGACAAAAACAACTCAATGTTTGATAGATACTACAATTTCACCACTTGTATTCGGTCGAATAATCTTGCTGCCATTGCAGATGCAATGACCCACATCTTGGAGCAGGAAGAAGGTTGCCGTCGTCTCACTCATCTGCCGGAGATCACAATTGACTCAGAACAACTGCGTTATCTTCCTGCTTGGGAGCGACCGCGCTTATGGCTCATCAGCTTATGCAGAGGTGAAGACGGATGGACAATTGTGAAAACTTGGCCAAACGAGTTATTTTGTGCGCGGGTAGAAGGTGTTACTCGCCCCCGACTATCAGCGTTAGCAATGCAGTTGGGGTGTGATGTTTTTCATTTTCGGGTAGTTCGTGACATTTGCGGAATCTTGCTGGAAGCCGATGCAACTGGTCATATCTTCCTTTCTGGTTGGAATGATTACGAAGGAGCTAATAGTTTAGATGAAACCCATCTATTTTACGACGAACAAATTAATGCACCTGAGCCAATTTCACAGTTTTCTCTGTTAACAGTGCCACAGCCAATGCAGGAAGCGATGCGAGTACATGAAAACCCAGAAATTGCAAGAATTGAAGCTGAGTATGAGCGGTTGTTGGCAGAAGACCCACAATCAGAGTTATTGATTAACCTACAAGATGAAGTAGAAAAGGGTTATGCCGAACGCATTGATAACGCTTTGGCGGAAGTAATAGACAAATCTAAATCCTGCTGGTATTTGCGTGATTTACTTTACTATGTTTACGCCGAACCACAACAGCTAGAAGATAAGGGAGCGCAACTGTTGTATTTCCAACCCCCAACTACGTACAATCCTCATCCCGTCATCCTGCTACCACCTGAGCCTCTGTCTGAAGATGATGAGGATGAATCTTTCTAATCTTTCCTTGTCAGAATAGGAGGTTGTCATTGTTTATCGAATTCCGAAATTACACTACTTGTATCCAGTCAAATAATTTAGATTCAATTGAACTGGCCATAACCCGCATCTTTGAGCTTGAAGGTTGCCGTCGCATTTCCCAACCACCTCAACCCTTATCAAATGAGGAATTGCGCCAAACTCCCTGGCTGCTATTACCCGACCTATGGATTGTCGGACTGTTCGTTAGCACTCCGGGATGGACTATAGTGAAAACCGAACCGAATGAACTACTATGCCGTCGAGCTAGAGGTGCTTCTCGCCCTCGCCTATCAGAACTAGCTATGCAAATTGATTGCAATGCTTTTCACTTCGGCGCATACGGTCACAATGGTATCCTTCTGGAAGCAGATGCTATGGGTCAGACGTTTATTTCTGGTACAGTTGACCGTATAGAAGAAGAAGAAAACCAGTTTTATGAGGAAGAGATTAATAGACGTGGACGCTCACAGTTCTTCTTACTAGATATGCCAGAGGAAATACAGGCAGTTGTGAAACCTCCTTCTCCCGAACAGCAACAGGAGAAAGACAGAAGGCTGTCAGAATTAGATATGTTGATAGGAACCGAGGAGGAGCCATTTGATGCCCAATTTGAAATTGCAGAATTACTCAAGGGACATTATCGGCGAATAGATGAAGCTTTAGAGCCTCTGCTGGGGGGTTCCCCCTCTTATTGGCATCTCTGGAAGAATAATTTGTTTTATCTAGCTTACACCCAGCAACAGCAACTTGCTGCGGACGGGGCACGGTTGCTGTATTTCCAACCTGCCGAACATTATCGGCAACTTGACCCTCTGTACGAAATTGAAGCATGTTATTAAGATTTCTGTGCTTGTTAGTTTGCAAATAGCCTCTCGCGCTCTGCTGACAGCCACGTTCAGTAAATTAGGTCAATGATTAATAAACCATAGACTCTGCGACCGCTCATCTCGTTGAATGTGATAAATATTAAAATGGATTTTTCCCGTCCCAATCCCAATTAAAATGCTCAAACCGTTTGGGATGGTTGAGTCGATGAGCGATCGCCTCAGCTTCTCCCATAACTAAAGAGCGATATCTGCGGTGGGCTGTGACGCTCCTGCGTCGCTAACGCTACGCTATCGGTGATGCACCCCTTCTTGCTCAAAGTCGTCAAACATCATTCCCAATATTGGGAATGACTTTGTGAATGTGTCCCACCCAATACTCGTTTTTAAATCACAACCACAACCGTTGCGATCGCAGATGCCCAGGCAGTCTCAAAATTGCAGACTTCTAAGCAATTTAAAAAAACTATGAATTGGGAGAAAGCAAAGTACATCAAACAATTTCGTACCAAATTGGGTTAATCACCAACTTAGTGAATCCAACCTGCTTTCTTAAGTAAATTTCGCAGCACAACAAATCAAGTCTATTTTCATTGGGTTGTTTTCTCGGATTAAAGCAATGGGCATAATTGGCTACTCTCATCCTTGAGATTTAGCACTCTCCGGCTCACTAGCACTGTTTTGTAGGGACTTTAAAAAACATCATTCCCAGTCTGAGAATGACTCCAATTTACAACTCTAATTTTCTTTCCTCTCGGTTAGGTCAGGAATAACTAACTGTGTCTAACTGAGTAATCCACTGCGTAATTTGTCCGCGCCTCTCAGCACTTACCAGATCAATCGCGGCTTTAATCGCTGGTTTTTTATAGATTTCCCATAAATCAGAAATCATCTCAATGTCTTCACAGATTTCCAGGTCACTCGCTATTACTGCCAGATTTTCTTCGGTCAGCCATTCCTTCATTTCGTTATCATACTGTGCTTTCATTTGGTTGAGTCTGTCTTTTTCTAAACCAGACAAATTACTCCAAATAACTTTCTTCACATTGTCTGGACGACGAGACATAATTCGAGTTACATCTTCCCATTCAGTAGCAATGCGTACTTTGAAGGTTAAATATTCTATGCTCTTGTCAAATGTTTCTTCTGAGCAATCAAGTAGTTGAATAGCGTAAAGTAGCTCTGTTAGAGTTAGTTCTTGGCAATTTAAGAACCAGCCTCTAATGGTGGAATTGTAAAAAAACAATTTTTTCCCTTCGCTCCGAAATTTCCGCTTTTTAGCTTCAATAATTGGGCGCAGTAAAACAGGACGGACTTCTGGAGGAACTTCTTTAAATTCAATCTCGTTGCTAGAAACAATCACTGGTATTCCACTATTTTCTATTCCAGAATCCTCTGACAATATCCACTTAAAAGATTCGCCGCAGTTGGGACAATCCGCCTCATATTGAGTCACAAACTCTGCTAGAGTGGAATTAAAGTATTCTTTAGTCCGAATTAAGGCTGGCATTGGTTTGAAAACATGGTGACAGTGCGGGCAGCATCTCACCCCAAGGCTATCCGGGTCACAGGATATCGGATCAAGGCTCCATTCCCTGTTGTCACAGGGACGACCAAGCCGAAACCAGTTATCAGTCATGTCTAGGACAGTTGCATATTCCTTAAACGGTGCAGGGCGTAATATTCTGCCAATCATTTGCAACCAGAGAGTAACACTACTGGTGGGACGAGCAATCACCGCAGCAAGTGAGTCAGGACAATCAAATCCCTCAGTCAGAATTGCACAATTGCTAATCACCTGCGTCTGACCATTACGAAATCTATCTAAAATTGCAAAGCGCTCAGAGTGTGGTGTATCTCCATCAAGATGCTCACAGGTGATGCCATCTGCACGAAATACTGCTGCGATCTCTTGAGAATGCTTGACGTTGACCGCAAAAATAATTGTCTTTTTACCAGCACAAAATTTTTTCCACTGCTTTAACACCTCAGCCGGTTTGTAATCAGAAGCAACTTCTTCTAATTCTTTTCTGGTGAAGTCACGTTTTTTAGGGACTTTGTGTTTGGCATATTTAAAGCCAGCGATTAACTTGTAATCTGTCAAATATCCAAGGGCTATTAATTCTTGGGTCTTAATTGAGCAAATCAGGTGGTCGAAAATATCTCGCAGTCCGTAACCATCTTCACGTCTTGGTGTCGCTGTCAATCCCAAAATGAGTGCATCTGGATAAGCATCTAGCAATTTACGGTAACTATTAGCTGAAGAATGGTGAGCTTCATCAATAATGACAACCTTCGCTATTGGGTAAGTTTGGCGACGAAAAAGAGTTTGGATACTGGCTACTTGAATTAAGGAATCAGTTGGCTTGTATCCTGCTTTAATGATTCCTGGTTGTACTTTTGTGGCTGCCGTCAGTTTCTCGCTGGCCTGGAGAATTAATTCCTCCCTGTGCGCCACTACCAACACACCTTCACCTTGGGCTATAAATTCAGATGCGATTGCAGCAAAGATAATAGTCTTGCCGCCACCCGTACTCAGTTGCAATAATACTTTTCTAATTCCACAAGACCAAGCAGTAAAAGTTTTTGAAACTAAATCTTGTTGGTAATCGCGCAGAATCAACATATATGTTTGTATGTCGCTCCTTGTTCAAATTGCAATTTGCTTTATTGACTGCTTTCTTTATAACCTTCCTCTTCACCTGAGTTCATAAGATTTACTTGAATAGATCGGATGATGAAGGCGCTTAGAGGGCAAACAGAAACGCCCAAAGCGATCGCGCATAAGTTAATTATCAAAAAATAAGGTTTCTTTTATAGTACAAATATACTATAATATGATTGCATATTTCAAATAAAAAATTGAGGAATAGATATGACAAAACCTCGTAAGAATAAACGCAACCAGAAGAATGGATTTGACCCCAAACTCATGACACCACAACAAGAAACTCTCAACCGCAAAATCATCCAACGGTACAACCTTCTTGCAGAACAAGAGGCAGTCTCAATGGGGTTTCCACCCATTACAGGAAGTGAATGCCTTTGGGGTGTTCTTTTAGATTTCAAAGCTGGACGTAGTGACAAAGAGGGTTTTAAATGGTTTAAGCAAATGGTCAACAAGTGCCAGTGCGATCCCGAACATTTAGGCAAATTGTACGAATCGATTCACTCAAAACTGGCAATGTACGACCAACTAATGGATAACGAATGCAAACGTTTAGGAATTTAAACGGTAGATTGCATTCCCATTTAGTCAAACTATAATTAGTTAAAAATAAATCTGTAAAGCTAATTGATCCTCAGTTAATACTTACACTCAACTGAGGATCAATTAGATTTTTATGATGGTTTGGATTTAAACGGTATGTCTATTTCTTTTTGACTTACCCTTTTTGAGAAGCTGTTAACCTACGCTTGATCAGCAAACCTATGCTACCAGCAACTACTAAACCAACGATATTGGGAGATTCAGGGACAGATACAGAACGTTCCTGCTGAGTCACTCTTCCAAACGATACAAAGCCATCGCCGCTTCCAGAATCACCTACACCAAAAATATTTTTACCTACTATCGAACGCGAATCACCCAAGGGATAGGAATATAAGTCAAAATATACATTTGGAGGCGCGGGGTTATCAAAGGCATCTATTAATAAACCTGGTTTGTTTTCATTACCACCAGAAAAGAAAACTTCCAATCTGTTGACAATTAAATTTTGGGATTCAATAGTGGAATTTAAAATCTCTTGAAAACCACCTAAATTATAATCAAAGTCAGTAACCCTAAAAGGTTTTCCCACCCCATCAAGTTCAATTAATGCTGGATCATAACTATAGAAACCCTTATAACTTTCTCCAGCTAAACTACCCGCATCAAAATCAATAGTTAGATCGTAGGTAACTGTAGCCGCTTCTGTCGGTTTAGCTGGAATTACACCAAAGCTCAAGATCATGCTAGCGATGGCACAGATGCATTTTTGGGACTTGTTCATATAAGTAAATTCTTCTGAAAATGTATTTCTCAGTTTTTTCTTTATTTAGAATAAAAATAGACCACAGCATAAGGTAAACTTTTGGTATTATACAGTCAAACCTCTGAATTTTTTCATAAGGCTCTTTGAGTCAAAATTTTACAAATCACCCCAATCAAAATTCAGGAAACGTCGAGCGTTGAGCTTGGTATATTTTTCAGTGTGTTTGATATCCCGGTGTCCGAGGAAGTCTTGAATTTCTCTGGTGTTGTAACCCTGATTTACCAAATAGTAACCGCAGGCGTGGCGCATCATGTGACAGTGTACCTTGATATCAAGCCCCGCCTGTACCGCCAGCCGCCCAAGCAGCTTTCGCACCGCATCAGTAGACATCACCTCACCGCGCTCAGAAACGAAAATATATTTGCTATCTGGAAACATCTCTCTGAGTTCTTTGAGCAAAACTAATTCATCGTCTCTCAAGGGATGCACCCCAGAATCGCTGCCCTTTTCCCTGGTGATGAAAATCTGACGTTCGCCCCACATCAGTGCATCCCATCTTAAACCGCACTTAGCCCCTACAGCTTCCCCTACCCTCAGACCGTGGCGAAACATGAGCAACATCAGTGTATAATCACGGTGAGAATAACGAGCTTTGCGCTCAAGTGCGGCATCGAGTAGCGATCGCACTTCGCTTGGTGTAAGGTATTCTCTAGACCTGTAGTGCTTGTTGGGTAGACGAGTTGGGGGTGGCAGCCTCATTTATTCTTGGTGGTAGTGTCCGGTGTACGCGTCAAAATATGGACACTAACTATTGTCCCAAACCCTGATCCTTTCGTGAAGCAACACACCTGAACTGACCTCAGTTAAGTATTACTTATCATTCACACCTATCAAAATCCCAATTTCACCCCCATCGATAAGTTTGGCAAATATCTATCCTTTCTATACAAGGCTTGGGGCCACTCCAAGTAGTGCCAACTTGATTGCTGATTTTTAGCACTACCTTTGGTTAGAGTCAGAAAATATGGATAAGCATATTTTGTTGTCATGCAAGGATAATTGACTTATCCATCCTCAGAATTGTTAATCAATTTAAGCGGTTTTTTGCAGCAGTAGTTAAAATCTTGCTTTTGAGATGTGTAGGAGTAGCAGCGATCGCAGGTACCATTTTTCCCAAAATTGGGAAAAGCGATCGCTCTTCGTAAGAAGAGCGAATTTCTGATAGAGGCAATCAAGTCTGCGTTGGGCAAACCAACAACCACCACACCCACGGACACACCCTCCCTGGTTGGTTGACGTTTTTCAAGTTCCTTTAAAATTTACCAACTCCAATTCAATTTCTCAAATCCTTTAGGTGCAGGAAGATATTTAATAGTATTCGCCGGGTTTTTATGACCAAGCCAAGCCTGGATATCTTGAATTGGAGTTCCTTTATTTGCAAGAAAATAAGTACAACTGTGTCGCATCATGTGTGGATGTATTCTAATCTCCAACCCTGCAATTTGAGCTACGCGAGTGAAGATTTTTCCTAGCCCATGAACTGATAGATGCTCACCACGCTCTGGCAGGAATACGAAAGTACTTTTAGGATAAAGATTTCTCAAAATAACTAATGATTCTACCTCATCTGGTTGGAGAGGATGCTTACCGCTATCACCTCCCTTCAATCGGTTTATATTTATTTGTTTTGCATCCAAGTCAACCATATCCCATTTCAAAGTAGTCGCTTCAGTCGCCCTAAAACCATGTCTGAACATCAACAAAATTAGGCACTGATCGCGCTCTTTATATCTGCCCCTAGCCCCAGCAGCTTTGATTAAAGCCAAAATTTCATTAGGCTCTAAATATTCTCGATCACGATAAGTTGCGTTACTCTGGCGCTGTTTTTTACTTTCAATTTTAGTTAACATAGTTTATCGAAAAAGTCAAACTGTCACATTACTGATAGTAATGTAACAGTTTTATTTTCTAGTTCTAACGAAAAAAATTGTAATGTTTAATCTAGTAGCGCAACTAGACAACCAGATAGACCGTTATATGCCGGATAAACCCATTCGCCCCCAATTAAATATCAGGCTAGACAAACACCCCGGACTCCTGGACGAAATTAAACAAGCAGCCAGCGATGGCTACGCCGGTTCGCTTGCGACCATCGCAACATTACCGCCAGCCAATTCATCCTAGATGCAATTCTCACCGCACTGGGTAAACCAATTACTACCACACCCACCGACACGCCGTCTCTAGAGGCAATTCTGGCGGAAGTAGACGAACTTATATACGCTAAACTAGACCAACGCTTGGGGGAGTTTGAGCGGCGGTTGCTAGCACAATTTAGACAAGATGATAGACAGGCAGCGACAGAGGAAAATAGACAAGTTATTGAAGAAACTAGACCAGAAGATAGACCAGAGACTAGACCCGACTAGAAGGAAATACGCGATCGCATTTTACGATCCTTGAGGGTAAAAGTCGCCACCACGTCGCCCCAGTTCAAAACCGCAACAAAAGTGCTAGACAGGTTTATTTCTGAACTAGAGGCAGATGCAAAACCGCCACCAAAAGAATAATCCCTCAACCAATCTGAAGGGGGGGATTTTTGGTAAAATATTCCAAATAATTCTCAAGGTTAGTAGGATGAAATCAGAGGCATTAGAGCTATGTCATCAAGAGTTTAAAAACAATTCCGTGAGGTTTTTGTTAGCAATCGCAATTGAGCCTGGGTATTTTCAAAGCTTTGAAGAGATAGTGCAGGCTGTCTCACTTGAAAGTGCTATCCCATACAAAGATTTAGCATCTTATCAAAAAGACTTTCTTCGTAGCTGGGATGAGGTTTATGAAAAGGCTTGTGCTGAGGCTTACCGACGTGAAAACCGAGAAAGTCCTAACTTGAACTGGTTTGAGCAAATGCAACAGTGCCACCAGAAGAATGAACTACTCACTACAGGTAATTTTAGTGGAGACGTGAGGGAGAGGAAACTATGACTAAATTAAGCAAACCTAAATCTTCAATGGAACGCCTTGAGCCTCGCTTCTCTACGAGACGCTCCGCGAACGCCTGAGCTTGGATATGAGTGATGAGTAAACACCTTCATCTGTGGGAAAAACTCAATGAACGGCAGCAAGCCACACTCACTGCCATTTACCGTACTGACCAGTCGGTGGAGGCAGCAGAAAAAGAAGGTTGGCGATTAGGTTCAATCAGAGAGAAAGCATCTGTATGGCGTAATCTGCAATATTATTTTGAGCCAACAAGCCACGAAACTTTATTGCATAAGTTGCTATCCCTTGCTGGTGTAGTTGACCAGGGATTAGGTTCCACTCTTCAAGTTTTGGAACGACACAAGTTAAAGGAAATTAACAGACTTTTTTTATTATTTAATCAAGCAAATGATAAACTCGGAGAAGTCCCTAAACTCATGGCAGAACAATCCAAAGTACAGCAAAATTTTCATGCCCCAGTCTACGGAGTCGCTGGAAATGTTGAAGGCGATTTTAACAACTATTTGCCAGAGCAGAAACAAAATCTGGCTGAGGCAGCAGCAGACATTCAAAAAATTCTCAATCAACTAGCTCAAACTAATCCAACAACAGACGTAGTTACAGAAGCGATTCATCAAGAAATTAAACGCAATCCCACACTAAAAGCCAGATTGATATCTGCGCTAGAAGCAGGAGTACTGGAAGGATTAAAGACATTTGTTAACCATCCACTTTTCAATATTCCGGCTGAAACGATAAAAGGATTCCTAGAAGCTGAATAGGTGATGCTTTGTAGTAGGGTTTGAAATCAGACTTGTTTTTTTCCCAAAATGCGCGGATAGGTAGGTGTGCAAAATAACAATCCGTAAAAAATCGCTGTATTGCCTTATATATAAGCACTTGAGAGTTAAAGTATTACTAAATCATCCGCGCACTTTATCTAGACTGCCTTTCAGCGATTTACATCTAGTCAAATGAGTAACAGCCATGTTATAATTTTTGCATTCGCGCTATTGAACCTTGAAAACCAAATACAGCAAAGCTTTCAGATGCTGTCCATTGCAATTGACCCAAATCCCTATTAGGGATTGAAACAACCGATCGAAGTTAGTCCCACAAGACGAAAATTGCAATTGACCCAAATCCCTATTAGGGATTGAAACTACAAATAGATGCAGAAATAGCAGCAACCTTGCCTAAATTGCAATTGACCCAAATCCCTATTAGGGATTGAAACTATTCCCAATGAACAGACAAGAAGCACTTAACAGATTGCAATTGACCCAAATCCCTATTAGGGATTGAAACTCGGCATTAGCAGCACGGGCTTGACTGGTTTCAGCAAAATTGCAATTAACCCAAATCCCTATTAGGGATTGAAACCCTTTATTCTTAACGATAATTGTCGATATTACATTGCAATTAACCCAAATCCCTATTAGGGATTGAAACTACTGCGTGAGCCAAAGTTTTGCGTCTGCAATCCGATTGCAATTAACCCAAATCCCTATTAGGGATTGAAACTCAATGACAGAGTGTAAATGCGATCGCATTTGTGATTGCAATTAACCCAAATCCCTATTAGGGATTGAAACAGTAGTACTATTACTCCTGGGGAAGTAACATATACGATGATTGCAATTAACCCAAATCCCTATTAGGGATTGAAACCCCACGGTAAGTTGAATATCGGGGCGGGTGGTGGATTGCAATTAACCCAAATCCCTATTAGGGATTGAAACAGCAGCTTGGTCAACCAACTCCTTTGTGAGGTCATAGAAGTTATGCTCTAAAATTTTCAATCGGCATAACTTTTGTAATTCCCATGCTACCCAAAAAACTGGTTTTCCCAATTTTGGGAAAATATTTGTAGTGCGGATTTTAGTTGCCTATTTCTGCCAGTTGGCATTGAATCTCCCAAGTTAGCCCTTCAAAGTCAGGCATATTTTCCTCTCTATCACGCGAGTAAGCGCTTGGTTCTATGCCGATAACTTCAGTTCCCACACGCACATCTGCTACGTGATTCATTCGGCTGCATAAGGGCATTGCAAGTGTATCCCCTATTTTTTTGTAGGTGTCTTCGCCGTTTGGAAAACAAAATAAATCGCCGCTCTGTAAATCTGAGAATTTCATACAACTAACAAGTTTTACTCTTTTTGGTTGGGTGATAACTCAACGTATCAGATTACAAATCTGAACTACTTGGTTGCAATAGGGCCTGTTGAATCTGCTTGTCGGTTGCTAACTCCATTGGGTTAATATCTTCATTAAGAACAAAAATCCCTTCTTCTAATTCAACCAAATCACCCACTGAAAATTGACAATCAGCATCCATTGCCGGGTGCATCATCATCCAAGCGTCGTGACTGGCTAACTGTTTTCCATTTGGCATGAAAACTTTGTGGATCATGAGTATTCCTCCAAAATGCAGCACACGGACATTAAAAGGATAACTTATCGATTTGCGCCCTCATGTAAGCTAGGGCTGATTGAGTATCTGGGAATGGTAAGCTTTCTTGTAGCACCATTTCTGACTGCACGGGTACATATAATTCAGCCAAGTAGCAGCCAAGGCGTAGCTCAAACCACACGTCAATAATGCAGCCTTTATACCAACCTTGCGAATAGTATTTATCGATCTGTTTCTTCATGTAAGCTACAGCCGATTGAATATCTGAGAATGCTTGCCTTTGTTGCATCAACATTCTGTTGCGTACCGGGGCATATAATTCAGCCAAATAGCATCTGCGCCTATCATCGCGCCAAACATCAATACTACAGCCAAAGTATTTCTCGGAGTGCTTTAAATCCTCGGACAGTAAATCAATCATGGTGAACACCCATTTGCTTATCTTCTAGTAAACCAGAAAACCATCCAGGATTACCCAGATGGTTGGTGAATTATTCCCAATTTTGGGAAATGTTTTTGGTCTCGGCTTTGTTATCTACATCAGCTTCTATATTTCTTGCGCTCGTTTTTCAAACCAAATTAAGAACTGCGGAAAAGTTTTAGGATTAATAACCTGATCTACAGGGAACTCATGGAGGTATGCGTAGCGGCTAAAATATATGCCTAAGCGGGCTATCGGTTTGATATCTGGTTCAAATCGTCTTTCAATTAGCGATAGAACGTAGTATCCGAGCAATTGATCAAAAGCCTTGCGCTCAAAAGTAAATTTGTTTATTGTTTTGATATCTAGGTTCTTGCGTTACTTTTATGGAAAATTAATACTAAAGTGCCAGTTTAATAAACT